>CBFHPD010000105.1:0-26975 GCA_965657495.1 uncultured Flavobacteriales bacterium
GCGGGCAATTACCGCGAGGTGCTCGAACGCATCGGTGAAGATGTCGATCGGGAAGGATTGGTGAAGACGCCGGAGCGGGCGGCGAAAGCCATGGCCGTGTTGACGGCGGGCATGTATGCCGATCCGGAGGCCATCCTGCGCGGAGCACTTTTCGAGGAGGCGAGCGATGAAATGGTCTGCGTCCGGGACATCGAGTTGTATTCGCTCTGCGAGCACCACATGCTGCCGTTCTTCGGAAAGGCACACGTGGCGTACATCCCGGATCAGCACATCGTGGGGTTGAGCAAAATCCCCCGGGTGGTGGATGCCTTTGCCCGCCGGTTGCAGGTGCAGGAGCGTTTGACGGAGCAAATCCGCGACTGCATCCAAGCAACCCTCGGGGCCCGCGGGGTGGCCGTCATCATTGAAGCCCAGCACCTGTGCATGCAGATGCGGGGCGTGGAGAAGCAGAATTCGGTGACCACCACCAGCGCCTTCACGGGCGTGTTCCTCGAAGATCCCAAGACGCGCAAGGAATTCATGAAACTCGCCCTGTCGAAGCGCTGACGTTGAGATTCCTTGGCAAAACCGGGTGAGCCGTTCGTTGGATTGTGTCGTTAATTAGCGGCATGAATCAACACGATACTCCTCAAATCTTCGATGACGCAATCGTCCAAGACGAAGCGTCCGTGAGCCGCTTTGTGGCCAATGTGTTTTCTTGGATGACAGCCGGTTTGCTCTTGACCGGCGTGGTGGCTTACTATTTCGCGGTTTCCGGTGGATTTTCCTTGCTGGTCAGTGCCGGCGGCGGCATGTCCATGATGGGGTGGGTCATCATGTTGGCTCCGTTGGGGTTTGTGTTGGCGATGAACCTCGGTTTTGAACGGTGGTCAGCGGGCGCCTTGGTGGCCTTGTTTTTGGGCTTTGCAACGGTCATGGGCCTGTCCCTGAGCTCGATTTTCATCCTTTATGCGGGCACCACCATTTTCCAAGTCTTCGGCATCACGTCCCTGACCTTCCTGGTCATGGCCATCGTGGGCTATACGACGAAAACGGACCTAACGTCCTTCGGCAAGTTGATGATGATGGGGCTCATCGGCGTCATCCTGGCGAGCGTGGTCAACTGGTTCATCGGCTCACCAGCACTCGATTACATCATCAGCATCGTGGGCGTGCTCGTCTTCGTGGGGCTCATCGCCTACGACACCCAAAAGGTGAAGCGCATCGGCGCAGGGGTTGAATACGGCAGCGCTCCGGCGACCAAACTCGCCATTCTGGGCGCAACCTCCTTGTACCTCGATTTCGTGAACCTCTTCCTGTTCCTGCTTCGCCTGTTCGGCGGCCGCCGGGACTGAGTGCTTACCGCACCATGAGCCGCTGGCTGCTGGTGCGCCCATCGGCAAGGACCAGGGCGATGACGTAGGCTCCCGGCGCGAGCGCGCTGGCGTCCACAAAGTACTTGCTTTCACCGGCGGGGAAGGAGCCGGTGTGCAACACCTGCACTTCGCGCCCCGTGGCATCGAGCACCCGGAGGTTGCCTGAGGTGGACCGGGGCAACTGCAAGGGAATGCACGTGATGGCGCTGGCCGGGTTGGGGAACGCCGGGCGTTGAAAGGCCGCTGCGGTGACTTCAATCCCTTGGGCCAGTTCACCGACCCGGAAGCTCCAGTAGCCCTCCGGCGCCGGCATCGGCCGGTTGCCCGTTTTGCCGCTGTTCGCGACGCCGTTCAAGTAGTATTCCACCACGGTGCCTTCCGGTTGCGCAGGCAGCGCCCCCGTGAATTCGTCCCCGCCTGCACTGGTCAAGGCGACCGTGTTCCAGTCCGAGGTTCCGGCTACGCGCCACCGCATTTCCGCTGTGGCTATCCCGGACCGGTGTGAACAGGTGGCGGTGACCGGATAATCGTTGACGGTGTCCTCGGTGTCCGGCAAAGGCAGGTGGCTCAGGATGAGCGGATCGGCTACGCCCACGCTGTGAGTGATGCAGTGGATGGCGCCGCTGAGTTGGATGATGTTCTCCCCGGGGCCATCGCAATCGATGCCGACGATGTTGTATCCGGGAAGCTGTTCCTCGTAAATCCGCAGGGCGGTCGTGTCGTATTGCTCGTAGTACGTCGGGACGAGCAGGGTGTTGTTGACAAACACGCTGTTCGTGTAGGTCAAATAATCTCCGCCTTGATTCGGGTACCCCCCATTGAACCCCGACTCGGGCGGACTTGGGATGCGGATGACCTCGAACGGCGTTCCCCAGCGCGTCGTGTAGTTGGCGAGCACGTATTCGATGTTCGCTTCGATTTGGGGGCCATCGGCCACCCCTTCCGGGTATTCCGCCACCAGCAAACGGGACTCATCAAGGAGCTTCATGTGCATGTCGATGTGGTGGATGCCGTCGTAGGGCAGCGTGGGCATGAGCACGTATTCGTCCACCCCGTGGAATTGCTCCACAATGTCCAAAACCTCGCCCTCGGTGTGGTCCGGGTAGGAGGTCCACCACGTGCTGCCGCCCGTGTTTTCGTCGAACACCAGCTCCGAAGCAAAGGCCGTCCCAAACCCATCGCTCATCCAGTTGCCTCCCGTCCCCATCAAATCGGTCGGTTCGGCCGTCGTGCTGTACACCGGAATGTCCATTGCCGTCCCGAGCACGTCCGGAATGACATCGTCTTCCGGCCGCGGCCGGTTGTAAATCCAGTCCACGAGCAGGCGGTCGTCGTTCCAAGAACCGTACACGGTGGTGGCACCGTAGTCGCGGATCCAGATGCTGTTGTAATCGGCGTTCACGATTTGGACCGAGGCCAAATCCAACGGCCCACCACACGGAGCACCCGTCAAATAATCCGAGCACGCGTCGGGGTCATCCGCGAAAATGATGACCGTGCATTCCGCCGCTGCCGCCGCCACAATCTGCTTCTGAATGCAGGGATATGACGTCCATGAAATGGTCAGCGCCTCGATTTCTTCCCATTCAGCCGACGTGCGCAGGTCGTCGAATGGCGGCGGGGTGGTGATGCCGCGGTGCGAGGCGGGCGCAAACCCAACGCGCTCCACGTGCTGCCGCTCCTCCGCGCCCAAGGCATGGGGCCACGTTTCCCGTTGTGCAAAGGTGAACTGGGCCGACACCAAGCCGGCGGCGATTAAAATGGTCGTCGAAATCTGGCTGTTCATCGTTTCTTCAGGTATGCCGCAATTTACATGGAAGTACGGGATTTGCCGAAGTTCTTATATGAACTTATATGGCAAGCTCAGTTTGCCGGAATCCGCCTACCTTAGGCACAGGTCAAGAACAATTCATGGGGAAACGCACGGTGTGTTGGGTGTTCACGGTGTTGGTAGCAGCATCGGTGCAGGCTTCTGATTCATTGAATGCATTGGATTGGAGCCACCGATTTGGCGTGCGCACGGTGCAGACGCTGGCAGGCAACTTCGATGCGTTGGTGGACTTTCGGGCGGGGGACTTTGACGGCGATGGGGCGTTCGATTTTCTCTATGCGGATGACGCGGGCGTTTGGGTGTGCTGGGGGACGTGCAACGGGGGCGTCTGGGATGCGGAATTGGTGTTGACAAAAAAGGGGAGCATTGCCCAAATCGCTTACGAAGAAGCTGAATTCAATTCCTTGTATCCGCCGCTGCTTTGGCTCCGAATCACAGGCGAAGGCGCTGGTGACCAGCTGGAGGGATTCCGGTTCGAGGGCCGTGAACTCACGTTGTTCCGGGAAATCACCGAACCGGTTTCGGGTGCGCTGCGTTGCACAGGCCACGGCCTGATTTTTGGAAATGGGGCGGACAACAGTTTGCTGCTCGAGCGCAACGGGGCCATGGTGCGGTTGAAGGATTTGGGGAGCGCGGCGGATGATGTGGACCTCGAGGATGTGGACGGAGATGGCCGGTTGGATTTGATCGTTCAAGTCGGGGATCGATTGGGGGTGTCCTTTGGAGAGGCGCCCGAATCGTTTGCGGCCTGGAATTGGTTGCCCACGGAAGAACCGGTCGGGGGGTGGGATGTACAGCAGGACCTTCACGGGAATTTCGGCTTGTTGGTCGGGAGCCGATACGACGGCGGGTTTGACCATTGGACGTGGAAGGAAGGCGCATGGCACCACACCGTCATTCGCACATCCGATGCGGGAGAATTGATCAACCACCACAGCCCACAGTGGGCGGGGGGCGCCTTGATTTATCGCGCCGTTCAAGATGTCTTGAGCGCAATCACCTACGACGTTGAGCGCGGGGAGTGGAACTACCACAACCTCACCGAATTGACCACGGGGTCCTTTGTGCGCGTGGAGGATTTCAATGGGGATGGGGTGGACGATGTGGTGGCGTTCGATCCGGAGGAACGCCGGTTGCACGTGGTGCGTTGTCACCAAGCCCCGGAGACCGCCCAGCCCGTTTGGTCGCGCCTCGCGCTTGAAGCCTTGGAACCGATGGGCGAGCAGGATTTCGATTTGCCCGAACCGATGCGGGTGGAATGGTTGCAAGGCCAAACCTGGCGCCCGGAACGCGATTGGCTTGTCGCCGAGTCGGGCATTTGGTCCCTGGGCGATCATTCCAGCGCAGTGCACCGGTACCACATCCCCACCTTGGAGCCTGCGGTGACGAGCCGCTCGAAGGTTCCCTGCGTCGATGTGCAGTTCCTCATTTACGAGCCCCGCGCTGAGCGCCCGTGCCTGCCACTCGACATGGGCCGGGAGTGGCACCGCGTCACTTACTCCCGAGGTCCGCGGGGAGAAACTGCGGTGGCGGTTGACGGGCAGCTGTGCTTCGACGGGTATTCTGAGGGGCTAAATTTTGACCACCGCATGGTCCAATTGGGGGCAGCTTTTGGGGTGAAGTGGGTGGATCACGTCGCTGCGGACATCGATGAGTTCGTGTTGATGGATGGGCATTTGGACGCGGCAGCGGTGCTTGATTATCACGTGGGCACCTCAGTGGACCCGCCCCTGCCGTTGGTCGGGACCGTCACGCTGGATGGTGCTGAACCGCGGTCGGCCCGTCCGAGCTACGAAGAGGTCACCTGGGAAGGAGGGGCGGAGTTGGTGAAAACGCCGTGGGACCAAGGGCTGCGCTTCGATGGGGAGACGGGCCATGCTTACGTGTTCCTCGACGTGCCCGAAGACGCGGTGACGTTTGATGTGCGGTTCAAACTCAACGCCATGCCAGAAGGGCAAGGGAACCTCGTCGGTTTGTACGGCATGTTCAACCTGCAAACCAGAGTCCGTCACGGGGTTCCGGTTGCCCCGGTTGCCCACTCTCCTTCCCAATTCGATTTGCAGGAGTTCGAGGACACCTGGGGAGGCCACCTGGTGAAATACGGAGGGCGTGTTCGGCGGGTGCTTCCCAATGGGGAGTTCATGCGCGTGGAGCAGGGACAGTGGGAGTTGATGGGGTCGGAGGAGTTGCCACATGGATGGTCCGAAGTGGCCCCGTGGGCCCAGGCCGGAGCGTTGTGGGGGGTGTTTGGCAGGTCATCGATCTGGCGTTGCGACACGGAGTTGGCGAAGTGGGAAGAGGTGGGGCGCTTGCGGCCTTTCCTGCGCCAAATCAATCACGCGGTGTCCACGGGGAGTGCCGCGTTTGTGTGGTCGGATGACGGCGGAGTGTTCGGCTGGTTGGACGTGCTCGGCAACGCATATTATCCCGCGGCGCATCACACCTTGCCGGAGCAGGTGTTGGCCGCACGTCCCGCAAGGGGCGGTGTGGAGCTGATGCTGCAGGATGGGGAATGGATGCCGGTGGCCTTTCCAAGTCCGCGGGCGGAATCGCAGGAGGCCTTTGCGTCCTTCAATCCGTGGTGGATCATGGCAGGGGTATCCGGAATCGGGGTGATTTTAGGCATGGGGACGTTGGTTTGGCGGAAGCGCAGCGGGGAAGAAGCGGTTCCGTTGGAACTGCCGTCAGCGGTGCGGCGGAACATGGAGCTGTTGGCGCCCCATGCGGGGAATCAGCTCGAGGTGCAGGAGTTGGATGATGCGTTGGGATTTGGAGTGCTTGAGACCGATGAAACGCGCCGGTCGCGCCGGAGCCGAACCGTGAACGAAATCAATGCGTGGTCGCAAGGAGTTCGGGACATCGACCTCGTCGAGCGCCAGCGGGACCCGTTGGATCGCCGCCGCAGCATTTACTTGGTGCGCCGGGAGCTGGTGGAGCTGTTAGCGGAGGCGGGAAAGGATTTGGCTTAAAGCGGCCGCATCGATGTGATGAGCGCCTGGGAATCGGACCAAATCGTGGTCGATGCCCGCCGTCGCGAACCGCTCCGAAGCGGCCGTCAGCAAGTCCTCTTTGAAGAAAGGGTCGGCATCGCCCAGGGCCACCCACGTGGGCACCCCGCGCAAGGGGGCCACCTCCTCAGCGAGGTCCAAATCCGGCGGGAATACACCGGCCCAGAAGACGTGCGCGTCAAACGCCGCAGCGCCCCGGCACGCCCAGCGCGCCGCTGTCGCCACGCCTTGGGAGAACCCGAGCAACACGGAAGGCCCTGCCGACGCGGGCAGTTCCGCGTGCAACGCATCGAGGTACCGCACGTAGTCAGCCATGTCCGACTCCCGCGCCTCCTTCGTCATCCACGAGGCGCCCACGCGCCCCGAAGTGCCCTCGAGGTAAAACCGGTGCAGGCCTTCCGGCGCCACCACTTCCCACCCCGCCTCAGCCGCCTCTCGGAAGCGCCGCAGGAAAAACTCCGGCAGTTGCCCGTAACCGTGCAGCGCCCAAATCCGCCCCACCGGCCGCTCCGGCCGCAACACCGCATAGCGTGCGGTCTTCGGGACCTCAAACTCCGCCAATGACATCTGCACCTCCATCACCAAACCACGTGGATGGTGGACTCAACGAAGCGCTCCGCCACGATGGAATCCACGTGGTTCACGGTTTCCCCGTCGCGCGTGACCTTCCACGTGAAGGCGACCGTCGCCCCGCCTTCCATGTCGCACACCCATGCCGTGTCGGCCGCGGTTGCGCTGTTGAACGTGCGCCAGCCGTTGTCGCAGGTCGGGTATTCCCCGGGCACGTGGAGGGTGCGGAATTGGAGGACGTCGCCGGGCGATGCGAGGAGGCCGGCCTCGAGGCGGACGCGCACGGTGGCGCGGGGCATGAGGTCGCTCGCGCAGGGCAGGGTTTCGCCGGGGAGGAAGTCGTCGGGGTTCCACGGGATTTGGCGCGCGAAGAAACCGTCCGCCTCCAGGTCCAGCCGGTAGGCGAGCGCATTCTCTTTGGCAAAGGCCAAATCGCACACGCCCTGCGCATCGGTCGCCCCCTCCGCCACCGGCGTGAACGCGCTCGTCAACACGCCCCCCGAAAGGAGCTGCTGCCGAAACGTCGCTTCGACCCCCGCGAGCGGTGGCGCACTCACGTCGTGCCCGGCATCCGCCAGTTCCAGGTGCAACACGCAATCCGTCGAGGGCTTTTCGCACCCCGCCACGAGCAAGGCCGCCGCCACAAGTGCTGTCCTGTTCATGCGTCGATGACCGTGAGTTTGGCAAACTTCAGCAACAGCTGCTTCGTGCCCGCTTCGGGGAAGAAAACGGTCGCCTTGGTGTTGGGCGCAGCCCCCTCGAGCTTCACCACCTTGCCCTTGCCAAACCGTTCGTGCGAGACGAGGGCGCCCTCCTGCAACGCAGGAACGTCTCCACCGGACGGCGACGGGTCTACGCGCTTCAACTTGCCGCCCGTGGAAGACCGCTGGAACGGCCGGTCCGCGGGCTTCGGCGCCGCCTTGTCCGCCAGCCGCCCAAACGCCTTCGCGCTTTCGCCCCCTGCGCTCGGCATCTGCTTCCATTGCTTGCGCGCCTGGTCGAAGGATTGCCCGCCCGCGAACGGCGTGGGCTTGGCGGATTTGGCGTTGCTGTATTCCACGTAGCGTTCGTCGATTTCCTCGATGAAGCGGCTGGGTTCGGCGGAGATGAGCTGGCCAAACCGGTAGCGCGTCTGGGCAAAGCTCAAGGCGCACGTTTCTTCCGCCCGGGTCAGCGCGACATAAAAGAGCCGGCGCTCCTCCTCGAGGTCCGCCCGCGACTGCATCGCCATTTGGCTCGGAAAGAGGTTCTCCTCGAGGCCCACGATGCTGACGTGCTTGAACTCCAAGCCCTTTGCGGCGTGGATGGTCATCATGGCGATTTTATTCAGGTCGTCGTCGTCCTGGTCCGCGTCGGTGAGCAGGGCCACGTCGAGCAAAAAGTCGGACAACGTGGGCCGCGCGTCGGGGTCGGCCTCCCGGGCTTGCTCAGCAAAGGACTGCACCCCGTTCAGCAATTCCTGGATGTTGTCGTAGCGTGCCACCCCCTCGGGCGTTTTGTCCCGGTACAAGTCGCTGACGAGCCCCGAATGCTTCGCGATCTCCAGCGCCAGTTCATCCGCCGGCATCCGCTCGAGGTCCGCCATGAAACGCCGGATCATGTTCGAAAAGTCGCGGAGCTTCTTCAGCGGCGCCCCGCTCAACGTCGTGGGCGGCATGGACTCGTCCGTCACCACATCCCAAAGCGCCGCGTTGCGCTCGCCTGATTCGATGATGAGCTTGTCCATGGTGGTTTTTCCGATGCCGCGCGCCGGGTAGTTGACCACGCGCTTGAACGCTTCGTCGTCCCGGGGATTGGCCACCAGCCGGAAATAGGCGATGAGGTCCTTGATTTCCTTCCGCTGGTAGAAGGACGTGCCGCCGTAGATGCGGTAGGGGAGGTTGAGCTTGCGCAGGCTTTCCTCGAAGGCCCGCGACTGTGCGTTGGTCCGGTAGAGGATGGCGAAGTCCTTGAACGGCACTTGCTGCTGGTGGTGCATGTCGAAGATGCGCGTGGCCACGTGCCGCCCTTCCTCGTTGTCGGTGTAGTGGCGGTTGATCTGGATGCGTCGGCCGTCCCCGTTTTCGGTCCAAACCTCTTTCGGGATTTGGTCTTTATTGTGTGCAATCACCGAGTTCGCCGCTTCCACAATCGCCCGGGTCGACCGGTAATTTTGCTCCAACTTGTAGAGCGTGAAATCCGGGTAATCGTGCTTGAAATTGAGGATGTTCTCAATGTTTGCCCCCCGGAACCCGTAGATGGATTGCGCATCATCGCCCACCACGCAAATGTTCTCGCGCTGTGCCGCGAGCTGCTTGATGATGAGGTACTGGGCAAAATTCGTGTCCTGGTACTCGTCCACCATCAGGTAGCCAAACTTCGACTGGTACTTATATAAGAGGTCTGGAAAATCGCGCAGGAGCACGTTCATCTTGAACAGGAGGTCGTCGAAGTCCATCGCCTGCGCGCGGAAGCACCGCGATTCGTAGTGCTTGTAAATGGTGGCAATGTGCGGGCGGCCCGCTTGCGCATCTTCGGATTGGATCTCGGGGTGCTGGGCGTAGCCTTCCGCGTCGATGAGGTTGTTCTTCGCCCCGGAGATGCGCGCCTGCACGCTGGCCGGCTTGTACACCTTGTCGTCGAGGTTCATGCCTTTGATGATGTCCTTGATGAGCGAACGGCTGTCGGCGGTGTCGTAGATGGTGAAGTTGCGCGTGTAGTTGATGCGTTCGGCTTCGGTGCGCAGGATGCGGGCAAAGACGCTGTGGAAGGTGCCCATCCAGATGTTCTTCGCTTCGTGCTGACCGATGACTTTCCCGATGCGCTCTTTCATTTCGCGCGCAGCTTTGTTTGTAAAGGTCAAGGCCAAAATCGAAAACGGATCAATCCCGCGTTCGATCAAATACGCAATCCGGTACGTCAATACCCGCGTTTTCCCGGAGCCGGCCCCCGCGATCACCATCATCGGCCCATCCACGTGGGTCGCCGCCGCCCGTTGGGCCTCGTTCAGTTCGTTCAAGAATTCCACGACACGAAGTTAACACCTCGCTTCCGACGATTCTTCATCAACTTTGCGCCAACTTTTTGGCCGTGAGAAAGAAAGTGGGGAAAAAGGCGCGGCGGGGTATTGTTTTTCACTCGTTCTCTGTTACTTTTGCAGCCCCTTATTGTGGGGGAGAAGATTTTATGCACAACCGAAATTTGATTCATAGGACGAATGCCTACCATCCAGCAGCTCATCCGTAAGGGTCGCATCACGAAGCCGCAGACCAGCAAGTCTGCCGCTTTGGACTCTTGTCCGCAACGCCGCGGAGTATGTGTCCGTGTTTACACGACGACACCTAAGAAGCCGAACTCCGCTATGCGGAAAGTCGCCCGTGTGCGGCTGACAAACGGCAACGAAGTCAACGCCTACATCGGCGGTGAAGGTCACAACCTCCAAGAGCACAGCATTGTGCTCGTGCGCGGCGGTCGTGTGAAGGATTTGCCGGGTGTGCGTTATCACATTGTTCGTGGTGCTTTGGACACCGCGGGCGTCGAAGGCCGCACGCAGCGCCGTTCGAAGTACGGTACCAAGCGTCCAAAAGCTAAGAAGTAATCCGCTATGAGAAGGAGAATACCCAAGAAGCACCTGATTCTGCCTGACCCACGGTTTGGCAGCACGTTGGTGACCAGCTTCGTAAACAACTTGATGTTGGACGGCAAGAAAAGCGTTGCGTTCGATATCTTCTACAAGGCGATGGACCGTGTCCAGGAACGCACCGGGGAGGATGGCCTCGAGATGTTCAAGAAAGCCTTGGAGAACGTCACCCCAGGTGTGGAGGTGCGCAGCCGCCGGGTCGGTGGTGCGACGTTCCAAATTCCGCAGCCCATTCGGGATGCGCGTCGCCAAAGCTTGGCGATGAAGTGGATGATTGGTTACGCCCGCAAGCGCAACGAGAAGACGATGGCCGATCGCTTGGCCTTTGAAATCATCGCTGCCACGAAAGAGGAAGGCGCAACTTTCAAGAAGAAAGAGGATACGCACCGCATGGCGGAGGCGAACAAAGCATTCTCTCACTTCCGTTTCTGATTCATTGAACTGACACATCGCCTCGATCATGGCAAAGAGAGACCTCAATTTGACCCGCAACATCGGCATCATGGCCCACGTGGATGCGGGAAAGACAACCACCACGGAGCGCATCCTGTACTACACCGGTATTTCTCACAAAATCGGTGAGGTGCACGATGGTGCGGCTACGATGGACTGGATGGAGCAAGAGCAGGAGCGTGGCATTACGATCACCTCAGCTGCAACGACTTGCTTCTGGAGCTTCCGGGACAACCAATACCGGATCAACATCATTGACACCCCCGGTCACGTGGATTTCACGGTGGAGGTGGAGCGTTCCTTGCGCGTGCTCGATGGTGCCGTAGCGCTGTTTTGCGCGGTGTCAGGTGTTGAGCCGCAGTCGGAGACCAACTGGGGCTTGGCAGATAAGTACAAGGTGCCGCGCATCGGCTTCGTCAACAAGATGGACCGTTCAGGTGCAGACTTCTTCAATGTGGTCGGCATGATCAAGGAGATGCTCGGAGCGAACCCCGTTCCGCTGCAGATTCCAATTGGCGCTGAGGACGACTTCCGCGGCGTGGTGGACTTGATCCAAAACAAAGCCTTCATCTGGAATGAGGAGGACAAGGGAATGACCTGGGATGAGGTGGAAATCCCCGCCGATTTGGCCGATACGGTAGAAGAGTACCGTGCGAAGTTGATCGAGTCGGTTGCGGAACAAGACGAGGCGTTGCTCGAGAAGTTCTTCGAGGACCCAGATAGCTTGACGCAAGACGAAATCGAAAACGCGATTCGGAAGGCGACCATCGACATGCAAATTACCCCGCTCTTGTGCGGTTCTGCCTTCAAGAACAAGGGGGTGCAGACCATGCTCGACGCGGTGATGATGTACTTGCCTTCTCCGTACGACGTGGACGCGATTGTCGGTCACGCGGTGGACGATGAGGAGAAGGAAATCATCCGCAAGCCCGATCCGGAAGAGCCATTCTCTGGGTTGGCGTTCAAGATTGCGACGGACCCGTTTGTGGGCCGCCTGTGCTTTGTGCGTGCGTACTCGGGCATGTTGCCGGCTGGTTCCTACGTCCAGAACACCCGTTCGGGCAAGAAGGAGCGCATTTCCCGCATTTTCCAGATGCACTCAAACAAGCAGAACCCCATTGACGTCCTTGAAGCAGGGGACATCGGTGCAGTGGTAGGCTTCAAGGACATCAAGACCGGTGATACGCTGTGTGTTGAAGGGCATGAAGTGGTGTTGGAGAGCATGAGCTTCCCGGAACCGGTGATCGGGATCGCTGTCGAGCCGAAGTCACAGGCTGATTTGGACAAGTTGTCCAACGGTTTGTACAAACTCGCCGAAGAGGATCCTACGTTCCGCGTTCGCACCGACGAAGAGACGGGCCAAACGGTCATCTCGGGCATGGGTGAATTGCACCTCGAAGTCCTCGTCGACCGCCTCCGTCGGGAGTTCAAAGTCGAGTGCAACCAAGGCGCCCCCCAGGTGAACTACAAGGAAGCCATCACCGGCTCCACGGATCACCGCGAAGTGTACAAGAAGCAGTCCGGTGGTCGCGGTAAGTTCGCGGATATCATCGTGAAAATCGGCCCGTCTCCCGAGCCAGAGAAGCCAGGTTTGGTCTTCACCAACTCGGTCAAAGGGGGTAACGTTCCGAAGGAATTCGTTCCTTCCGTGCAGAAGGGCTTCGAGGAGGCCATGAAGAACGGGGTGCTTGCCGGCTACCAAATGGACAGCATGGCCGTGGAACTCGTCGACGGTAGCTTCCACGCAGTTGACTCGGACCAATTGTCGTTCGAATTGGCAGCGAAGATGGCTTACCGGAACGCAGTGAAGCACTGCCAACCGAAGATCCTTGAGCCCATGATGCAGTTGGAGGTCGTGACCCCTGATGAGAACATGGGTGACGTCATCGGTGACCTGAATAAGCGCCGTGCGTTGATTGAAGGAACGGGTGAGCGCGCAGGCAAGACCATCGTGAACGCGAAGGTGCCGTTGTCTGAGATGTTCGGCTACGTGACGGATTTGCGCACACTGACCTCAGGTCGTGCGACGTCGTCGATGTCCTTCAGCCACTTCGCTGAAGCACCGAACAACGTGGCAGAGAAAGTCATCGCTGAAGCGAAGGGCTAAGCAAAGAAGAAGAAATCATGACGCAGAAAATTCGCATCAAGCTCAAGTCGTACGACCACAACCTCGTCGACAAGTCGGCCAAGAAGATTGTGAGCACCGTAACGGCTACCGGAGCGGTCATCAGCGGTCCCGTGCCGCTCCCGACGCACCAGCGCATCTACACGGTGCTCCGTTCGCCTCACGTGAACAAGAAGGCCCGTGAACAATTTGAACTCAACTCGTACAAGCGGTTGATCGACATCTACAGCTCTTCTTCGAAGACGGTGGACGCGTTGATGCGTTTGGAATTGCCGAGCGGAGTAGAAGTAGAAATCAAGGTCTGACAGCGCGTCAGTCCATCATCATCATAATCAACGATCATGCCCGGACTCATAGGGAAGAAGATTGGTATGACCAGCATCTATAGTGCCGCTGGGAAGAACGTCCCATGCACCATTCTGGAGGTTGGTCCTTGCGTCGTGACGCAAGTTCGTACCCTTGAGAAGGACGGCTACGAAGCCGTTCAACTCGGATTTGGGGACCGCTCTGAAAAGCGGACCTCAAAGGCCATGCAAGGCCATTTTAAGCGCGCCGGAGTGGCGCCCAAGCGCAAGCTTGTCGAGTTTAAGCACTTTGACCAAGAACTCCAGCCGGGTGCTGAGGTGAAGGTGGAAGACATCTTCGCGGAAGGCGAATTTGTTTCCGTCTCCGGCACTTCGAAGGGTAAGGGGTTCCAAGGGGTTGTTAAGCGTCACGGCTTCGGCGGTGTCGGCCAAGCAACGCACGGTCAACACAACCGCCTGCGTGCACCTGGTTCTGTGGGTGCGGCATCGACCCCCGCACGTGTCTTCAAAGGCATGCGCATGGCGGGTCAAACCGGTAACGGCCGCGTCACCGTCGAGAACCTCGAGGTGGTGAAGGTCTTGCCAGAAGACGGCGTGTTGGTAGTGAAGGGCGCAGTCCCCGGTCACAAAGGGTCCATGATCATCATCCGTAAGCCTGAAGCGTAATGAAACTCAACGTATACAGCACCGACGGCTCCAAGACGGCTCAGTCCGTAACGTTGAGCGATGCGGTTTTCGCCATCGAGCCTAACGATCACGCCATCTACTTGGACGTGAAGCGTTACATGGCAGCACAGCGCCAGGGCACGCACGACACGTTGCACCGTGGTTTGGTTTCTGGATCTACGCGGAAACTGAAGAAGCAGAAGGGAACGGGTACCGCGCGTGCGGGTTCCATCAAGAACCCGTTGTTCCGTGGCGGTGGGACCACCTTTGGTCCTGAGCCGCGCAACTACACGCACCGGTTGAACGGCAAGGTGAAGCAGCTCGCTCGTCGCAGCGCTTTGACCTACAAAGCAAAAGACGAAGCCATCAAGGTGGTGGAAGCCATCAGCATGGAGAAGCCAAGCACCAAGTCGTTTGCTCAGGTGATGAAGAACCTGGAGCTCGCGGATTCCAAGACCCTGCTCGTTTTGCCTTCGGCGAACGAAGCGGTCTACCGCAGCTGCCGGAATTTGCCCAAGCACCGCGTGATGCTGGCAACCGACCTGAGCACCTACGATATCATGAACTGCAAAACCCTCGTCCTCGTGGACAACGCCCACGAGGTGCTCGAAGGATTGCTTAAATAAGAAGGGCCATGCAGCAAATCCTGATCAAACCCCTCATCACTGAGAAGATGACCATGGACCAAGAGCGGAATAACGCTTATGGTTTTATCGTGGCACTTGGTGCGAACAAAATTGAAATTAAGAAGGCCATCGAGGCAGAGTACGGCGTGACCGTGACATCTGTGCGTACGATTCGGGTAGACGGCAAGGCGCGTCAGCGTTACACCAAGACCGGAATGGTCAAGGGCCGGACGAACCAGTACAAGAAAGCCGTCGTCAGCATTGGCGAAGGCGAGATGATTGACTTCTACGAGAACATCTGAGGAAATGGCACTTCGTAAATTCAACCCCATTACGCCGGGTACGCGTCACAAAGTGTTGTCGAAGTTCGACGACGTGACCACGGATACCCCGCACAAGCCATTGCTCCGCAGCTTGAAGAAATCAGGTGGACGGAATGCCGATGGTAAAATGACGATGCGCTACCGCGGTGGTGGCCACAAGCGTCGCTACCGTTTGATCGACTTCAACCGCGACAAGCACATGGAAGCCACGGTGTTGACCGTGGAATACGATCCGAACCGCAGCGCACGCATCTGCCTCGTGGAATACAAGGACGGAGAGAAGCGTTACATCGTGGCTCCGAACGGCCTGAAGCCGGGAATGACCATCAACAGCGGTAAGGAGGCGACTCCCAACGTGGGTCACGCGATGTACCTCTCGGACATCCCATTGGGTACCGTCATCCACAACATCGAGTTGTACCCCGGCAAGGGTGCGTGCATTGCTCGCAGCGCTGGATCGTATGCCCAACTCAATGCTCGCGACGGCAAATACGCCATCATCAAGTTGCCCAGCGGTGAGGTGCGCCAAATCCTGATCACCTGCATGGCGGTCATCGGAACGGTGAGCAACTCCGAGCACAACCAACAGGTTTCCGGTAAGGCGGGACGTTCACGTTGGTTGGGCCGCCGCCCACGCGTCCGTGGTGTGGTCATGAACCCGGTCGATCACCCCATGGGTGGTGGTGAAGGTCGCTCTTCAGGCGGGCATCCACGCTCACGCAAGGGCTTGCCATCGAAGGGCTACAAGACGCGTAATCCGCGCAAGAATAGCAGCAAGTTTATCATCGAACGTCGGAAGAAGTAATAGTCATGGCTCGTTCACTCAAGAAACCCCCGTTTATCCACTACAAGTTGGCTCAACGTGTGGAAGCCATGCAGGCTTCTGGAAAGAAATCGGTGATCAAAACTTGGTCACGTTCCAGCACAATCACTCCAGACTTCGTTGGTTTGACCATCGCAGTCCACAACGGCCGCCAGTTCATTCCCGTCTTTGTCACGGAGAACATGGTGGGCCACAAGCTCGGAGAATTTTCACCCACTCGCACCTTCCGCGGCCACGCGGACAAGAAGGACAAGAAGCGCTAATTTGTCATGGGAAAACGTAAGAGAATTGCCGCAGACGCGCGCAAAGAAGAAATGAAGACCGTGGCCATCGCGAAATTGAACGATTGCCCCACGTCTCCCCGCAAGATGCGCCTCGTTGCGGACACCGTACGCGGCATGGGGGCGTTTCAAGCATTGAATGTGCTGAAGTTCAGCTCACGTGAGGCTTCGGTTCGTTTGGAGAAGTTGCTCCGGTCGGCCATTGCCAACTGGGAAGCGAAGAACGAAGGCCAACGCCCGGAAGAAAGCGACTTGATTGTTCGCGACATCTTCGTAGACGGTGGCCGCATGTTGAAGCGCCTGCAAACGGCGCCTCAGGGCCGCGCGCACCGCATCCGCAAGCGCAGCAACCACGTGACCATCATTGTAGACTCCGCCAAGAACTAATCCATGGGACAGAAAACTAATCCAATCGGCAACCGCCTTGGCTTCATCCGGGGTTGGGACTCCAACTGGTATGGCGGGAAGGACTACACTGAGAAGTTGGTGGAGGACGAGAAGATCCGCGTATACTTGATGGCTCGTTTGCGTAAAGCGAATGTGTCCAGCATCATCATTGAGCGCACCTTGAAGTTGGTGACGGTAACCATCAAGACGGCTCGTCCTGGTGTGATCATCGGCAAGGGTGGAACGGAGGTCGACAAGCTCCGTGAAGAGTTGAAGAAGTTGACGGGCAAAGAGGTCCAAATCAACATCTTCGAGATCAAGCGGCCAGAGCTCGATGCACGTCTGGTGGCTGAAAGCGTTGCGCGACAAATCGAAGCGCGTATTTCACACCGCCGGGCCATCAAAATGGCCATTGCAAGCACGATGCGCATGGGGGCTGAAGGCATCAAGATCAACATCGCAGGCCGTGTGAACGGTGCAGAGATTGCCCGTTCAGAATCGTACAAAGAGGGACGCATCCCATTGCACACCTTCCGTGCGGACATCGACTATGCATTGGTCGAGGCCCACACCACGTACGGCCGGATCGGTGTGAAGTGCTGGATTTGCCGCGGTGAAGTCTACGGCAAGCGTGATTTGTCTCCGGTTCCTGCTCAGAAGAAGTCGAACGATCGCCGCGGTGGCAATGACCGCCGTCAGGGTGGAGGACGTCGTCCCCGCCGCTAATAAGTAAAAGAACAAGGTTATGTTACAGCCGAAAAGAACCAAGTTCCGTAAGATGCAGAAGGGCCGTGTGCGTGGAAACGCGCAGCGCGGTGCGACGATTGCTTACGGTTCGTTTGGAATCAAGACCTTGGAGGTCGGCTTCATCACGTCGCGGCAGATTGAGGCATCCCGTATCGCCATCAACCGTTACATGAAGCGGGAAGGTAAAGTTTGGATCCGCATTTTCCCGGACAAGCCCATCACGTCGAAGCCTGCAGAGGTTCGGATGGGTAAGGGTAAGGGAGCTCCGAGCCACTGGGTGGCACCGGTTCGTCCAGGACGCGTGCTCTTCGAAGTGGACGGTGTTCCGATGGACACAGCCCAGGAAGCGCTGCGTTTGGGAGCCCAAAAGTTGCCTGTAAAATGCAAGTTTGTTGTACGCCCTGATTACGCGCACTGATGATTGAAAATGCAGAAATCCGTCAGCTCTCTGATGCCGATCTGAACGAGCGCATCGAATTGGAGCAGAATGCTTTGGCCAAGTTGCGGTTCAACCACACGGTTGCTGGACTTGAGAGCCCCAAAGCGATTGTAAACAAGAAGCGTGACATCGCTCGCCTCTTGACCGAGTTGAATTCACGTAAGCAAGCGAACGCATGAGCACCGAGATGACCCCCGCGGCTCCCGCCCGCAACCTCCGCAAAGAGCGGATCGGTGTGGTTTCTTCCACGTCCATGGACAAGTCCATCACAGTGGTGGTGGAGCGGAAGGAAAAGCACGCCAAGTATGGGAAGTTCGTCAAGAAGACGAGCAAGTTTATGGCACATGACGAGGCCAATGATTGCAACGTGGGAGACACGGTGCGCATCATGGAGACACGTCCGTTGAGCAAGCGGAAGTGCTGGCGCGTCGCCGAAATCATTGAGCGAGCTAAGTAAGCCGCTACGGAAACGAAACAGTTAAGGCTAGTCGATTATGATACAGCAAGAAAGCCGCATGAAAGTGGCCGACAACACCGGTGCAAAAGAAGCTTTGTGCATCCGTGTGTTGGGCGGTACACGCCGCCGCTACGCCAGCATTGGTGATAAAGTGGTGGTTGCGATCAAGGATGCAACGCCCAACGGAAACGTGAAGAAGGGAACGGTATCCACTGGTGTTGTTGTACGCACGCGCAAAGAAGTGCGCCGTCCTGACGGATCTTACATCCGTTTTGACGACAACGCCATCGTGTTGCTGAACGCCACAGGGGAGATGCGCGGAACGCGTATTTTCGGCCCTGTTGCGCGTGAGTTGCGCGAGAAGGATTTTATGAAGATTGTCTCACTTGCGCCTGAGGTGCTTTAATCCGAACAACCATGTTTAAGCGATTTAAAGTGAAGAAAGGCGATACCGTAAAGGTGTTGTCAGGCGGAAGCAAAGGCAAGCAAGGCACGGTGTTGAGTGTGGACCGCAAGACTGACCGGGTCTTTGTGGAAGGCGTGAACATCGTCAAGCGCCACCAAAAGCCGGGTGCCGCAAACCCACAAGGGGGCATTGTGGAAAAGGAAGCAGGCATTCACATTTCGAATGTGATGGTTGTGGACAACCAAGGCAATGCAACCCGGGTTGGCCGTCGTCGCAACGACGAAGGCAAACTGGTTCGTTATTCTAAGAAAACCAACGAGGAGATCAAGTGATGAGTTACCAACCACGCCTCCAAGCTCAATACCAAGAGCAAATGGTACCGGCGCTCAAGGAGCGCTTCGAGTACAAGACGGTGATGCAGGTTCCTCGCATCACGAAGATTTGCCTCAACCAAGGCCTTGGTAAGGCCATTGCGGACAAGAAAATCATCGAGTCAGCCATCGACGAGATGTCCCGCATCACTGGTCAAAAGGCTGTTCAAACCATCTCCACCAAGGACGTGTCCAACTTCAAGTTGCGTAAGGGCATGGCCATTGGTGCGCGCGTAACCCTTCGCCGGGAGCGCATGTACGAGTTCTTGGACCGTCTCATTTCCATTTCCTTGCCACGTACCCGTGACTTCCAAGGCATTCGCCCCAAAGGTTTCGATGGACGCGGCAACTTCACCTTTGGTGTGAAGGAGCAAATCATCTTCCCCGAGATCAACCTCGATGAAGTGAAGTACTTCAATGGAATGGACATCACGATTGTGACATCCGCACGGACCGATGAAGAGGCGAAGGCCCTCCTCGAAGGTTTTGGATTCCCCTTCAAAAAGAACTGAGTTATGGCTAAAGAATCAATGAAAGCCCGTGAGCGCAAGCGCGCTCGTTTGGTCGCTCGATACGCTGAGAAGCGCGCGGCCCTCAAAGCTGCAGGGGATTGGGATGCTCTGCAAAAATTGCCGCCCAACAGCGCGGCTGTTCGTATGCACAACCGTTGCCAAATTACCGGCCGTCCTCGCGGATACATGCGCCAGTTTGGTATTTCCCGTGTGCTTTTCCGCAAAATGGCCCTCGCTGGGAAAATTCCCGGTGTGAAAAAGGCCAGCTGGTAACCTAAAGAAGGAATAGAGATGTTTACAGATCCTATCGCAGATTACCTGACGCGCATTCGCAATGCGCAATCAGCGGGGCACAAGGTGGTTGAGATTCCTGCTTCCAACATGAAGAAGGAGATGACCAAAATCTTGTTCGACAAGGGCTATATCCTGAACTACAAGTTCATGGATGAAGGTCACCAAGGAATGATTAAAATCGCATTGCGCTATGACGCCAAGTCCAAGCGCCCTGCGATCACGAGGATTCAGCGTGTCAGCACGCCGGGTCTCCGGAAATACGCAGGAGCAGGGGAATTGCCCCGCGTACTCAATGGCCTGGGCGTTTGCATCGTCTCCACCTCAAAAGGGTTGATGACCGATAAGGAGGCCCGCCAAATGAACATCGGTGGCGAACTCGTTTGCACCGTTTATTGATCAACCAGAACGATACGAAGTCATGTCTCGAATTGGAAATGCCCCGATCAGCATCCCCAGCGGCGTCACAGTGACGCTCGATGGCCAGTTGGTCACCGTTAAGGGCCCGAAAGGAGAACTTCAGCAAGAAATCGATCCGTTGATCGAAGTTCAGCTCGAAGACAATGTTTTGACGTTTACACGTCCATCTGACCACAAAGACCACCGGTCCAAGCACGGTTTGTACCGCTCGTTGGTGCACAACATGATTGTTGGAGTCACCGAGGGCTACACCATCGAATTGGAATTGGTAGGGGTTGGTTTCCGTTCTGCTGCGGCGGGACAGGAGTTGACCTTGTCTTTGGGGTACAGCCACCCCATCATCTTCCAACTGCCCGCTGAAATCAAGGTGGAGGCCGAAACGAAGAAGGGAGCCAATCCGTATGTTAAGCTCACGTCACACGACAAGCAATTGATCGGTACTGTCGCTTCGAAGATCCGCTCCTTGCGCAAGCCAGAGCCCTACAAAGGAAAAGGTGTGCGTTACAAGAATGAACAAATCCGCCGCAAGGCAGGTAAGACCGCTTCGAAATAACCGAATCTCATGGGCACGAAGAAAACATTCGCGCGAGAGCGCATCAAGCGCCGCGTTCGCGGCAAAATCCTCGGTACGTCCGAGCGTCCACGTTTGTCGGTTTTCCGCAGCAACAAGCAGATTTACGCTCAAATCATCGACGACTCCACGGGCCGCACATTGGCCGCAGCGGGTTCGCTTGGAGATGACAGCGCGAAGGGCATTGCAAAAGTGGACCAAGCCGCAGTGGTTGGAAAGACCATCGCTGAGAAGGCGAAGGGGGCTGGCATCGAATCGGTCGTTTTTGACCGGAACGGTTATGTCTACCACGGTCGTGTAAAGAAATTGGCAGAAGCTGCTCGCGAGGGCGGATTGAAATTCTAAGTGAAGATGGAACAACGTCAACAACGCAAAGGACGCGGCGATCAGCAACAGCAGTCGCGCACGGGCGATCCGGATTTGAAGGAACGCTTGGTGGGCATCAACCGCGTCGCGAAGACCACGAAGGGTGGTCGCACGTTCAGCTTCAGCGCCATCATGGTGGTGGGCGATGAAAAAGGAAAGGTGGGTCATGGTTTGGGCAAGAGCCGCGAAGTCGCGACCTCCATCCAAAAAGGCATCGACGACGCGAAGAAGAACATGATCTCTGTTCCCCTCGTGAAGGGCACCATCCCGCACGAACAAGAGATGCACTACGCAGGTGCGCACGTCATGATTCGTCCGGCCTCGCCTGGTACAGGTGTGATCGCGGGTGGTGCCATGCGTGCCGTCCTCGAGAGCGCAGGCATCAAGGATGTCTTGGCTAAGAGCCTCGGTTCGTCCAACCCGCACAACGTGGTGAAAGCAACGTTCAACGCCCTCAAGGAGTTGCGCAGTGCCGAAGAAGTGGCCCAATTGCGCGGCATTTCCGTCTCAAAAGTGTTCAACGGATAAGCTCAGCAACCATGGCTAAAATCGTCATCACACAAGTTCGCAGTGCCATCAACCGCCCGGCCCGCCAAAAGGCGACCATCGCGGCATTGGGCATCAAAAAGCTCCACAACCCAGTCGAGCACGAAGCCACTCCCCAGATCATGGGCATGGTGCGCAAAGTGAGCCACTTGGTGAAAGTGGAAGACAAGTAATAATCGTAACCAGCATAGACCATGAATCTCAGTAACCTCAAGTACGCTCAGGGTTCTCGGAAGCAGCGCAAGCGAGTTGGACGCGGTGAAGGTTCCGGACACGGAGGCACTTCTACTCGCGGCCACAAGGGAGCGAAGTCCCGTTCCGGATACAAGAGCAAGATTGGCTTCGAAGGGGGCCAAATGCCATTGCAACGTCGGGTTCCAAAGTTTGGTTTCCGCAACCCGAATCGGGTGGAATACAAGGGAATCAACTTGGACACGTTGCAAGAATTGATCTCGCGCAAGTCGCTCACGGAAGTGACCTTGCAGACCATCCAAGACAACGGGTTGGCAGGCAAGCGCGATTTGGTCAAAATCCTCGGCCGTGGGGAATTGACTTCCGGCGTGAAGATTGAAGCGCACAAATTCTCGGCTTCTGCACAATCAGCCATTGAAGGTGCAGGTGGTCAAGCAGTAGCGCTGTAAATTCCGCGCCATGAAAAACTTTTTCGAGAAATTTCAGAACATCTGGCACCACGAACAACTTCGCAAGAAGATTGGTGTGACCTTGGGGTTGATCTTGGTTTACCGCTTGGGATCGTTCATTGTGTTGCCTGGTGTCAACAGCGACGTCCTCGCTGAAAGTTTGAACGCCGCGGGTGGTGAAGAAGGTTTGGGCGCGCTGTTGTCCCTCTTTACGGGAGGGGCGTTCAGCCGTGCATCCATCTTCGCGTTGGGAATCATGCCTTACATCTCGGCGTCCATCATCATTCAGTTGTTGGGCATTGCCGTACCTGCTGTTCAAAAAATGCAGTCGGACGGAGAGAGCGGACGGAACAAGCTGAACCAGTGGACGCGTTTCCTGACCATCGCCATCACCTTGGTACAAGCACCGGGTTACCTCGCATCAAGCGTGGTGTCCGTGCGCGGTGCTGTGGTTGACCCCAGTCCTTTCTGGTGGTTCAGTGCCGTGTTGATCTTGGTGGCATCCACCTTGGTCATCATGTGGCTGGGCGAGCGGATTACTGAGCGTGGCATCGGCAATGGCATCTCGTTGCTCATCATGATTGGTATCATCGCCACCTTCCCGCAGTCGATCATTCAGGAGTTGAACCACCCGGACACCTCCTTGTACTTCTTCTTGGTGGAATTGGCCATCTTGCTGGTCGTCATTGGCGCCTCAGTTGCGTTGGTGCAGGGGTTGCGCAAGGTACCTGTCCAAATGGCAAAGGCTCAAGCCAACACCGGGTCGCACTTGCCGCAAGGCGAGGGTGCTCGTGAGTTCATTCCGATGAAGGTGAATGCATCCGGTGTGATGCCCATCATTTTCGCACAAGCCATCATGTTCGTACCGCTCTACCTGAGCCAAAGCGAATTCTTTGAAGGCAACGCGGTCATGTCAAGCTTGTCGGATTTCAATGGGTTGGCGTACACCAAATGGCGGATGATTTGAAGCGTCAGAACGCGTTCATTCCCGGCATCAAGCCCGGTCACCCCACGAAGCAGTACCTGGAAACAGTCTTGAGTAACATTACGTTGCCTGGGGCCGTGTTCTTGGGCTTGTTGGCCATTCTGCCTGCCATCGTGTTCGGCCTCGGCTTGACGAAGGCCCAGGGCTTTGCTATCTACTTCGGTGGAACGTCGTTGCTCATCATGGTCGGGGTCATCCTCGACACGCTGCAGCAAATTGAAGTGCATTTGTTGGAGCGCAAATACCAAGGCTTCTTGAAGTCAGGTAAGTTGCGTGGCCGGACCAATTCTCCTGTCGGAGGGGTCGGCGGATTCTAAGTGGGAATGAGTTTCGGTCGACGCGTACGGATCAAAACGGCCGAAGAGGTCGAACTCATTCGCAAAAGTTCTTTGCTTGTCGGAAAGACGTTAGCGGCAGTTGCGGAGCACATCCAGCCAGGGGTTTCCACCCTTGAATTGGATGCGGTCGCCGAGGCGTTCATCAGGGATCACGGTGCAGAGCCTGGGTTCAAAGGGTACGGTGGATTTCCAAACTCCCTTTGCACCTCGGTGAATGAAGCCGTCGTCCATGGCATCCCCAACGACCAGCCCTTGCGAGAGGGAGATGTCGTATCAGTGGATTGTGGGGTGTTGATGAATGGTTTTTACGGGGACAGTGCTTACACGTTTGCGGTGGGAGAAATAGCTCCGGAGGTCCAGCGGTTGTTGGATGTGACGAAGGAGTGTTTGGATTTGGCCATCGAACAAGCGGTGGTCGGAAAGCGCATCGGAGACATCGGATGGGCGTGCCAAACCCACGCAGAACGCAACGGTTACGGGGTGGTTCGCGAATTAGTTGGACATGGATTGGGAAAGGAGCTTCATGAAGCCCCAGAAGTTCCTAATTTTGGCCGCCGCGGAAACGGACCCCGTTTGATGGATGGCATGGTGCTCGCGATTGAGCCCATGATCAACCTCGGACGTCGCGAAGTGGTGCAGGAGTCGGATGGTTGGACCATTGTCACGGCCGACCGGAAGGTTTCTGCGCATTTTGAGCATGACATTGTTGTGCGTTCCGGCAAAGCAGAAGTGCTTTCAAGTTTTGAAGCCATTGAAGAAGTGTTAAACAAACGATCAGTCAACAGTTAAGCCAAATGGCGAAACAAGCGTCAATTACCCAAGACGGGACCATTCTCGAAGCGTTGTCCAACGCGATGTTCCGTGTGGAACTAGAGAATGGCCACATCATCACGGCCCACATTTCAGGTAAAATGCGGATGTACTACATCAAAATTTTGCCCGGTGACCGTGTGAAGGTGGAGATGTCCCCCTACGACTTGACGAAAGGACGGATCAGTTTCCGATACAAGAAATAAAAGCACCATGAAAGTTCGTGCATCACTCAAGAAGCGCACCGACGATTGCAAAATCGTTCGTCGCAAAGGACGTCTTTACGTCATCAACAAGAAGAACCCTAAAATGAAGCAACGTCAGGGCTAAGCCTTGACGTCGTGTAAACCCATCTACCATGGCACGTATTGCAGGTATTGATATCCCCAGCAACAAGCGCGGGGTCATCGCACTGACCTACATCTTTGGCATCGGACGGAGCCGTGCGGCACAAGTCCTTGCAGAGGTCGGTGTTTCCGAGGACAAGAAGGTCCAGGATTGGACGGACGACGAGATCAGCGCCGTCCGGAACGCCATCGCCACCGGCTTCAAGGTCGAAGGTGAGCTGCGTTCAGAAGTGCAGTCGCACATCAAGCGTTTGATGGACATCGGTTGCTACCGCGGCATCCGTCACCGTAACGGCTTGCCGTTGCGCGGTCAACGTACGAAGAACAACTCCCGCACCCGGAAGGGACGTCGGAAGACGGTTGCGAACAAGAAGAAATAATCCGAGTTCATCGGTCAGATAACGAGCCGAAAGGCTGATCACCTCTAAACATTACGACGATGGCGAAGAACGTCAAAAAGAAGAAGAAGGTCGTTGTGGAAGCCCTGGGGCAGGTCCACATCCACTCTTCCTTCAACAACATCATCATTTCCCTCACGAACAATCAAGGCCAAGTGATTTCTTGGTCGAGCGCCGGCAAGATGGGTTTCCGGGGTTCGAAGAAGAACACGCCTTACGCTGCACAAGTCGCTGCGGAGGATTGTGGTAAGGAAGCTCATGAATTGGGGCTGCGGAAAATCCGCGCCTTCGTGAAAGGGCCGGGTGCCGGCCGTGAGAGCGCTATGCGTGCGCTCCACAACATGGGCATCGAAATCATTGAAATCGTGGACGCCACTGGTCTCCCACACAACGGATGCCGTCCGCCTAAGCGCCGTCGCGTCTAATTCCTCATCGTCGAACTAAAGCATTGAAGAACTGATATGGCACGTTATCGCGGACCCAAATCGAAGATCAGCCGTCGTTTCAAAGACCCCATTTTTGGCCCAGACAAGGCGCTCGAGCGCCGTCCTTATGGCCCGGGTCAACACGGCAACAACCGCCGCCGGAAAAAGGATTCGGAGTATTCCATCCAATTGGCTGAAAAGCAAAAGGCGAAGTACACGTACGGCATCTTGGAGAAGCAATTCTCCAACATGTTTAAGGCAGCCAACGCGCGCCAAGGCATCACGGGTGAAATCCTGTTGCAATTTTGCGAAAGCCGCTTGGACAATGTCGTTTACCGTTTGGGCGTAGCGCCCACGCGCCGCGGAGCACGCCAGTTGGTGGCGCACCGCCACATCACGGTGAACGGTCACGTGGTCAACATCCCGAGCTACCGCTTGCGTCCCGGTGACGTAGTCGGCGTTCGGGAGAAGAGCAAGTCGCTCGTGGCCATTTCGAGCTCGCTCTCGGCTTCGACGCAACGCCACGACTGGTTGTCTTGGGACAACAAGGAAATGGCGGGCAGCTTCATCAGCGTTCCAACCCGGGATCAGATTCCGGAGTCGATCAAGGAGCAGCTGATTGTCGAATTGTACTCTAAGTAATCCCCGAAACCCACATCCACATGGCAATTCTTGATTTCCAAAAACCCGATAAGGTGGTGATGTTGGACTCGTCTGAGTTCAACGGTCGTTTCGAGTTCCGTCCTCTTGAGCCAGGCTTTGGCATCACGGTCGGCAACGCGTTGCGCCGCATCTTGCTCTCTAGCCTGGAGGGTTTCGCCATCACGAATGTCCGCATTGATGGGGTTGAGCACGAGTTCAGCACCATCAAAGGGGTTTCGAACGATGTCACGGACATCATCTTGAACCTGAAGCAGGTGCGATTCAAGCGCCAAATCGAAACCACCGACTCGGAAACGGTCGTGGTGACGGTTTCAGGACAGGATACGATGACGGCCGGGGACATCGGCAAGTTTACGAGTGCCTTCCAAGTGATGAACCCAGATTTGGTCATCTGTACGATGGACCCTACGGTTTCACTAACCTTGGAATTGAGCATCGGCAAAGGACGTGGATACGTTCAAGCCGAAGAGAATAAAATCGCTGACGCACCGCTTGGCACCATCGCGATCGACTCGATCTTCACGCCCATTCGGAATGTGAAGTATGCGGTCGAAAACTACCGGGTCGAGCAACGTACGGACTACGAGAAGTTGGTCTTGGAGATTGACTGCGATGGCAGCATCAGCCCCAAGGACGCTTTGCAGGAGTCTGCGAAAATCCTCATCCAGCACTTCATGCTCTTCTCTGACGAGCGGATTTCACTGGAACTTGAGGAGCGCGTTGAAGTGGAGGAGTTCGATGAAAGCAGCTTGCACATGCGCCAATTGCTCAAGACGAAGTTGAGCGACATGGACTTGAGCGTTCGGGCATTGAATTGCTTGAAGGCGGCGGACATTGAATCATTGGGAGATTTGGTCTCCTACAACAAAA
>CBFHPD010000106.1:0-5780 GCA_965657495.1 uncultured Flavobacteriales bacterium
TGCTGCGGGTGACTACACGGTGTATGCTCAAGACGAGAACAGCTGCGTCGCAGAAGCATCTGCATCGGTTGCAGAGCCGGATGCCATTTCGGTCACCAGCACTTCCGAAGGAGCGGATGAATTAGGAGGGGGGTCCATCGACATCACGGTCGCGGGCGGAACGGCTCCCTACACGTTTGTGTGGTCTGGTCCTGACGCCTTCTTCTCGGTGGATGAAGACATCACCGATGCGTTTGCAGGTGCGTACACCGTGACGGTAACGGACAGCAACGACTGTGAATTCACATACGAAACGGACATTGCATTGGGTGTTGTGAACTTGGCGGTGGCAGAGGCTATTGCGGTTTACCCGAACCCGAGCACGGGATTGTTCCAAGTGAGCCTCGAAGGATTGCGCGGAGAGCGGTTGCAGTTTGAAGTGACCGACATGCAGGGGCGCGCAGTGTACAGCGAGTCGTTTGGGAACCGTGTGGGCAACATGTTCCATGTGATGGATTTGACTGAACTCGCGAACGGGTTCTACCAATTCCACATCGCCACGGAGTCCGGCCGCCAAACGCTTCAACTCGTCAAGCGCGACTGATTCAATTGACATTTGAAATGAAAGCCGGTTCCTTCGCAGGGACCGGCTTTTTTTATGACGCTGCTGGGCTGAAATGTAACCGTTTGGGGGGTGGTCTCGTATAGGGGAGAAATCAAAGGCACTCAAACCTTTCAACCCACAAATCAACCATCAACTTCAATCTGATGAAGCAGTTCAAGACCTTCAGGAGCTTCCTGGCCTTCCTCCTCATCGCCGCATGCGGCCATGGGGCTTTTGCGCAGTATGACCTCGCGGTAGAAGTCGTCGAAGAGCACGCCGGCCTCGTCGGCGATGTGGACTTAACGGGATACACGACGTACCGGATATACTTGGAAACGCAGCACGAAACAGACTTTGTTTCGGCAGTTTTCGGGGACCAGCACCAGCCGCTCGCATTGGAAATCGTCGGGGGAGAAATGTACAACTGCGATTACGCCATGGGGTGTACTGCAGATGGTGTGAATCCCGCCTTTTTCCCTTATTTCCCGCAGTTGGAGTACGACAGCTGGGTGACCATCGGCATCGAACAGAGCCCGGTGGGATCGCAGACGTCGATTTCCACGGTCCAAAGCGCAGACGAGCCCTGGGCGAATAGCTTTACCCCCATGATGTCAGGCGTGACAGGCATGTCCCTCGAAGGACCGGCAGGCGGGGTTTGGTATGTGTTGAATGGCAGCCCGAATGGCGTGGCCGGTGCGGGGCACAAGGTGCTGCTTGCCCAGTTGACCACCAACGGCACCCCGACTGGAACGTTCAATGTTCAGGTGTTCCCAGAGGGCGATGGCCAAAACGAATTCATCGTAACCCAATCGTTCATCGGCACCGAGGTGTTCGACCCGAATGTGGAGTCCGTTGTAGCGGATTGCCCGGGCGCCATGAATTGCGTGGCGGAGGGTGACGGCACCACGGTCTGCGATTACCCGTTCTTCTTCAGCACGGACGAAAGTGATTTCTACGGGCCGAGCGCCGACAATTTGGATCAGTTGACCGCTGAAGCGGGGTCCATCCCAGCCGGAATTCCAGACAGCAACATGTCCACGAACATCGGTGTGGTGGCAGAAGGGGCAGTGACTTCGGTTTTGGCCTTCCATACACCCAATGATCCTGCTGCGCTCACGGATGTGACGGGTACGGCTTACACGGCGAGTGCGGGGTTTGCTCCGGACGGTACCGGAGGTAGCACGATGGATGCGAGCTGGAGTGCGGTGATGTACTTGGATTTGGGCCCATACAGCTATTCGGATGTTACGGTGGAGGCGCGTTTGGACTTTGACCCCGCAGCGGGCAACGATCCCAGCACTTACCACACCTATGACGTTTCTGCAGCGATTGCAGGCGATGCCACCTTGGATGTGGATACGGTGAACTCCTTCATGACGACGTTCACTTGGTCAGACGCCATGTGGGCGGAGACCGGGGATACGGCCGTGACCAATTTTGCACCCTTCACGGCGACGGACCCCGGATCGTACGGTTTGCAAATCCTGGTCTACAATGCGTGCGACGAGGTGGTCATGGAACATGCCATTGAGCTCACGGCGGTGGCTGGTGGCGAGGGCTGCATGACCCCTGGCGCCTGCAACTACGACCCCAATGCCACCATTCCGGGGGCTTGCGATTACTTTTCTTGCATCGGATGCACCGATCCGGAGGCGTGCAACTACGATGAAGGTGCCTTGTATCCCGATGGTTCGTGCGAATACACGAGTTGCATCCAGTTCGGCTGCACCGTGGCCTCTGCGTGCAATTACGACCCGGAAGCAACCACCAACGACGGCTCATGCGACTTCGACTCGTGCGTGGGTTGCACCAATTCCGAGGCCACGAATTACGACCCGGATGCCACCATCGATTCCGGTCAATGCACCATCCCGGGCTGCGTGATTCCAAACGCCTGCAACTTCGATCCGACCGCGACGGTCTCAGACGGTTCGTGTGAATTCACTACGTGTGTGGGCTGCATGAACGAGACCGCCTGCAACTACGACCCCGAAGCCACGTTGCCGGATGCCGGTGCATGCGTCTTCCCGGAGGCCGAATACGATTGCGACAGCAACTGCCTCGAGGATGTGGATGGCGACGGGGTGTGTGACCCGTTTGAGGTGTTGGGCTGCACGGATCCGGAAGCCATCAATTACGACTCCGCTGCCACCGATGACGATGGCTCATGCGGATCGGATGGCATCGGTTGCCTCATCCCTACGGCGTGCAACTACGATCCATTTGCCACGGTGAGCGACGGTTCATGTGAGTTCAATTCATGCGCCGGTTGCACGGATGACACCGCTTGCAACTTCGATTCCACCGCTACGTTGACCGACAACACCCAGTGCGATTACCCGCCGACTGGATACGATTGCGATGGTCTTTGCTTGAACGATGCCGACGGAGATGGCGTGTGCGATGCCTTTGAAGTGCCGGGTTGCACGGATCCGAGTGCGAACAATTTCGATGCTGCGGCGACGGATTTGGACAGCTCTTGCACCTACGACCCCATTTGCACCGATCCCGCGGCGTGCAATTATTCCGCGGGCTGGGGATACTGCATCCAAGTGGAAGCGGTGGTGGAGCACACCGGCATGGTGGGCACCGTTGATTTGACGGGCCTCACGACCTACCGCATGTACGCTTTGTGCCAAAACCCAGATGACTTCGTCTCCGGCGTGTTCGGGGACAGCAATGCGGCGACCCTCATCACCTCCACCACGTCCTTCTACCAGGACGGCTTCGGGGCGGGCTTGGCCACAGGAATCAACCCGGATTTGATCGCCTTCTTCCCATCGGTAGCCTATGACAGCTGGGTCACCATCGGCGTCGATGGTCCGGTGGACCCCACAGCAGGCGAAGGCGCCGTCAACGTCATTGCTGGGCCCACGAACCCTTGGCTCGTCAACTTTGAAGCCGGCGGAGACATCGTCATCGACGACGAAACCGGTGGCGGATGGTTCAACTTGCAAGGAGCGTCCAACGGCGTGGCTGGCGATGACCTCCGTGTGCTCTTGGGTCAGTTCACCACCGACGGTACCCTGGGAGGAGAGGTGTTCATCCAATTCTTCAGCTACGGAGAGAGCGGCGTGGAGGAGCAATCGATTTCAATCAACCTGAACGGGGCGTGCAGTGCACCGGACGATGCGGCCTGTGAGTACCCTGTGGCTGGTTACGACTGTGAAGGCGTGTGCTTGAATGACGCCGACGGCGATGGCATTTGCGATGCCAATGAAGTGCCCGGCTGCACAGACGCCACTGCGTGCAATTACGATGCTATGGCCTCCGATGAAGACGGCTCGTGCACTTATGCTGAAGCTGGTTACGATTGCAACGGTGATTGCCTCAACGACACGGACGGTGACGGAGTGTGCAATGAGTTCGAAGTGCCCGGTTGCACGGATGCGATGGCGTGTAACTTCGATTCGGCCGCCACGAACAACAACGGCTCTTGCGAATACGCGACCCCGGGCTACGATTGCGCTGGCAACTGCCTCTTGGATTCGGACGGTGACGGCGTATGCGACTGGCTCGAAGTGGCCGGCTGCGACGATGCAGCGGCGTGCAATTACAACCCAGACGCCACGGACCCCGGAACCTGCACCTATGCAGAGGCGGGCTACGATTGCGCTGGCAACTGCCTGAACGATGCAGACGGCGACGGTGTGTGCGATGAGTTCGAAGTGGAGGGCTGCACCGATGCGGCTGCATGCAATTTCGCCACGGATGCCACCGACGACAACGGCACGTGCACCTACCCGGAAGCGGAATACGATTGCGCCGGCAACTGCTTGGCTGACACCGACGGCGACGGCATCTGCGATGCATTCGAGGTCGCAGGTTGCACGGATGCGTCCGCTTGCAACTTCGATGCCGCGGCGACCGACGACGATGCCTCGTGCACTTACGCCGAGTCAGGATACGATTGCGCCGGCGACTGCTTGGCAGACAGCGATGGCGACGGGGTGTGCGATCCCTTCGAAGTCATCGGATGCCAAGACGCAGCAGCGTGCAACTACGACGCTGCGGCCACCGATGAAGGGGCGTGCGACTACGCCGAGCCGGAATACGACTGCGCGGGCAACTGCTTGGCTGACGCCGACGGGGACGGCATTTGCGATGCTTTCGAGATCGCGGGTTGCACGGACATGGAGGCCTTGAACTACAATGCCGATGCAACGGACGATGACGGCTCATGCGATTACCCTGTGGATCCTTGTGCGCCGGACGTGACGCCGCCGACCTTTGTGTTCGTCCCGGCTGATTCGACGATTACCTGCGACCAGGACATGCCCACGGGCATGGCGATGGCGGTGGACAACTGCGACGACAACGTCGAGGTTACATTCCTCGACGGACCCATTGAGTACACGCTCCCGTGCGCTCCATTCAATTACTTCTGCACCCGGGTGTTCACGGCGGTGGACGACGCGGGCAACATAGCCACTGCGGAGCAGTACATCACGGTGGTGGACACCGTGGGCCCGGCGTTCGCGATGGAGTTGGAGGCGAATTTGACGATCGATGAGGCATTGGGCCAAACCGTGCCGGCCCCAGCCGCCTTCGTCGAAGACGCCTGCGACCTCACCGCCACCTGGTTCAGCGAGGATGTCACGGTTTCCAGCGATGCCGACACCACGGTCATCGAGCGGACGTACACCGCGGTGGACGCCTGCGGCAACGAAACCACCTTCGTGCAGACCATCACGGTGCTGCACGCGAACGAAGGCTGCATGGACGCCACCGCCTGCAACTACGATGCAGAAGCCGAAGTGGAGGATGGCAGCTGCGAGTACGCGGTGGTCGGTTACGACTGCGACGGCGCGTGCTTGGCTGACGCCGATGGCGACGGCGTATGCGATCCCTATGAGATCGCCGGGTGCATGGAGTCGAATGCCTGCAACTACGACCCCATGGCGACCGATGAAGGCGACTGCGACTTCTGCTCGTGCAACGGCGTGAGCCCGGACTACGGCCTTGAAATCGAGGTGGTGGCGGAGCACACGGAAGGGGTTTTGGCCGGTCAAACCACCTACCGCCTCTACGCGACCACGGCGAATGCGGAAGACTTTGTTTCCAGCGTCTACGGCAATGCGGAGGATACGTTGATGGTCACTTCGACGACCAGTTTCTACCAGCACCCGGGCGGCGGCGCATTGGGCCAAAACACGAACCCCGCCCTGCTCGCGTCCTTCCCAGAACTCGCCTACGA
>CBFHPD010000107.1:0-1367 GCA_965657495.1 uncultured Flavobacteriales bacterium
CCGGTTGATAACGAATTTCAAGATGCCCTTACTGTCGCGGGACATTCCGGAGTTTTGGAAGCGGTGGCACATTTCGCTGACGACTTGGTTTGGGGAATACGTGTACACCCCGCTTGGCGGGCCATTTGGGGGCAAGTACAAATCCGCCCGCAACATGTTTCTGGTCTTCCTGATCAGTGGGCTGTGGCACGGTGCAAGCTGGAACTTTGTGATTTGGGGAGGCATACATGGGATGTTGTTTTTGCCTGCAATCCTGTTGGGGCGAAAACGCAAGTGGAAGCGAAAACAAGTTGGGACGCCGTCATTCAGGGAAATCGTGGGAATCCTTCAAACATTTGGGGTCTTGACCTTTACCAATATCCTATTCCGCTCACCGACTTTAGCGGATGCATCGGCTTACTTCGCGGGCTTGTTTTCGTGGCCGGCTGATGGTGGGGCCTTCATCGGTCAGTTGGGCGGTGTGACGTGGGCGTTGGTTGCTGTGTTGATGGGGGCAGAGGCGTTGCAAGTCTTTTACAAGTTGGAGCCGAAGCGGCTGGGGCCGTGGGAGCCGGTGTTGTGGGCATTCAACGTGCTGTTGTTCCTGAGTTCGCCGGGGTTTGCAGCCCAAAACCAATTCATCTATTTCGATTTCTGATGCGCACTTTGTTCCAACATTTGGCCTTGCTCATCGGAACCCTGTTCGCTTGGATGCTGCTCAATGACGCGGTGATCCAGCCCTGGAAAATAAAGGTTTCAGCGGCGGGCATGCGTGGGCGGGAAGTGTTCATCCTCGGCGACTCGCACGGCACCCGCATTTTTCTGCCGGGGGCGTGCAATCTGGCTCAAGCGGGGGACCCGGTTTGGCTCCAGCGCGCAACCCTCAAGGCCTTGCAAGAGGAGGGAGTGGAGCCGGAAGTGGTCGTCATTTCCGTAAGTCCAGGTAGTTTTGCTCAGCACACAGCTGACCGGTTTGAAGGCCAGCGCAGCTTCCTCGGGTCCCGGTCCTCTCGGATGGCGCTTTACCATCACCTCGGGGAGGGTTGGCCGACTGCCCGCACTGAATTCCGAATGTGGCGGCTGGTGGGCGAGATGCAGTTGAAGCCATGGCGCGTACCGATGAAAATCGGCGGGTACCGGATGCAGCGGACGACCGTAAAACTAGACAACGCAGCAGAGCGCATCGGCAAGGTGGGCATGGATGATGCGGGTTGGTTTCAGGAGCATTGGGCGACGACGGAGGCGTTGGAGGCGATGGTAGCGGATGCGAACGCGGGGACGTTTGACTTGCATTTGGTGGGTACACCATTGCATGCAGATTTTCTTGGTGCGATGGCCCCTGATGGGGTGGCGCGTTACCGGACTTGGCTGCGCAGCCTGGAGTCGGA
>CBFHPD010000108.1:0-4808 GCA_965657495.1 uncultured Flavobacteriales bacterium
CGTTCCACGAGGTCACCGTGATCCGCATGATGGGATGGGGAAATTGAGCCAATTCGCGCATGGGGGTGCGGTTTTCGGCTGCGAAGATAGAACTTGCGGGCATGACTTTGTCGTGCACAGGCCCCGCGCCGTGGAATCAACTGAAGTCGCCGGCAGTGCGGCAGCTGGCGTGGTGCATCGGGGCGTCGCCCATCGTGGAGGCCGGGGGCGGGCTGGAGTGGGTGGCGGCAGCGGAGTGCCGGGGGTGGTTGGAGCGGTTTTGGGGGGAATTGCTGGCGTTGGAGGCGGATCCGCGGCCGGTGGAGCGGGTGTTGGGCGCGGCTGGGCCGTTGTTGGGGAAGCGGTTCGAGGCCTTGATGGGGTATTACTTTGCGGCGTCGGCGGACTGGGATGTGCGGGTGGCGAACGGGGTGGTGTCGGCGGGTGGCCGGACGGTGGGCGAGGTGGATTTCATCGCGGAGGCCGCTTCGGGGGAGGTGGTGCATTTCGAGGTGGCGTGCAAGTTTTACATGGGGGTGCCGGGGTCGCGTGGGGCTTGGGGGGATTGGCGCGGGGTGCGGGTGGAGGATACGTTGGAGCGCAAGGGGGCCAAATTCGCAGCGCAGCTCGCGCTCGATCGGGCGGACTGGCCGCGGGTGGATCGGCGGGTGGCGCTGATGAAGGGGTGGTTGTTTTATCCGTTCCGGGAGGTGGTGCGGCCGAGGCCGCCGAGGGGGGCAGCGGCTGGAGCGCCGTCGGGGTGGTGGATGAGCGCGGAGGAGGTGGCGGCTTGGGAGGGCCGGGAGGAGTTGTGGGCGGTGCCGCGGTTGGATTGGTTGAGCCAGGTGCACGAGGGGGGCGCGAGCGGGCCGCTGCCCTTGGAGCGGGGCGGGTTGGTGGCCCAAACCTGGGAGCGCGACGGCCGGCGGGAGGAGCTGAGCCGGGGGATGGTGGTGCCGACCGGGTGGCCGGGGCGGGATTTGGCCTAAACGCCCGACCTTTGCCCCCCAATTGCACCTGATGAACGCCTTCCGCTCCCTGCTTTTCGCCCTGGTGGCCCTTGCGCCCACCCTTTCCGTGATCCGAGCGCAATCCGTCTCAGGCAGTGTGGTCGACGCGGTGACCGAGCAGCCCATCCCCTTCGCCTCCATTGCCGTGTACAGCATGCGCGACAGCAGCGTGGTGGGCGGTGAGCTGGCCCGGCCAGACGGAACGTTCAACATCCGCAACCTCGGACGCGGCCGCTTCTGGTGCGCCGTTTCTTTCATCGGCTACGCGACTTGGATCTCCGAGCCGTTCGGCTTCGGCCCCGACCCCTCGGCCCGCAAGTCACTCGGAACCATCACGTTGACCCCTTCGGTGGAGGCATTGGACGAGGCAGAAGTGGTGGCGGAGCAGAGCTCGATGGAGATGCTCATCGACCGGCGGGTGTTCCACGTGGGCAGCGACCTGACCTCCACGGGGGCGAGCGCTGCGGAATTGCTGACGCGGGTGCCGAGCGTGCAGGTGGACCTCGACGGCAACGTGTCGCTGCGCGGGTCTTCCAACGTGCAAATCCTGATCGATGGGCGGCCCTCGGGGTTAAGCGGACCGGCGGGACAAGCGTTTTTAGCCCAAATCCCATCCCAAACCATCGACCGCGTCGAGGTCATCACCAACCCATCCGCGCGCTTCGACCCCGACGGCATGGCGGGCATCCTCAACATCGTCCTGAAAAAGAACAAGCTCGCGGGATTCAACGGCACACTGCAAGCCACGCCCGCCACCGGGGGCAACGCGTCGGCGGCCGTTTCCTTGAATTACCGGAACGAGCGCCTCAACGTGTTCTCGAACCTGTCCGTGAACCGCCGCGATCGCTTCAGCGCCGGCCACATCGACCGAACGCAATTGCTGCAGGACAGCGTACAGACCTTGTACCAGGTGCGCGACGGCCTCGACCTCGGCACCTCCCTCGGCGGCCGGCTCGGGCTGGAATGGACAGCCGAAGGCGGCGGTCAATGGGGGCTCGCCACGAATTTCAATGCCGGCCAAGAAACCGACCGGGAGACCCTCTTCAACGACCTGACCTGGGGAAGCGCTGCTTACTCCACCGAACGGTTCGCCGACGAGCTGAACACCGACGGGGGCTGGGACGTGGACGGGAGTTACCGGCGGCTGTTCGACGAAGCGGGCAAGCACAAATTGGAAGCCTCCCTCCGCATGTCGTCGAACCACCGCACCCAGGAGCAAAACCTGACGGACTACTGGACCACGCGGGAGGACACGAGCGTGATGGACTACAACAACCAGTCCTCCGACTTCGACCGGCAGGTGCTCGCCCTCGACTACACCCGGCCGGTGGCCGAAGATGGGCGGCTCGAGCTGGGTTGGAAGTCCACGATGAGCGATCAGTTGTCCGCGTTTGCTTACCTCGAATCGGACAGCACGGTGTACGACGAGGGCATTTATGTGCCGTTTGGGGTTTCAGCCGTGAGCTATGCGTTCCGCTACGTGGAGGATGTGCACGCGATGTACGGAACCTATGGCCGCGACTGGGGGGCTTGGGGCATGCAGGTGGGCAGCCGGTTGGAGCAGGCCTTCACCCGGGCAGAACTGGGCGATCCCGGCAGCGCGCCTTTTCGGAACGATTACTTCTCTTGGTACCCCTCGGCCAGCCTTTCGTATGAGGCCGACGACCGCACCACGTGGTCGGCCAGCTACAGCCGGCGGGTAAACCGTCCGCGGGGCCGGCAGGTGAACCCCTTTGTCAACGACTCCGATCCGTTCAACATCCGGACCGGCAACCCGGAGTTGCGGCCGGAATACACCCATTCCTTTGAAATCAACCGGTTGTGGACGAAGGACCGGTGGTCCGTCTCAACAGCCCTGTTCCACAAGCGGACCACCGATGTCATCCGGTGGTACAGCACGGTCAACGAGGACGGCGTGCGGTTGTCATCGTTTGCGAACTTGGCGAGCCGCCACGACGAGGGAATCGAGGTCATCTTGAGCGCGCCGTTGTGGAAGGCGAGCTCCGTGCGGCTGACGGGGGACGTGTACCACTTGTCGAACGACGCGGGCGATTTGGAGGCGGCGACGAATGCGCAGGGGTGGACGTACAACGTGACGCTGTTTGCGAATTTGGCCTTCGGAAAGCACTGGAAGGGCCAAATCAACGGGCGCTACCGCGGCCCCAGCATCACCCCCCAAGGCCGCTTCAACGGCATCACCGTGGTGGACCTTGCGCTGCAGCGGTCCTTCTTTGACCAGCGCCTCAACGTGTCGCTCCGGCTCTCCGACATGCTCGACACGCGGCAATGGTCGTACGTCACGGACATTCCCACCTCCAACTTCTACCAAGAAGTGCTGCGGAAGCGGGAGTCGCGCAACCTGTTCCTCGACTTGCGGTGGTCGTTTGGGAAGCTCGAGGACGGGGGGCGGCGCGGGCGCGGTGGATACAACGGCGGCGGAGGGTTTGACGGCGGAGGGGACTTCTGACCTTACACCCACGCGTCCTTCGTGACCGGCGGGTGCGTCATCGGGTAAGCGTCTTGCTTCCACGGACGCTTGAGCCGCTCGGAACGGGGCCAATATTGCCGGGCGGCCAATCGGGCGCCGTATTGCAACAGCAGGTTTTTGAAGTGCACGCTGCAGTACCAGTGCTCGGGCAGGGCGCCCACCGAGGACTTGATGTCCAAGGCTGTGCGCCCCATCACCACTTCCCGCGCTCCGGATTCGATGCCCCATCGGATGAACTCCACGAGCATCCGCTGGTACAAACTCAAGTCCCGGTTGAGGCCGCGGTGGAAACCGACGAAAAACGCCTCCACGGTGGTGCGGGTAACGTAACCGCATTGGAAGGCCACGAGCCGGTCGCCGTGGCGGATGACTTGGACTTTGAAATCATCCCCCCACCGGTGTTTGGCGGCCACAAGGTCCTCCACCAAGAGGCTGCCGAGCCGAAAACTGGCCTCGTCATACACCTGCAGGTACAAATCGTACAGGTCCTGGGCGTGCGCCGTCACCATGGCCAAATCCCACTCCTCCAAGGAACACGATTCGGAGCACGACAGGATGCGCTTGACTTTGGTGCGGGATTTGGTCCGCAAGCTAGCGAGGTAATCCTCCAAGGCGCGCCAACTCGGATCCAGCGGCAGCCGCATGACCGGATCGAATTCCAAATCAATCCAATTCGGCATCCACCGGCGCCCACCGCTGCGCCCGCCTGCGTCCGCATCGTGCAGCGGAAAGTCCTTCACGAGGGCCACCCGGGGGCGGCTCGTGCCGGGGTGGTTCCGCAGTGATTGCGTGAGCGCATCGCTGACCAATTGCCGGCGTTGTGCGGAAGGGATGCCCTCCTTGAAACGGTAAGCGTGGCCGCCCGAACCCAACACCGACCCCATGACGCGCACCGGAAAACGCAGCACCCCCTTCCGACCGTGGAGCCGCCGTGAAAGGACCTTGAACCACGTCGACCGGCTGGCCATGTGGTGTTCGAGTTGGTGGCTCTCGGCCAGCGTATCCTCCACGAGGGCCACCCCGACCCACTGCGCAGGATCGTTCGGTGCTCCGTGGTGCCACACCACCGCATACACGTGCCGGCCACCGGCCTCAAACAAGGCCCGCACCGAGCGGGCGTCCAAGAAGAACGACGCCTCGGTACATGCGTTGACCAGCTGGTCCCATGCTTCCCAGTGCGCTCCGCTCCATGCGCTCACGTCCGGAAACCAACTGCATTGAATGGTGCTCATAAATCCTCCGCTGTTTGATCTTCGCGGAAAGACCAAACAGAAGCAAAAAGGAAAAAGATCAAAGAAAACCAACTTCCCACGTTGGCCATGACCGCCGTG
>CBFHPD010000109.1:0-1825 GCA_965657495.1 uncultured Flavobacteriales bacterium
AACTGGTGGTTAACGAATCGCAGGAGGCCATTTTTTATCGAGGGGGGAAAATTTTGGATGTTTTCGGGCCGGGCACCCACACGCTGACGGCCTATAACCTGCCGTTGGTGACCCAATTGTTGTCCCTCGCATTCGGCGGAGACAGTCCGTTTAAGGCGGAGGTGTTTTTTGTGAACAAGGCCGTATCTCAAGATGCGAAGTGGGGACTGATTCCGTTCAAAGTGATGGAGCGTCAGTTCCAAGTGCCCATTCCCATCGCAGCACGGGGGAGCTACAGTGTCCGCATCGTGGACAGCCGTAAATTCTTGGTTGATTTGGTTGGGGTGACCAAATCGTTCAGTCAGAAGAGCCTCCAAAAAGTGTTCAGGGGGTTGATCAATGAGCAAGTGAAAACGGCGTTTGGACGGGTGATGAAGGAACTCGAGTTGTCGCCGTTCGAATTGGAAACAGAGGTTCAAGCACTGAACGACATCGTCAGGCCGCCGGTAGCACAGAGCATGCTCGACTTCGGGATTGAAGCCATCTTGTTCAAGATCGAGGCCGTGAGCGTGGTGACGGAGGATGAGCGGGTGCAGCAGGTCTTGAATGCCTACCAAAAGCTCATGGAGGAGGACATGGAGGAGCGGTTGCGGCTCAAGCGCCGCCGGGAGAACCTGAAGACGTTTTCTGTGGAGCGATCGTATGATGTTTCGCAAGCTGCAGCTGAGAGCATTGGAAGCAGCGGTGGTGGTGGCTTGGACGGGGAGTCTGGAGGTGGTTTACTCGGTACCGTCCTGGGATTGGGGGTGGCCATGCCGGTCGTGAACAACCTTTCGGGTTTGGTTTCTGATTCCATGAAACCGGGGAAAGTGGCCTGCCCGCATTGCGCAGCGCTCAGTGAAGAGGGGGCCAAATTTTGCAGCAGTTGCGGCAAGGCGGTCGCACAATCGCAGGGGCACACGGATTCGGGCAGTGCCATTGCGTGCAACGCTTGCGGCGAATCGTATCCTGCAGGGTACAAGTTTTGTCCCCAATGCGGTGACCCATTCACGCCATGCCCCCATTGTGGAAAGGACCAGGCACAGGGCCTTGCTCGGTGCTTTGATTGTGACATGCCCTTGAGCCTGCAGTGCACGCATTGTGACGAACCGCTTCAGCCGGGGCATCGGTTCTGCGGGGCGTGTGGGCAGCCACAACAAAATCAACCTGCATCATGATTTGCGGTCGGTGCAAGAACCCCACGCAATTGACCTTTGAGGGGGAATGCGAATGGTGTGGCTACCTCTTGCAACGTGGAGCCGAATCGGGGTCTGGCGCCGTTCAGCCCTCCTGCATGGATGCGTTGCGTGATGCCTTGGAAGAAGCGCGTAACGAGGTGCTGCGCATGCCGCAAGCGCCGCGCGGGCTGATGGGGATGTTATTTGGCACTGAGGATGAAGAACAATCGAATCGTGTAAATCGGGCAATGGCCCACGTAGTAGCGCATGCGGATGTCCCCGCTGACCGCCTAGGACTGCTGGAAATGATAGACTTCGCAGAGTCGAATGCCGTAGCCACCAAGGTGAAGTGGTACGACGCTTCGGAATTGACCGAAGGGCAATCTGAATTGCACAAAGCGTGGTTGGCCCTCGCCGATCGAGCCAAGCGCAAACTTGGACGCTCCAAGTAATTTCAATGCAGCCGGTTCAGTTGCTGTTGCCCTTACGACAGGTCCCTTAACCCCCGCAATCCGCGCCGAATTCGGCGAGGAACAGCAGGAAGTCGGCAATGCTCACGAGCGCGTCGCCGTTCAGGTCGCAAATGCAGTCATCGGCGCAGCCGAACTCGCCGAGGATGACCAAGAGGT
>CBFHPD010000110.1:0-20068 GCA_965657495.1 uncultured Flavobacteriales bacterium
GCAACCAATGCCTTCGGCACAACATACGGTGACACCTTGAGCTTTACCACGGACTTTGTTTGCGGAAGTGATGGCATTTATTACGATCTGGTTTATTACGGCACCACCCCAATCGGCGACGTATGCTGGATGACCGAAGATTTGCGGGTGACCACTTACCGCGATGGAACGACCATCCCCAACGGCTTAACGGCCAGTGAATGGACCAGCACAACGGACGGGGCGCGAGCTAAGTTCTACGAGGATGACGAATCATCGTTCTTTTACAACGCAAACGCACCCTCTTTGTACAATTGGGAGGCCGTGAACTCCGGTGAACTGTGCCCGGCCGGATACCGGGTGGCGACCGATGAAGATTGGTCAAATCTCGAAACCGCGATTGCTGGTGATGTCAACTCCCTCATCACGCTGGGGTATGGGCCCGCGACCACCAATTCGACGGGATTCAATGCCCTCTCACAAGGCACGCGCAGCGGCGAAACGGGGGAGTGGATTTCATCCTCATCGGATGCTGCCATGCGCTACTGGACAGCAAGCGCTTCGGAGGGCTTTCCTTGGCATCGAAACGTAACCTGGTCGGGAGTGAATTGGCTAGAAAACCCCAGCATGTCGCGTGAGAATGATCAAAATCCAAAGGCCGGCATGCTCGTTCGGTGTGTGAAAGAATAACGGGATTCAACCGAATTCGTTCTGCGCCAAAAAGGGGGTGGAACGACGGGGCATGTACATAACTTCTGCCTGTTACAGGGGCCTCATTCATCGCACGTAAACAAAGAAAAAGCCGGCGCATTCGCACCGGCTTTTTCTTGAGTAAGGAACCCACCTTCCGCTAAAGCTCCCCCTGAATTCAAGCCATAAACACAATGCCTGGCAAATAGCCCACCATTGAAAACGCAAAAAGCCAATGCTCACGCACTGGCTTTTTGAATTTTCGCGGAGAGACCGAGATTCGAACTCGGGGACCAAGATACTCGGTCACAGCTTAGCAGGCTGCTGCATTACCACTCTGCCACCTCTCCCTAACCGCACCCTGAGGCAGAGTGCGGCCGCAAATTTACGCAAACTCGTTGCACAAACAAAGGAAAATTCGTATCTTACAGGTTCAATTTTTGACCTCAACTATCCACCAATCCATCCCACGATGAAGAAAGTTCTGATCCTGAGCGTTTTCGCATTCTTCGCTCTTGCTGTTTCCGCGCAATCTACGACCGCCGACAAAGGAGGTCAGACGACGGTGGAACAAAGCAACGGCGGAAAAGGTTCGAAAGCTTCTACTGCTGCTTCCCGCAACTCCTCATTGGGCGCCTTGCAACCGGCACCCGCGACGCAACCATCGGAAGAAGGCAAGCAAAAAGAAGCTTCCTGCCAAGGCGAAGGCAAATCTGAGAAGGGCGCTTGCTGCTCATCCAAAGGCAAATCCGAAGGCGGAGCGTGCTGCTCTGAAAAAGGCAAGGGCCATGGAGGAGAGCGCGGCGAGAAGTCCGGCTGTGCTGGCCATTCCGGTAAGGAGGGTGCCCGTGCGGAGGCTGAAGGCAAGAGTGGTGGCTGCTGCGCTGAAAAGAGCGCAGGTGCAAGCTGCTCTGGCAACGGCCACTCAGAAGGAGATCGCAAAGAAAAACACTGAGCTGTTCACCGCAGCTTGGGCGCACCCTGTGCGTTTCGCTTAATATCGAAAAAGACGTGCGCTGAGCACGCAATCTTGCCAACTTGAAAAAGGCCCCGGGAACCCGGGGCCTTTTCTTGTGGGGACCGGCCGCGTTCTTCAGAGGGCGAACCGCTCCTTGGCAAGGTCGGCGATGTGCTCACCGATGGCCAATGCTGCTGTGGCAGCGGGTGAAGGGGCGTTCAAGACGTGGATGCTGTGGTCCGTGTATTCGATGCGGAAATCATCCCGCGTGTCCCCGTTCTCCGACAACAACAAGGCCCGCACACCGGAGCGGCCTGGTTTCAAGTCCTCCATGGTCAAGGAAGGAACGAGGCGTTGCAGCGTTTTCAAGAACAGGCGCTTGGAGAAGGCCCGGCGGTATTCGTTGATGCCGAACGACATGTTGTTGAAGAACAGCTTCCAGGTCCCGCCGTATCCGAGGGCATCGAGGGTGTCGCGCAGGTCAAAGTCCGTTTTGCCATAGCCCTCGCGCTTGAAGGTGAACACCGCGTTGGGGCCGCATTCGATTTCACCGTTCGTCATCCGGGTGAAGTGGACACCGAGGAACGGGAAGTCGGGGTTGGGTACCGGGTAGATGAGGTTGCGGATCTTGTGCTTCGCTTGGTCAGTGAGCTCATAGTAGTCGCCGCGGAACCCCACGACCTGCTCCTTCAAGGCCACGCCGTCCTTGCGGGCGAGGCGATCGGCTTGCAGGCCGCCGCAGACCACGAGGTGGGTGCACGTGTAGGTGGCAGCGTCGGTGGGCGCAGCGGAGGATGAGACGGGGTGGTGGGCGGCGGTGTGCCGGGTGGCGGTGACGTGGGTTTGGTCCCCCACCCGTTGAAAATCCGTGACCTCCATTCCCAAGTGCACCTCCGACTTCGGCTGGAGGCCGAGGGCGACCTCGAGCATGCGCTCGGTGGCCACGCGGTAATCGATGATGCCCGTGCAGCCGACGAACAGTGCGCCAACGCCTTTGCATTCGGGTTCGATTTCCTTCAGTTGCTCGACTGAAATGCGCTCGAGCCCTTCGATGCCGTTCTGCTGGCCGATGCCATGGATTTTCTCGAGCTGCGGGAGCTCTGACTCGTCAGCGGCGACGACGACCTTGCCGCAGACGTCGTGCGGCACGTCGTATTCCTGGGAAAACTTCACGAGGGCCCGGCGGCCTTTGACGCAGTTGACCGCTTTGAGCGAGCCGGGCTTGTAGTAGAGGCCGGAATGGATGACCCCGGAGTTGTTGCCGGTTTGGTGATCCGCCGGAGATCCTTCTTTGTCCAGCAGCAGCAGACGCAGTTCGGGGTGACGCTTTTGCAACTGGTAGAAGGTGGCTGCACCGACGATTCCACCGCCGACGACCACCAAATCGAAATGCCTGTTCGGTTCCATCGCCGCAAAACTACGACATCGGATTTGGCCTGAAGGCCTATCTTGTCCCCATGAATGAAGCGAAACAGGTGGCCGCGGAGAGCAAGCAAGTGCAGCGTGCGTGGGCCTTGTACGACTGGGCGAACAGCGTTTACTCCCTCGTCATCACCACCGCCATCTTCCCCATTTTTTACAATGCCGTGACCGCAGACACCGTGTCGTTCTTCGGCACGGACTTCGTAAACACGCAGCTCTACGCGTACATCCTCGCCTCGTCCTTCCTCGTGGTGATCGTCCTGAACCCGCTGTTGAGCGGGCTCGCCGACTACGCGGGCAAGAAGAAGTTTTTCATGAAGGTCTTTTGCTACACGGGGGCGGCGGCATGCACGACCATGTATTGGTTCAACCCGGAGCAGCTGGAGTGGAGCATGGCGAGTTTGTTCCTTGCGAACATCGGCTTTTGGGGGAGTTTGGGCTTTTACAACGCGTATTTGCCGGAGATTGCGCCGCGCGAGGAGCACGACCGGTTGGGCGCGCGCGGGTACATCATGGGCTACATCGGGAGCCTGATTTTGCTGGTGGTCTGCTTGGTGATGATCCAAATCTGGGGCGTGAGCGTGCGGTGGGCCTTCGTGTTGGTGGGCATTTGGTGGGTGGCGTGGGCGCAGCCGGCGTTCTTGAAGCTGCCGACGAATCCGTTCAAGCATGCGGGGGGCGGGCGGTTGTTCGTGAAGGGGTTTGAGGAATTGCGGGGGGTGGCCCGGGATTTGGCCGACCAAAAAGGACTCAAGCGTTACCTGCTCAGCTTCTTCATCATCTCGATGGCGCTGCAGACCATCATGCTCATGGCATCGTCCTTCGGCATCAAGGAAGTGAAACTGAATGACACCGAGCTGATCATTGCCATCATCGCGGTCCAAATCCTGGCCATCCCCGGCGCGCGCATCGTCGCCTGGATGAGCGGCCGCTACGGCAACATCCGGACCTTGATGCTGTGCACGCTCATCTGGGCGGCCGTCTGCGTTTACGCCTATGCCGGCGTCCGCACCACGAACGGGTTCTTCGTCGCCGCCGGCATCATCGGCTTCATGATGGGCGGCACCCAAAGCCTGAACCGTTCCACGTATTCGAAGATGCTGCCCGATACGGAAGACCACGCGAGCTACTTCAGCTTTTACGAGGTCCTCGAAAAGGGCGGTCTCATCATCGGCATGTTCAGCTGGGGCTACATCGAAGGCTTCACCGGCTCGATGCGCACCAGCGTCCTCGCCCTCATCCTGTTCTTTGCTGCGGCACTTGCGGTAATGGCCACCATCCCGAAGGGCACCGTCCGCACGAACTGATCACTGCACCGGCAGGAAGGCGTGCTCGAGCAACTCGAACTCGACGCGCCGGTTTTGGCGCCGGCCGTCGGGCGTCGTGTTGTCGGCTGCGGGAAGGCGGCTTCCGTGGTAGGCGAGTTCGAGCCGATTCGGGTCCACGCCTTGTTCGACGAGGTAATCGATGACGGCTTGGGCGCGGCGTTCGCTCAAGGCCAAATTGTACCCATCCGGCCCCACGACATCCGTGTGACCGTTCACTTCCATCACAAGGTAGCGGTTCTTGCGCATCGCCCCTGCGACCTCATCCAACCGCGCAGTCGCCGCCCCATCCAGCTCCGACTCATCGAAGGCAAACAGCACCGACTCCAGCGCCACCTGTTCCACGAGGTACACCTCCCAAGGCGGATCGGTCGCCTCTTCGAGGTACGTCCGGTTGAGGCACGAACATTCCCCGGGCCCTCCCACCGGCTCCACCCGCACATCGTCCACATACACGTAAGCCCAAGGACTCGCATCCTTCGTCGCATCCCGGCGCTCCAGTACCCGGTTCAGCTGCGGCGTCCGGAAATTCCCCAGCGTGATGAACCGCTCCCCCCCGTGGGCCTGCACCGCGTCCGACATCCGGATCCAGCTGTGCCGATCGCTCAACATGTGGAACCGCGGGTTGTCCACCTGCGGCTCCACCGCGATGACCCCATCGCCGCGCGCCCCCGGCGCACGCACTCCCAAATGCGCCCCCATGCCATCGGCGACCAGCGCCGCCGCATCCGCTGCACACGCCCACCAAGACACGCACACCCACTCCCCCCGCACCAAGGTGCGCGAGAGTTCGGACTGCAGGTATTCCCGGTAATTGGGTTTGGCCGCGCTGTAAATCAGCAGCCCCGCATACGCCTCTCCTTCCACCGCCAGCTGTTCCCCAAACACGTTCTTCGGCACCCCCGCCTCCCGGCTGCACGCCTTGAAATGGTCGGGCGTTCCTTGGGAAGGCTGGGACCAGCACTTGGCCGTCCGAAGCGACGCATTGTTGTACGCTGACGGACACCAAGCCGCCTCCTCAAACGACCCGTTGACCACTAGATTCTCCTGCGCCTCCACCAGCACAGGGCACAAAAAAAGGGGAAGCCACCGCAGCACCAGCTGCAGCAGCTCCCCCCCTCCGACCGACTTCCCGTGTTGTTGCATGCAGCGGATGTGTTCCTTCAGAACAACAACGGAAAGCCCGCGGGATTATTGAATCAACTCGAACGTCACACGGCGGTTCTGTGCGCGGCTGATGTCCGTGTCGCGCGTGGACGCTGGATCCTCGTTTTCGCGTGCTTCGACCACCATGCGGTCGGCAGGCACCCCCGCATCGATCAGGGCATTCACCACGATGTTCGCGCGCTTCTCGCCGAGGGAAGCGTAGCGGCCGTTGATCTTGCCCTCGTTGAACTCGTCGTCGTCCGCATGGCCGACCACGCGCAACCGCCATCCCGGGTTCGCCGCCATCATTTCCGCGATGCTCGCAATGGTTTGCTGCCCCGCACCCGTTGCACCGCGCTTCAAGAACGCGTAGTACACGGCCATCACACTCAAGCGCTCCGCATCCGTCATGTTCTCGTTCAACACCACCGAAGAGCCGTACACCAAATCCTCTTCCACCTCATCGGCCGCGCTGCACGTGCACTGCGACTTCGCCGTCACCGGGTGGACTTGGACGTTGTCGAGGTAGTAGTACGCCTGCGCATGCTGCGCTCCCGTAAACCCGGAGGGCCGCTTGATTTTCTCAATCTCCATGTCGCTGTCGCCTGAGAACGCCCCGATGATGAGGTACTCCTCCTCGCCCGTTCCGATGACCGTGCCGCAAACCGTTTCCCAACCGTCGAAGAACATCATTACCTTATCCGAATGGTGCTGCACAGAAGGCGTGGTGACGAAGGTCCCGGTGTTCCCTTGGGACAACTTGCGGTCGCTCAAATATGCCCCGATGCCGTTGACCGCATAACGCGACATGTCCGCCAGCGAGATGTCGAACGACACGCAGTACATCTGGTTTTCCTCGAGGGATTCCGTCAACTTCACTTGGTAGTACTGGCGGAACAACCGGGTGTTCTTCGAATAAGCTCGGAAGCCGGCGTAGTGGTTGCCCTCTGAAGCATCCTGCTTGCCGTACAAGTTGCTCGGGATGTTCACCTTTTCGCTCTTCATGCCCTCCGCGTAGAGGTCGAGTGGCGTCTCGGTGACCGGGAACCAAGCCTCGGCAAAATCCGTGAGCTGCCCGTAGTTCTTCAATCGGCGGACATCGGCATCCTCAAAACTTCCGTTGGGAACCAGGTTATCTTGCGCAGTCATCAAAGGAGCCAGCGCCAGTGCGGCACCAGTCAACAGCAGGGAAATAGAACGTGCGTTCATGCAGTGGTTGCGTTTTTTCAGGCCAAAACCAGCCCGAGGTTTCATTTCGCCAACCCGAAGCAAACTCCGGGCCAACTCAGCCGCCGAAGTTAGCGATAGCGCGCCGCACGCCAAAACCTGCCGCGAAGTTTGGTCCAAATCCCTCAGTGCAGGATCTTGAAGATCGCCTCGCGCAGCAGCATTCCATCCGGGATGGTCGCATTCCCCTGCCCTTTCGACTTCCGATCCGCTTCACGCAGGTAGCCGAAAATCCGCCCCACTTTCGCCGCCGAATACCGCTTCGAAGCCGCCGCAAATTGCTTGACTGCGTACGGCGAACACTTGAGTGCCCGCGCGGCGTTTTGCGGGTTGGGGTCGCCCAGGGTTTGGTACGCGAACAACCGGCTGAAAAACGCGCCCAGTACCGGCATCAGCATCGCGACCGGGTGGTCCTTCGGATTCGCCTCGAAGTAATTTACGATGCGGTTCGCCTTCATGACGTCCTTTTCCACCAGCGCATTCTGCAGCTCGAAGACGTTGAAATCCTTGCTGATCCCGATGTGCTCCTCGACCACTTCCGGCGTGATTTGCGCGCCCTTCGGCAGGATGATCGCCAGCTTGTTCAGCTCGTTCATCACCTTGCTCAGGTTGGTGCCGAGGTGTTCCGCCAACAGGGTCGCCGTCTGCGTGGTGATGGCCAAACCCATTTCCTTCACCGCATCCACAATCCACGCCGGCAACTTGTAATCCCGCACCCGCTCACTCAGGAACACCACCCCCCGTTGCTGGATGGCCTTGACCGCCTTCAGCCGCCCATCCGCCTTCTTCCCCTTGAGGGCGAGCACCAGCACCGTCGTCTCTTGCGGCTGCTTCGCATACGCTTCGAGCCGCTCCATCTCCACACTCCGGCGCCACGCCGCCAAATCCTGCGCCTCCCGCACCAAGACGAGCTGCCGTTCCGCCATCATGGGAAATCGGCGCGCGGCATCGAGGATCGTGTCGAGCTCGGTGTCTTTTCCGTAGAACACGTTTTGGTTGAAATCCCTCAGCCCCTCTTCCACCACCGCGCCCTCGAGCGCCTTCGTCAGGACGTCAATGAAATGCGGCTCTTCCCCGTGCAGCAAGTACAGCGGCTTGAATTGACCGGCCTGGATGTCGCGAAGGATTTGGCGATGCGGCATGTGCGCAAAGGTAAGCCGTCGTAACTTCGTAAGCATGTCCGGCGAGCGCGAGTTGCCCACAAATCCGGAGGCCCCCTTCGGCCCTCCCCTGACCCTGCCGGCGGCGGCCTTGACCCTGCGCCGGGGCGAAGCGTTCACCGAAGTATTTTGCCGCTCGCGCAAGAAATACGTGAAGCTCGAGCCGGAGGAATGGGTGCGCCAGCACTGGCTCGCCTACCTCACCGATGCGTTGGGCTACCCGCCGGGATTGGTGGCCGTGGAGTGCCCGCTGAAATTGAACGGCATGAAGCGCCGCGCGGACATCGTGTGCCACGACCGGCAGGGGCGGCCGCTGCTCATGGTGGAGTGCAAGGCCCCGGACGTGGCACTCGACGAAAAGGTCTACCAACAGGCGGCGCGGTACAACATGGTGTTGCAGGTTCCGGTTTTGGTCATCTCCAACGGCGTGCAGCACCATGCGTTGCAATTTTTTGCCGACCGCATGCCCCAATTTTTGATGAGCATCCCCTCCTTTTCAGAGCTCGATAGCGCCTCCTTGTAGGCCAAATCGCGGGCATCGGCCCACAATTCGCTATTTTCGCGTCGAATTACGACCATGATCATTCAAGAAATCATCGCCATTGCGGGCAAGCCCGGCTTGTTTCGCATCCTGACCACGGGCCGCAACAGCCTGGTAGTGGAATCCATGACCGACGGTAAGCGCATGAGCATTGCAGCTACCAGCCGCGTCAGCAGCCTCGGGGACATCACCATGTACACCACGGACGAAGACATCCACCTGAGGGACGTCTTGCACCGCATCCACGACCACACCGGTGGCAAGGAAGGCGTGTCGCACAAGGCGAGCCCCGCCGAGATCCGGGCCTTCGTGGACGAAGTCATCCCGGAGCTCGACCACGAACGGGTCTACAATTCCGACTTGAAGAAGCTCGTGCAGTGGTACAACATGTTGGCCCGCTTCAACGCGTTCCCGCTCGAGTCGCAACACGAAATCGAGGAAGCCGAAGAAGCTGCGGCCGCTGCCGCAAAGGCCGCGGAGGAAGCCAATGCCGCCGAGGCCGATGAGGTGAAAGCCGCTCCGGCGAAGAAAAAGGCCGCTCCCAAGAAGGCCGCGGAGGACGGCGAAGCGGAGGAGGACAAGCCGGCCGCGAAAAAGCCAGTTGCGAAAAAGCCCGCAGCCAAGAAACCCGCGGCGAAAAAGCCAGCGGCGAAAAAGCCAGCCGCAAAAAAGCCGGCCGCGAAGAAGCCCGCGGCCAAGAAATCCACCGACTCGGAATCATGAAGCAAGTAGCTGTCATCGGCGCAGGAACGATGGGCAACGGCATTGCCCATGTGTTCGCCCAGAACGGATCGAACGTTCGCCTCATTGACGTCTCCGCCGATGCACTCGACCGAGCGTTGGCCACCATCGGCGCCAACCTCGATCGCCAGATCAAAAAAGGCGCCCTGACCGAAGGCGACAAATCCGCCACCTTGGCGCGCTTGCATCCCACGACCGACCTCGCTGCAGGCGTTTCCGACGCAGAGCTTGTCGTGGAAGCGGCCACTGAGCGCGTGGATCTGAAGCTCGAAATCTTCCGGCAGATGGACGCCGCAGCGCCCTCCGGCGCGGTGCTCGCGACCAACACCTCGTCCATCTCCATCACCGCCATCGCCGCGGTCACGAACCGCCCTGAGCAGGTCATCGGGATGCACTTCATGAACCCGGTCCCGGTGATGAAACTCGTGGAAGTCATCCGAGGGTATGCCACATCGGATGAAGTGACGGAGCGCGTGATGGGTTGGAGCCGGGATTTGGGGAAAATCCCCGTTGAAGTCAACGACTACCCCGGATTTGTGGCCAACCGCATCCTGATGCCTATGATCAACGAAGCCATCATCAGCTTGCACGAAGGCGTGGCCCGGGTGGACGCCATCGACGAAGTGATGAAACTCGGCATGGCGCATCCGATGGGACCGCTGCAACTGGCGGACTTCATCGGCCTCGACGTTTGCCTCAGCATCCTGCGCGTCCTGCACGAAGGCTTTGGCAACCCCAAATACGCCCCCTGCCCGTTGCTCGTCAACATGGTCACGGCGGGCAAGCTCGGTCGCAAGTCCGGCGAAGGATTCTACGTGTACACGAAAGGCTCGAAGGACCTCGCGGTCTCGCCGTCCTTCGCCTGATCCTGCGTAAGGCGTGAGCGGCTGGCGACTGAGGTGGCACCAAATCATCTTCGAAGCGGAGACCCCGGCGGGCAAGCGCTTCGATGTGGTGCTGCTGTGGGCCATCTTGCTCAATGTGGCGGTGGTCATGTTGGAGACCGTGCCCTCACTGAGCGACCGCTACGCTGATTTGTTCAAATGGATTGAATGGGGCTTCACGGCCTTGTTCACGCTGGAGTACATGGCACGCCTGCTGACGGTGCGGAGGCCGGTGCTGTATGCTACGTCGTTTTTTGGTCTCGTGGATTTGGCAGCGATTGTGCCCACGTTTTTAGGGTTGATCCTGCCGGGCTCGGAAAGCTTGCGGGTCATCCGGGTGTTGCGCTTGCTGCGGGTGTTTCGGGTGCTGAAGTTAGGCGGCTTTTTGCAGGCCTCGACCACCATTTCGACCGCCTTGCGCGCGAGCCGGGCGAAGATTACGGTGTTCCTGACGGCGGTGCTCGCACTGGTGACCATCGTGGGCACCATCATGTACCTCGTCGAGGGGCCGGAGAGCGGATTTACGAGCATTCCGGTGAGCATTTATTGGGCGATTGTGACCGTGACCACGGTGGGATACGGCGACATTGCGCCGGAATCGGTTTTGGGCCAAATCCTCGCCTCCGCCATGATGGTCATCGGATACGCCATCATCGCCGTGCCCACCGGCATCGTCGGCCTGGAACTCGCCCGCGGCAATGCCCCCGAAGACACCACCATCGCCTGCGACGACTGCGGTGCAGAAGGCCACCGCCCGGATGCCGTTCACTGCTACCGCTGCGGCGCCGTGCTCAACTGATCAGCCCCACACAAAGGCCGAGACGAGCACAAAAACCAAGCAGACCAACAAGATCAAACCGGGCAAAAAAGTGTGGTAACGTGCTTGCATGGGGCAGGTGTTAGGAGATACAATTCGCGGCAAATTTCCCCCGCAAAAGGTGGATGCACATGAAGGGGACAACACGGATTGGGGATGAATGTGTTGGCATCAAGTTGCACCAACGTTAGGCGCGGCGAGCACATTTGGTGCCGGTTGGACACGCTTCGTTGTCGCGCGGCGGGCGATTGCAGGGAAAACCGAATGTTGTATTTTGGACGCACCCATCGGGGGGCTGCGGTGCCCCCGGATGCAACCGATTCCAATGAGTGTACCTACCCGATTGTTTGATTTCCCGCGTTACCAATTGGCGAACAAGCCGATGGATGTGATGGTGACCATGCCCAATGGCGGCAACCGGCTTTCGTTTTCTACCCAACAGTTCGTCGACACCATGGACCGCATTTCCCGCGGCCTCATCGCGCTCGGCATGCAACCCGGCGACCGCGTGGCACTCATCGCCCACAACAACCGGTGCGAGTGGAACCTGATGGACCACGGCATCCTGCAAGCCGGCGGCGTGGACGTGCCGATTTACCCCACGATGACGGAGCAGGACTACACGTACATCCTCAACCACAGCGAAAGCAAGTGGTGCTTCGTGTCCAACAAGGAGCTGTACGACAAGGTGAAGAGCATCCAAGGCGATGTGCCGGGGCTCGAGGGGGTGTACACGTTTGAGGATGTGGTGGGTGCGCCCAATTGGCGGGAGGTGGAAAAGGCCGGGGAGTCGGACGAACACGCGGGGGAATTGGAACGGCGCCGGTCGGCGGTGAAGACGGAGGATTTGGCCACAATCATTTACACCTCAGGGACCACCGGCCTGCCGAAGGGCGTGATGATCAGCCACAGCAACATCGCGCGGAACGTGGAAATCAGCCTGCCGCGGCTGCCGCATTTCGACGCTTCCCAAACCCACCGCGTCCTCAGCTTCCTGCCCGTCTGCCACATCTTCGAACGCATGCTGCACTACCTCTACTTCTATGTGGGCGTCGAAGTGCACTTCGCGGAAAGCATGGAAACCATCAAGGAGGACCTCGCCGCCACCCAGCCCTCGATGTTCACGGCGGTGCCGCGGCTGCTCGAGAAGTTCTACGACGGCATCGTGGCGAAGGGCCTCTCCGCCGGCGGAGTGAAGGCCCAAATCTTCAGCTGGGCCGTCGATGTCGCCCTGAAGTGGGAACCCGACGGCCGCAACGGCGCGTTCTACGCGTGGCAACTCAACCTCGCCCGCAAGCTGGTCTTCAGCAAGGTGAAGGAGGCGTTGGGCTTGACGGGCATCGAAGCGGTGGCGTGCGGAAGTGCAGCGCTGCAACCGCGGCTCGCGCGGTTTTTCAACGCGGCGGGCATCCCGGTGTTTGAGGGCTACGGTTTGACCGAAACCTCCCCCGTGGTTTCCGTGAACACCCTCAATGCACCGAACATGCTGCGCATCGGAACGGTCGGCCAAGTGGTGGAAGGCGTGGAAGTGGCCTTCGGCGACGACGGCGAAATCAAGGTCCGCGGACACAACGTCATGATGGGGTACTACAAGGATCCGGAGAAGACCGCCGAAGTCATCCAAGACGGCTGGTTCCACACCGGCGACATCGGGGAATTCACCGACGAAAGGTTCCTGAAAATCACCGACCGCAAGAAGGAGATGTTCAAGACATCCGGCGGCAAGTACGTCTCCCCGCAACTCCTCGAAAACGCGCTCAAGGCCTCCCTGTTCATCGAGCAAGTCATGGTGGTGGGCGACGGCCGCAAGCACCCAGCTGCGCTCGTGGTGCCGGACGCCGTGGCGGTGGAGGAATGGTGCCGCCGGCACGAGGTGGCGTTCCCCGGACTGGCCGGCATCGCTGCCAACGAACGCATTGTGGCACGGATCGAGCAGGACCTGGAGCGGCTGATGGCCGACTTCGCCAAGTGGGAGCAAGTCAAGGTCATCCGCGTGCTCAGCGAGCCGTTTACCATCGACGGTGGGGAATTGACGCCGACGCTGAAGTTGAAGCGGAAGCCCATCCTGGCGAAGTACGGGGATGTGGTGGAAGGCATTTACAGCTGATGGAAGTTGCCGGAGCGGGGAACGCGTTGGTGGACGCGGATGTGGCGTTGATGCTCGCGCTGAACGGGCCGTGGCCCGGGGGCGATGTGGCGATGTGGTGGGTGAGCCAAACTTGGTTTTGGGTGCCCCTTTACGTCCTGCTCCTGGTGGCTTTGCGGCGGCGGTTGGGCAACTGGGCGCGCTGGGGCTGGGCCCTGGGGGCGATTGCCCTGAGTTTGGCGGGAACGGATTTGGTGTCGGCGCGGATCGCCAAGCCGATGGTGGAACGGCCCCGGCCTTCGCATGAGCCGGCCTTGGCGGCTGAACTGCACGTGGTGACGCCGGCGGGTCGCACGGAGCCCTACCGCGGGGGTGCGTACGGATTTTTCTCGTCGCATGCGGCGAACCACATGGGCATCGCGGTGCTGGTGGGGGGCTTGCTTGGCGGGGGCTGGACGCTCGTGGCCTTGGTGGCCTGGGCGGTGCTCATTGGGTACAGCCGGATCTACTTGGGGGTGCATTACCCGGGGGATGTGTTCGTGGGGGCGGCTTGGGGCGCGATGTGGGGCGGGGTGTGTTGGTGGGTGTGGAACCGGCTGACGGGCCGCCGCGCATGAAGGTCCTCGCCGTTTTTGTCGGGGGAGGGCTCGGCAGCGTGGCGCGCTACGGCATCGGGCTGTGGGCGGCCCGCTGGGCGGCTGGACCGATGCCGTGGGGAACGCTGCTGGCAAACGCGCTCGCGACTGCGCTGCTGGTGGGCGTGACGGGTTGGGCGGCCGGCCAAGCGGATGACCTGACCCGTTCGCAACAGGCGTGGCTCCTGCTGGCGACCACTGGTTTTTGCGGCGGATTTTCCACGTTCTCCACGTTTTCGCTCGAAACCATGCGGTTGTTTGCAAGCGGTGCGGTGGGTTGGGCCTTGCTGAACATCGCCATCAGCGTGGCGGGGTGTTTGCTCGTGGCGTGGAGTGTTTGGCGCGTGACTTCGGTCTGATTTCGCCGGAGGATGCGCCCTATCTTCGGGGCATGCATCGCACGTTGATCTTGGCCGCGCTCGTGGGCGCGATGGGGCCCGTGAAGGCCCAGGAAGCACCGCTGGATTTGGGCGCTCGTCCCGCTTTGGTGGTGGGCATTACGGTGGACCAAATGCGCGCCGACTACCTCTACCGGTTCTGGAACGACTTCGGAGAGGGCGGCTTCAAGCGGCTCGTTGGAGGCGGTTTTGTCTGCGGAGATCACCACTTCGGATACGCTCCCACGTACACGGGCCCCGGGCACGCGTCCATTTACACCGGCACCACACCGGCCTACCACGGCATCATCGCGAACGACTGGTACGACCGGGCGTCCGCTGGAAGCGTGTATTGCGCAAGCGACACGAGCGTGCGGGCTGTGGGCACCGCTAGCCCCGATGAGCGCGCGGGATTCATGTCCCCCCGCCGCCTCCAAGTGTCCACGCTGGGCGATGAGCTCAAGCTCGCCACCGGGGGCGCCGCAAAGGTCTACGGCATGAGCATGAAAGACCGCGGGGCCATCCTGCCGGCGGGGCACAGCGCGGACGGCGCGTTTTGGTTCCACGGCAAGGACGAAGGCGTGTTCATCAGCAGCACGTACTATTTTGAAGAACTGCCGGTTTGGGCCCAAAAATTCAACCGCAAAAGCCCGCGCGACGCCTACATGAAGGCCGGCTGGGAACGCTTGCTCGACGAAGCCGCTTACGACGAATCGCAGCCCGACAACAACCCGTACGAATCGCCCTTCCGCGGCACCACGCGCCCCGTGTTCCCCTACGACTTCCGGGAACTCGCTGAGGCCAACAATGGATACGACGTGCTGAAGGCCAGCCCTGCGGGGAATGCCATCCTCGTCGACTTTGCCCTTGCAGCGATCGAAGGGGAAGCCCTCGGGGCGGATGCGGTGACGGACTTGCTTGCCATCAGCTTCTCGTCCACGGATTACGTGGGCCACCAGTTCGGTGCGCACGCCCAGGAGACGCAGGACGTGTACCTGCGGCTGGACCGTGAGCTCGCCCGGCTCTTCGATGCACTGGACGAGCAGGTGGGCGCGGGCGAATGGATGTGCTGGCTGAGTGCGGACCACGCCGGGGCCACCGTGCCATCGCTGGGGCAGTCGGTGGGGCTGCCGGTGGACTACTGGAAGCCGGGCAACATGATCGACGCAGCCGAAGCCGCTTGCGTCGCGGCGTATGGCGAGGGGCCGTGGATTTTGAACTACTCGAACGACCAGTTCTTCCTCGACCGGGAGCGCATCGCGGCGGCGGGGTTGGATTTGGCAGAAGTGGCCGCACGGGTGCAGGCGGTGGCGATGGTGGATGAGGACGTGTACCGGGCGGTGGTCAGCGCGGATTTGGCCCAAATCGGAAAAACGGACGACCCCGTGCTCAGCCGCTTGCAATGGGGCCTGCACCCGAAGGCCTCCGGCGAAGTCGTCGTGGTTCCGAAGACCGGGTGGATCAACTACGGGCGCACCGGCACCACCCACGGCTCCCCTTACGCCTACGACACCCACGTGCCCTGCATTTTTTATGGCTGGGGTGTGAAACCTGGCGCCACCTATGAGCGTACGTACATCCGGGACATCGCGCCCACTGTTTCTGCACTCATCCACAGCCCCTTGCCCAACGCGGCCTCTGGGCTGGTAATTGACGACCTACTCGAACCATGAAGCCCATTCGCATCCTCCTCCAACGCGCCACGAAAGAGCGCCCCATTTTGATGTTGCTCGCTGATTTCCCCGACGTACCTGCGGAAGGATTCACTGTGCAGCTGCCCGCGTGGCGGCCAGGGCGTTATGAGCTCGGGAATTTTGCCCAAAACATCTACAGCGTCGAAGGCCAGAACAGCCAGGGCGAATGGGTCCGGATGCTCAAGAACGACCTGCACACGTGGTCGATTCCCGCCGGCATCAAGCGGTTGCGCTGGATGTACTACGCGGGCGAACTGAACGCGGGTTCCACATATGTGGATGAAGACTTGCTCTTTGTCAACCCCGTGAATTGCTTCCTGTATGATCCGGAACGTCCGGCATTGCCCTTCGAAATCTTGTTGAACGACGTGAAGGACGATTGGCAAGTGGCGAGCGCCCTCACCTCGAATGGCAACTTCCTGGTTGCAAAGGACTTGCAAGAGGTGATGGATTCGCCCATTTTGGCTGCTAAATCCCTCTGGCACCGCACCTACGAAGTGCAGGGCCACGCATTCCACTTGTGGGCATACGGCGAGCAACTTCCCGATGAAGAGCGCTTTGTGAACGACCACCAGAAATTGACGGAAGCCCAAATCGAGGCCTTCGGTTCCTTCCCCGTCCCCTCCTATCATTTTATGTACCTCTTCCCCGAACGCGAAGTGCGGCACGGGGTCGAGCACGAAGCGAGCACCGTCATTGCGCTCGGGCCAAGCGAGAAGATTCAAACGGAGGAGGGCTACATGGAGGTCATCGGCATCGCATCCCATGAACTCTATCACACCTGGAACGTCAAGAAAATCCGCCCGTCCGAGTGGATGCCTTACGACTTTACCAAGGCGTGCCCGAGCCGACTTGGGTACGTGGCAGAAGGGGTCACGACCTACATGGGCGATTTGTTCCTGCTCGAATCGGGCATCGTGGACGTGGACGGCTGGTGCCGCCTCATGGAGCGGTTGCTTGACCGGCATTACAACAACCCGGGACGCTTGAACTTGAGCGTGGCAGAATCGAGCTTTGACACCTGGCTCGACGGGTACAAGCCGGGCGTTCCCGAGCGGAAGTCCAACATTTACGTGGAGGGAGCGGTTTTGGCCTTCATCTGCGATGTGGCGATCATGGACAAAACCGACGGCAAAATGTCTCTCCAAACCGCCATGACCGCCCTGTGGGAGCACATCGGCATGAAAGGCATCGGCCTCACCGAGAACATCTACTGGGCCGCGCTCGACCAATGCGTGGGGGAAGTGGGAGGCCTCGCCTCAGTCCGCGGCGCCTTCTGCAACGGCACCGGAGACACGTGGCTCGTGGTTCGTGCGGCCTTGAAATCCCAAGGGCTCGAGCTGAGCCGTTCACAAGACGAAAACGGCGTTTGGCGCACCCGCATCGAGCGCGTGGCCGTCGAAGCCTGAGTTTACTCCCTTGGGCTCAAACTAGCCCCTGACAGCGCGTAGGTGACGAGGTTCGCACCCATTTGAAGGGCGCGCTGGCGCAACGCTTCTGGGTCGCGGTGGACGCGGTAATCCTCCCACCCATCGCCTAAGTCGCACTCGTAATCGTAAAAGCAAACGAGGCGCCCCGCGTGGAAAAGTCCAAATCCGCGCGGGGGCAAATCGTCGTGTTCGTGCACCTTCGGCAGTCCCTGTGGGAACGAAAACGCCGCGTGGTACACTGCGTGTTCAAAAGGGATCTCGATCCATTCGGACTCGGGCAGCACCTTGCCCATCTCACGGCGGACATACGGGTCCATGCCGTAGTTGTCCGAAATGTGCAAAAAACCGCCGTTCCGAAGGTAATCGCCCAAATTCCGCGCTTCCGCCGCCGAAAACGCCACGTTGCCGTGCCCGGTCATGTGAACGAATGGGTAATCAAACAGCTCGGGGGAACCCACTTCCACGTACGGCGTTTCCGCGGCAAACTGGGTTCCCAGGGCTTCGTTGCAATAGCTGACCAAATTCGGCAGCGCCGTGGGATTCGCGTACCAGTCGCCGCCCCCTCGGTATTGCAAAACAGCCAGCGCCCAATCCGATTGAGACAAGGCGGGTGAAGCGGCCAATCCCCCCCCTACAACCAGAAAAAAAAGCCGGAGAAAACGAAACATGCCGCAAAAGTAACGCGTACGCAACAAGCCCACCTTAAAAGGTGTGGTCATTTAGGTTATATTTGCGCCCCTGAAAAACCACATGCGTCATGCAAAATAAGAACGCTGTCCTGTTATTCACGTTGCTGTTGGCTTTGGCCACCATCTACACCTTGAGCTTCAATACGGTGGCATCCGGATTTGAAAAGAAGGCTGCAGCCCATGGTGAATACGTTGCGGACACGATGCTCCAAGCGAACCTCATCACTGCGGAAGAACAGGCCGATGCTGCGAAAAAGGCGGCTCGTGAATTCCTCCGCGACAGTGCCGACACCGAGGTCTACCCTGTTTTGGGCCACACCTACCGGGAGGTCATCGAGCGGGAATTGAACCTCGGCCTCGACCTCCAAGGGGGCATGAGTGTCACGCTGGAAGTGAGCATTCCGGACCTGTTCATCGCGCTGAGCGACTACTCGAACAACCAAGCATTCCAAACCTCCATCCGAGAGGCCCGTGAAAACCTCGCCAGCACCTCCGGTGTAGGCTTTGTGGACCTCTTTGCTGAAGCGTGGGGGCAGCATGCAAACGGCGCAGAGTTGTGGCGGATTTTCCACAACATGGAGAGCAAGGACCTGTTCCCAGCAGAGAGCACGGACGAGGAGGTGATTGAAATCCTTCGCCGCGAATCAACGACCGCCATCGAGAACACCGAGAGCATCATCCGGAAGCGGATCGACCAACTCGGGGTGGCGCAGCCGAATGTGCAGCGCGTCAGCGGTGGTCGGATTTTGGTGGAATTGCCGGGCATCGAGGACCGTGAGCGCGCTCGGAAGCAACTGAAGGCTACGGCGAACTTGGAGTTTTGGGAGACCTACTTCAACGACGAAGTGTTCAGCCGCATTTCCGCCGCGAACAACGCCGTTGCTCGCGCGACCAACCCGGAATTGTTTAGTGCGGACGCGCCGGCCGATTCGTTGTTGACGGACGCTCAACGGGCTGCGAAAGCGCCCTTGTTCCGCTACCTCGCACTCGAAACCAGCCGCCGTTCTGCCGTGGTGGGTTACGCGAATGCGAACGACACCGCTCGGATCAACGACATGCTGCAGATGCCGGCCGCTCGCCGCGCCTTGCAATCTGACTTGCAATTGTTGTGGGATGCGAAGCCCACCAACGGGTTGGCCATCCTTTACGCCATCAAGGACGAGAGCGGCAAAGGCAAAGCCAAGCTGACCGGCAAGAGCATTGTGGATGCGCGCGTTTCATACGATGAGATCGGCGACGTCGTGGTTTCCATGACCATGGACAGCGAAGGTGGACAGGCGTGGGGAGCGATGACCGAGCGTTGCGCAGCTGATAACCAGCGCGCGGTGGCCGTGGTGCTCGACGGGTTGGTTTTCTCAGCACCGAGCGTGCAGTCGGCCATCATGAACGGCCGTTCGCAAATCAGCTTCGGCAGCCAGATGACCGCGGAAGCGAAGTTGGCTGAAGCCGAGGACTTGTCCGGTCTCCTGAAAGCGGGTTCGTTGCCCGCCCCTGCGCGCATCGTGGACGAAGTCAGCGTGGGACCGCAGTTGGGTGAAGACAACATCAACGCGGGATTGATTTCCTTCGTGGTGGCCCTGTTCGTCATCCTGGCGTACATGATTTTCTACTACCGCGGCGCTGGTTTGGTGTCCAACATTGCGTTGTTGGCCAACTTGTTCTTCCTCATCGGTGCCTTGGCTTCATTGGGGGCAGCGCTGACCCTTCCGGGCATCGCCGGTATCGTTTTGACCATCGGCATGGCCGTGGACGCCAACGTACTCATCTACGAACGCATCCGCGAGGAAATGCGCAGCGGCAAGAGCTTGTCGGTGGCGGTCCGCGAAGGTTATTCAAAGGCGTACAGCGCCATCATCGACGCCAACATCACGACGCTCTTGACGGCCTTCGTGCTCTACAGCTTCGGTAGCGGTGCCATCCGTGGTTTCGCCACCACGCTCATCATCGGTATTTTCACTTCGTTGTTCAGTGCCATTGCCCTAACGCGTTTGGTCTTCTTCACGCGCATGGAGAACAAGAAGCCCATGAGCTTCTCTTCGGCGATGACCGAGAACTGGTTCACGAACACGAACATCGATTTTGTCGGCAAGCGGAAGACTTACTACATCGTCAGTGCCATCGTTGTCCTCGCAGGCATTGCCTCCATGGCTACCCGCGGGTTGCAACAGGGGGTTGAATTCGAAGGCGGTACGACGTTTGATTTGACCTTTGAGCAGCCTGTGGATGTGCAGAGCGTGCGGGAAGCCTTGGCCACGGCCTTCACAGAG
>CBFHPD010000111.1:0-10426 GCA_965657495.1 uncultured Flavobacteriales bacterium
GTTGTGGGTTGCCAGGACGATTCGGCCTGCAACTACGACGCAGCGGCTACCGACGCCGGCACGTGCAGCTACCCCGACACGCACTACGACTGCGACGGCAACTGCATCAACGATGCGGACGGCGATGGCACGTGCGACGAGTTGGAGGTTGTGGGTTGCCAGGATGATACGGCGTGCAACTACGACGCCGCAGCCACCGATGCCGGATCCTGCACCTACGCCGACACGCACTACGACTGCAGCGGCGATTGCTTGAACGATGCAGACGGTGACGGAACGTGCGACGAGTTTGAAGTCGTGGGATGCCAGGACTATGCCGCGTGCAACTACAATGAAGCGGCGACCGACGCTGGTTCCTGCACCTACGCCGACACGTACTACGACTGTGACGGCAACTGCATCAACGATGCGGATGGCGATGGCATTTGTGATGAGTTGGAATCGATTTCCGGTTGCACCAACCCCTTTGCTTGCAATTACAATGTTGGGGCGAGCATCGACGATGGAAGCTGTGAATTCTTCAGCTGTTTAGGATGCACCAACCCTGCTGCATGTGATTACGATCCCGATGCAATCTACAACTCAGGTTGCACCGACTTTACGTCGTGTTATGGATGCACCAACCCCGATGCGGACAATTATGATGGAAGCGCAACGATTGATGATGGAAGCTGTGTGGTATTGGGGTGCACTGTGGCTTTGGCCTGCAACTTCGATAGCGAGGCCAACACCAACGACGGCAGCTGCGACTTCACTTCCTGCGCGGGATGCACCGATCATGCGGCTTGCAACTTCGATAGCGAGGCCACACTGGACGATTCCACTTGCCTCTTCCCGGGGGCATGCGACACCTGTTCTGGCGAAACGGACGGAACAGGCCAAGTCATCGGTGGCGATTCAGACGGTGATGGGGTTTGCGATTTGGATGAAGTCGTGGGTTGCCAAGACGACACGGCATGCAACTACGACGCCTCGGCGACGGATGCAGGAACATGCACCTACCCCGAACCACATTACGACTGCAATGGTGAGTGCTTGAGCGATGCCGACGGCGATGGCACCTGCGATGAATTGGAAGTCGTGGGTTGCCAGGACGACACCGCGTGCAATTACGACGCGGCGGCGACGGATGCCGGGACGTGCACCTACCCCGCCACGCACTACGACTGCGACGGCAATTGCATCAACGATGCGGACGGCGATGGCACGTGCGACGAGTTGGAAGTTTTGGGCTGCCAAGACGATTCCGCGTGCAACTACGACGCAGCGGCTACCGACGCCGGCGCCTGCACCTACCCCGAAACGCACTACGACTGCGATGGCAACTGCATCAACGACGCGGACGGCGATGGTACGTGTGATGAGTTGGAAGTTGTCGGTTGCCAGGATAACGAGGCCTGCAACTACAACGCGGCGGCGACCGACGCCGGCACATGCAATTACCCCGAAACGCACTACGACTGCGATGGCAACTGCATCAACGATGCGGACGGCGATGGCACGTGTGATGAGTTAGAAGTCGTGGGTTGCCAAGACAACATGGCCTGCAATTACGACGCTACGGCGACGGATGCAGGGGCGTGCACCTACCCCGACACGCACTACGACTGCGATGGCAACTGCATCAACGATGCGGACGGCGATGGCACCTGCGACGAGTTAGAAGTCGTGGGTTGCCAAGACGACGCGGCGTGCAATTACGACGCAGCGGCGACGGATGCCGGGGCGTGCACCTACCCCGACACGTACTATGACTGCGACGGCAATTGCATCAACGATGCGGACGGAGATGGCACCTGCGACGAGTTGGAAGTTGTGGGTTGCCAGGACGACGCGGCGTGCAACTACGACGCAGCGGCGACGGATGCCGGAACGTGCACCTACCCCGAAGCGCACTACGACTGCGACGGCAACTGCATCAACGATGCGGACGGCGATGGTACGTGCGATGAGTTGGAAGTCGTGGGTTGCCAGGACGATTCGGCCTGCAACTACGACGCAGCGGCGACGGATGCCGGGACGTGCACCTACCCCGGCACGTACTATGGCTGCGACGGCAACTGCATCAACGATGCGGACGGAGATGGCACGTGTGACGAGCTGGAGGTTGTGGGTTGCCAGGACGATTCGGCCTGCAACTACGACGCAGCGGCGACGGATGCCGGGACGTGCACCTACCCCGACACGTATTATGACTGCGACGGCAATTGCATCAATGATGCGGACGGCGACGGCACATGTGACGAGCTGGAGGTTGTGGGTTGCCAGGACGATTCGGCCTGCAACTACGACGCAGCGGCTACCGACGCCGGCACGTGCAGCTACCCCGACACGCACTACGACTGCAACGGCAACTGCATCAACGATGCGGACGGAGATGGCACGTGCGACGAGCTGGAAGTGGCGGGTTGCCAAGACGAAACGGCGTGCAATTACGATGCGAGCGCCACCGACTCGGACGACTCGTGCGAATACACGAGTTGCGTTTCCAGTTGCCCTGAGGATTTGAGCGGTGATGCCGTTGTGGGGGTCGCGGACTTGTTGTTCGTGCTATCGGACTTCGGATGCACCAGCGGAGATTGCGCAGGGGATTTGACCGGAGACGGCGTCACCGGCATTGCCGACCTGCTCATCATGCTGGGGGCCTTCGGACTGAGCTGCGAATGATTCAAGGGCGGGGAATGCGCTGCGACCATGCGTATTGCAGCGGATTCCCCGCTACTGCACTGAGGGTGAGCGGCCCGGTGGTGAGTGGCATCCGCCTGGGGTTCCAAAGGAAAGCGCTGCACCGGAGGCGCTGGCAGGCGCGCATGCTGAGGTCCAAATCCGCCAACCGCACGCCAACCGCAAGCCACCCTCCTCCGCACCGGTCCGGCTGTACCGAACGGTAGAACAGCACCGTGTCGTCGAGGGCGATTTTCAGGACGAGCTCGGTGCCATCGGGAAGCGGGGATTTGATTTGCAAGCCCGCGTAGATTTCGCGGTTGGGCGTGGCGGCGAGGGCACTGTCGGTCGCGGCGAGGACGTCCAACAAGGGAGCCTCGATGCTGACCGGGAATTCGCGCGATGAGCGGGCGAGGCCGGGGGCTGAAAGGCCGGGGGCGCGGTCCGCAAGGGATCGGAGGGCACCATAGCGCCGGTAATCCCCGTTGTAGAAGTCGCGCTGTTCAAGGAGGGGACGTTGGAACCAGAGCAGGGCGTCGGCGTCAGGCGTGAGGTACTGGTGGTTCGCGGCGCGGCCGATGGCGATGGACGGAATGGTGGAATCGCCGGCGAGGGGTTGCAGCGTATGGTAGGTGGCGGGGGACGCGGTTTGGGGGCGCCAGTGGGTTTGGCCTTCGCACATTTCCCATGCCAAATTTGGACCGTTCAATACCGTCAACGCCTCCGGATGCTCCACCGCCGCCTGAAAGACCTCGAGGTACGTCGACTGCCAAGCCGTCACGTGGTGCGCCCGATTCACAAACAAAGTCAGCAGCGCCATGCACCCCGCCACACCCACCAACCACTCAGGGCGCCAACCGGTCCAACGCTGCCAACCCGCCACCGCCGCAGCCGCCACCGCCAACACCAAAAAAGGCGCCCCGAAAAACAACGTGCGATCCATCAAAATGGGCGCCCGCCACACCGAATACGCGTACGCCAAGCCCAACGGGACCGCAAACAGCCCCACCCCCAGGCCCACCGCCCGCCAAACCCTACCTGAGCGCACCCCGATGGCCGCCCCCACCGCAGGCCCCAGCAGCACCGCCCACAATCCGGCCGAATCATTCAACAACAGCGACAGGTAAGTCGACACGAACGCGGGCTCCGGCGGGGCCAAAAAACCGCCAAGCCCCCCGTGCCCCCACTGGTGCCACAGCACCGGCACATGCGGCGCATACAAAACCAGCCCCAGCACCCCGCTCCACCCCACTGCACGCCGATCCTCCGGCCGCCCCCACACCATCCCAGCCGCCCAAACCAACCCCGCCTCCAACGCTGCAAAATGGTGCACGTAAGCCGCCACCGCCCACGCCACCCCCAACTTCCACACCCGCCCCCGCATCGACGGCGCCACCAGCACCGCCGCCCCCCACAGCACCGCCGCAGCCCCCACTCCATACGGCCGTGCAATCGCCCCCTGCAACACCACCCAATGCAGCGCCCCGTAAACCGCCACGGCAAGCCACGCCGCCTCCCGCCCCACGAGCCGCCGCCCCACCAACACCAGCGCCACCAACCCCGACAACGAACCCGCCACGAAAGGGAACTTCACCCACAACGGGGCGGCCCCGCCCAGCCCGACTCCGATTTGGTCCCCCAACCACACCCACCCCGTCAAGAACGCCTGCACCCCGGCCGGGTGCGCATCCACCAGCACCGCCTCGGACCAAAACGCCTCCCAGGAATCAGTCAGGAACACCCGGCGCAACGCCGAATACTCGTCGTGGCTCAACCCCGTCATCCCCCACGCCACCACGTGCAACCCCGCCGCCACGCCGAACGCCGCCCAGCCCCACCCCCGCAGCGCCTCGCGCAATGCCCGAACGGTTTGCATGCGACGAAGATACCGGCCGCTCGCTAACTTGCGGCATGACCCCATTGCTCCCCTTCCTCGCGGCCACCACGCTCCTCCTCGCCGCCTGCCAAACCGGCGCCCAAACCACGCCCCAAACCGCCCCCCAAACCGACCCCCAAACCGACCCCACCTACCCCATTGCCCTCGAAGGCCACCAACCGGCGCACCCCATGCGCCGCGCCGATGGCTCGCCGCGCACCCTGCCTGACGGAACGGCGATCCAACTCGCTGGCGGGACGTTTCAGATCGTCCTCGAGGCGGACGGGCGCGTTGCGGTCACGCGGCACCTCGACGACGGGCGGCGGTTTGCCTATGAAGGCACGTGCCAGTCGGGGGGCGACCCGCTGCTGTTGCGGTGTTCGGCCTCGGATGGTGTGGGGGTACCGTTGCAGTTTGCGCTCGCGTTGCGGGATGATTGGGCGGGCGGTGAGTACCGGTCGCAGGGGTATGATCCGGCTTTTGGCCTGGAACGGGTGGAGGCGGAGTGATCAGCGGAGGACGGTGATTTCGCCGGTCAGCCGCAGGTCGCCCGAGCCGGATTCGAGGTGGACTCCGGAAGCGTCCTCCACTTGGACGGCCTCGTCGCCGCGCGGGATGACAAGCTCGTAATAGTACGTGCCTTCTGAGGCCGCCACGGGGCCGTCGAGCGACGGGCTCCACCCCGCTGACGTGCCAAAATCGGCATGGGCGAAAACCTGGACGCCCCACCGGTCCCAAATGGTTACGCGGCTAGCCGGCCAGTGCTCGAGGCCGTCGACGCGGAACGCGCTGTTGAGGTAGTCGCCGTTGGGCGTGATGACGTTGGGGATGAACAAGCCGCAGTCCTCGGAAGCGACTGAAAACGTCCCGACCGCCGAAAAGCAAGGGGGCGCGGTCTCGAGCACCACTTCGTACAGGCCGTCTGCCTCGGCCGTCCACGCACCGCCGTTGGCGAGCCATTCCGGGGACATGCTGCCGCCTGCGTCGAAGTACCAGTCCCATGCGATGCCACTGGGTTGCTCCGCGCCGTGCTCGACCTGCAGCACGACCGGCTCGTCTTCGCAGCGGAGGATTTCGATGGTTTCCCAGCCGATGGGGACTTCGAGCGCGGTGAGTTGCAGGTCGAATTGGCCCGTGCCGAGGTTGCCGCAAGGGTCTTCGACCGAGCCGGCATCGGAGGTGAACATGAGGTTGTACGCGCCGGACTGCACGATGGGCGCGCTGGGCGTGATGGAAAAGGTTTGGCACAGGCCGCCTGTGGGATTGACTGCGGTGATTTGGCCCAAATCCACCTCGACCCCACCCGGGCCGTACAGGGCAAAATCCGCCAGATCCACCGTCTCCAGCAGCACCGGCTCGCTCAGCTCCACCTCGAGCACCGACAAATCGCATGGCACCTCCACCGCCGCAATCGCCGGCGCCACCCCATCGTACAAGCTCGCCGTCGAAAAACCGAAGTCCAGCGTATACCCGAAAGGACTCTGCGTCCAATTCATCACCACCAAGGCGTATGTGTCACCCGCCGAGACCGGCAGGTCCGCATTGAACGCAGGTCCATTCGCATTCCCTGGCCCGTTCGACGTCCCCGTTCCACCCATCGCCGAGGAAATCCCCGTGGACCCGTTGTTCCCAAACTCCCCAAACGAGTTGCACGCCACCTCCGGCGATGCCCCGCCCGCGGTGATGCCCGCGCATCCGCCTTCCGTGATGTCGAAGACCGCCCAATCGTAGTCGTCTGCGACTTGGTTTGGCGTCAAAATGAAACTCAAGTCCCCGTCCTCCTGCACCGTGAACGTGTACCAAACACTCGGGTACTCCGTGCCCGCATTGCACGCGCCGGTGTATTCCGCCAAGTCTCCCGTGCTGAAGGATGCGTTTTCCTCGCTGTAGAAATCCCCACACAGGGTAATGGCCCCTTCACAATCCGCTGTCGTCTGGCCAAAAACATGCGCCCCTGCACCAAGGCACCCCAACAACGCTGCCACTTGTGCTGCTCTGCTCATGCCGTAATATACACGAAATCAGCACGCAGCACCGAAATCAGCGCGCCATTTCCCGCATGACCCACGATTTCAACGACTCCGACTCTTCCAAGTTGAGCTTCTTGCGGATGTGGCTGCGCAGGTTGTAGACATGGGATTTGGTGCAGTTCATCAACTTCGAACACTCCGATGCCGTGTACCCTTTTCCAATGAGTTCCAACAACCGCAATTCCGAATCCGTCAGGTTCGATTGGGCCAGCCACCGGTGCATCGATTCGGACTGCTTCGCTTCGAGAAGCTCCTTGAGTTCCGCCAAATGCGCGATGGCATCCTCGCTGTTTGACTGCGAAATCAGCGCGTCGCGGATGAACTGAATGGACTTGTGGTCGCTTGCATCAAACTGCAACCGGCTCGCTGCATCCTCGCGGCCCCTGCGTTGTTGCCACTTCCGAAGGTAGTACATCCCCGCAGCGAACAACATGAACGCCCCTGTACCGAGTAGGAGCCAATTCAAGCGGCGGCGCTCCGCGAGCATGCGCTCCAACTTGTCCTGCAAAATCACCACCGAACCGGTCGGCGCGGACACCCGGGTGTAGCGTTGCTCCAACTTCAAGCCACGCCTTGCGATGTCCCATTTGACAGAGAGCGGCAAGCGACCAATGTCGGACCCCGAATCATCGTCAAACAAATCTTCCAAGAAATCCGGTGATTGATCGAACAACACCTTCAAGAGTTGAGGGGACAAGTTGGCCCGGTGCGCAATGAAGGTGTCGTAGTCGTCCATAAGGAGCAGGTACGTCCAATACACCTCGACCGCGTAATCCGGCACACCGTCAAGCCCGATGGACCGGCGTTCCCGAAAGATGTTCAAGGCCTCATCGCGGTCATCCATCATTACGGTGGCTGAAAGCATGTTCCAATACAGCATGTCCAATGCGACACTGTCTGTTACCTCGATCCGCCGCGCCACCTCAAAAAACGGGCGCACATCGCGGTACCTCGCCCGGGCATTGAGCATGGAAACGATGTTGTTGAGCGTCATCAGCTTCACCTCATCTCCCTGCATGCGCAGCGCCTCTTCATAGTAGAACTGGGCCGAATCCAATTGGCCTTCCCGTTGGAAACACGACCCAATGTTCTGGGTGGCGTTGGCAGGGTTATCCTGTGCGCCATGGGCCGCCACAAACCGCCAATGCGCTCGCGCATCGGCATACGCTCCTTTGAAGAAATGCAGGTTCGCTTGCTGATATTGAACGGAAGTGGATTGCTTCAAACACGACTCGTGCCGCGCAAGCAGGGCAAGGGCCTCATCCCATTCACCCGCTCGGGAGGCCACTTCGGCGAGGAGATAGGACCCGATAACCACGTCAAAACAGCTTCCTTCCTCTTCTCCCTTGTTCAGCATGAGTTCACCATAGGATGTCATCTCCTCCTTGTTCGACCAAGGAACCTCTTTAAGAGCAGCTATCACCTGATCATCAAACTCCTGATTGAAGGCCTCAGCTTGTGCCACTTGCACGCCCATGACAACCATGATGACAATAAAAATCCATCTTATCATGCCATAAAAATAATCATGAAACCATCAGGCCTGACCGATGACACCACTGCAGCTCTGTTTTCGTTGTAAATTGTAAACATGCACCGCATTTTCACCCACCTTGTGCTGATCTTACTTGGCACAGCCCCCGCGCTTCAACTTGCAGCGAACTGTGACGACCCTGCATTGTCCGTCGAGTTGTTTTCGGTCCTTCCAGGCGACCCGGTCGAACGGTTGCGGCCGGTCACGCACGACCCGGCCAACACGCTGCACCTCGCCCTCCGGCCCGCCGCAGCGGACGCGATTCGGGCGGAACGCCCTGCCACCTTGTTGACCGTTTTCCCCGGGCTCGGTGGAGAAAAACATGCCTTGCAGTGGGAGCGCTTTTCAGCTTACAAGCCCGATTTCAAGATCAACCGCATGACCTCCGGTGGGGCCGTGGTGGAGGATTACGCACCGCGGCTGCTCACTTACGCCTTGGTGGACGACAAGGCCAGCGGGACCTTGGTCGTGATGGAGAACGAAATCATGGGCACCTTCACGATCAGCGGCGTGGGGCATGAACTGACCCGGATGGAGGACGGCACGTATGGGCTATTCCCGCTGTCGGATGCAGCGCACGGCCTGACGTTTGAGTGCGGAGTGGTGGACGACTTTGCCGCTCCGAAGGCGGCCCGTTCGAAAAGCGCGCAGAACCCCGACTGCGTGGAGGTGGCCCTCGATGTGGATTACCACACGTTCAACACCTTCGGAGGCGATTGCTACCCGGGGGTGGAGTGGGCGCTTGCCATGCTCGCGGGGGTGCACGTCATTTACGATGCGGAATTGGACAACCTGATCGACTTGCAAGCCACGTACGTGAACGTTTGGGAAGTGACGGACCCGTATGCCTCGGTGACCAATAACGGAGGGGGCTTGCTCGATGCGTTCCGCGTGGAGTGGACCACGAATCCGGACTTGGTGAACATCCCGCGGGACCTGACGCACTACCTGACGCGCCGAACAAACACGGGCACGGGCGGCATTGCCTACGTGGATGTGACGTGCTGGCAGGATTATGCGTTTGGCCTATCCTCTTACCTGAATGGCGGGTCCAATTACATCCCCGGCACCTACGCGTGGAATTTGAATGTGGTCGCTCACGAAATGGGGCACAACTTCGGCTCCAACCACACCCACTGGTGCGGCTGGAGCGACGGGCCGATCGACAACTGCTACACCTTGGAGGGCGACTGCGGGGCGTACACGGACAACCCCACTGCACAAGTGGGCACCATCATGAGCTACTGCCACGCCGTCAGCGGTGGGTCCGTCAGTTTGGAATTTCATCCCGTGGTCGAAAACGAGGCCTTGATTCCGACGTTGACCTCGGACAATGCATGCCTGGGCGGATGCGCGACGTTCTCGTCAAGCTGTGCATATTATGGTTGCACGGATGAAGCTGCGTGCAATTATTCGGCGGAAGCGGTGGAGGACGATGGCAGTTGTGTGGACTTCGACAGTTGCGGGATTTGCGGGGGAGACGGCACGGCGTGCGTGGGGTGTTCGGATGAGGCGGCTTGCAATTACAGTGAGCTCGTGACCACGGATGATGGATCGTGCTTTTACGGACCGGCGGGCGGCGATTGTGTGTGCGGGGAGGTGGTGGTGTTGACGGATTCGTTGGTGGGCGGGGATTTGGCCTACACCACGATGACGGGGAGCGGGTTCATTCAAACGCTGGATGTGACGCTGGATTTCACCTATTTCAACGACCAAAGCTGGGCCTCCGAGGTGGTGCTGTTCATCGAAAGTCCCAACGGCGAATGCATCGAAATTGGTGGGTACAACAACATGTTCGCCTGCGGCACGACGAGCACGTGGCCTGCGGATTGGGCGGTTGCTGTGGGGGGAACGTACACGGCGACCGTGACGTTGTTGGAACCGGTTTCGGGCATCGGCACGTGGACCTTTGGCATCGGCAACGGGTGGGCCGGTTCTACCATGTCCGGGTACGGGCTCTCCGTGGTGCCGGACGCGTTTTGTGCGTTCGAGTTGATCGATGGGTGCACGGACGTGACTGCCTGCAATTTCGCCCCCGAGGCCACGGTGGATGACGGCTCGTGCGAACCCGCTCCGTGCTCCGATTGTACCGGCGATTTAAACGGGGACGGCCTTGTATCGGTTGCGGACGTACTCATTTTGCTCGGGGACTTCGGGTGCTCGGGTGCCTGTGAAGGCGATGCCAACGGAAACGGCGTGACGAACATCAGCGACCTGCTGGTGCTACTCGCCGCCTTCGGATTGCCGTGTTAATAGCGACCGTGCACCTGCCGCAACCAGTGGATGCGTTCCTTCACATTTGGCAATTCTTGAATTTGGGCT
>CBFHPD010000112.1:0-24202 GCA_965657495.1 uncultured Flavobacteriales bacterium
CGAGCAGAAGTCACACGAGCCGTCGTCGTCGGTTGCATCCGCGTTGTAGTTGCATGCATTGTCAGCCGTGCATCCACCCACTTCGAACTCGTCGCAAACGCCGTCCATGTCGGCATCGTTGATGCAGCCACCATCGCAGTCGTAACCTGTTTCGGGGTACGAACAGCTCCCATCGTCGTCCGTGGCGTCGGCGCTGTAGTTGCACGCGGTGCTGTCCTGGCAACCGGCGATTTCGAACTCGTCGCAGACGCCGTCCATGTCGGCATCGTTGATGCAGTTGCCATCGCAGTCATATCCGCTTTCGGCGTAGGTGCAGGAACCGTCGTCGTCCGTTGCGTCAGCGTTGTAGTTGCACGCGGTGCTGTCCTGGCAACCTCCCACTTCGAATTCGTCGCAAATGCCGTCCATGTCGGCGTCGTTGAGGCACCCTCCGAAGCAGTCGTAGCCCGTTTCAGCGTAGGTGCACGAGCCGTCATCTTCCGTCGCACTCGAGGCGTAGTTGCACGCCGTATCATCCGTGCACCCCGAGTTATTGTCAATGACGCCGCCGCCTGAGTAGAACGTGCCGGGGCCATTGAAGTAATAGGTCAATTGCACTTGGTCGTCCCCAATTCCGAGCGGGAAGATTTGCGCGTTGATGCTGCCACTGATGGTGCCCGCAGTAGTTACCTGCATGAAGAGGGTACGCATCGTTGTGGCGTTCGGCAAACCGTTCGGAGTGCCGTTGAGTACATACCAAGCTCCACCGGTGAAGTCGTTCATCACGACATCCGTTCCACTCAAGGGAGAGGTGGCATTGAAACAACCCAACCAAGGTTGCGCAGCGGATTCAACTGAACTAATGGAGGTTTGTGGCGGGACCGGCGAACCTTCAATTCCAATGGTGGCCCAACTGTCGTATTGTAGGGACGGGAAGAATCCGAAGAATGCTGGGTTGACCCCATCGGCGGTGGAGCCAGATGCAAAGCCATCGTTGTAGAATCCGGTAGAGGTCATCAACAAGAATGGCGCGGTATCGTTCCCGTAAATGGAACTCAGGAAGTCCGTGGGATTCACCATGTCGATGTAGAATCGGTAGGTGGTCATACCGGGAACGCCATCCGTGGCGTGCTCTTCCACCGTGATGGAATAGGCACTCGACTGCTCGATTGGAGGAGGAGCGGAGTTGGCGTTTGCGGCAAATGCGGTGCTCGCAAAACTGCATGCGAACACAAAGGAGAGGGCCCCGACAAAAAGGCCCAAAGTGGGATTGGTTTTACAATGCATCATTCAAGCGTTGTGGCTTGACCAAAACTAACCCTTTCAATCCCTAATTGTAAACCTGGGGTTGTGAATTATTTTCAGACAGTTATTAACTTACTATTAATCAATGCGTTGTGTTTTCGGAATAGCACTGATTATCTCCTTCATATCGTCGAAATGTCTGCTTGCGTCGACGAGTTGGGCGACGATGTAGAAAAAATCAACTTAATACATCTATTATTATACGGATTTCATTTCAGCCAAGCTCGTCTTCCAATCCATTTGGTTGGAGAACGACCACCGTTCTGCCCGAGGTGTCGGTCAAGCCTTCTTGCTTGAACGATGCCAGCGTTCGGATGATGGATTCCGATGCCATGCCCACGCTGTTCGCCAAGTCTTCCCGCGACAAGCGGATGACCAGCCCCTCCTTCGACGGCACCGCGAAACGCAACAGCGCGCGTGCGGTGTTTTCCCGCGCCGATCCGTAAGCAAGCGAAAGCGCTGCCGATTCGAATTCAAAGGCGGATTCCAAGATCAATCGGTTCAATTCGAGGGCCAATTCCGGCCGCTCGAGGAGCGCTTCGTGCACATCGGACTGGGGAATCCGGATGGCCTCGATTTCCGTGATGGCGAGCGTGTCTTCTCCGTGGACTCCGTGCTCAAAGTCCCCCGTCCAACCGCTGAATTCGCCGGGACCGAGGGCGCGGAGGCACAGCTTTTTGCCTTTGGAGTCCATCCGTTCTTGCTTGACATAGCCGGATTTGATGAAGTACACAAACCGCGAAGAATCGCCTTCAGCATAGAGGTGCGCACCTTTTTCCATGCGCATCACCTGCAGGGGAGAGCCTTGCAGCGTGGCCGGGTGTTCGCCCTGCAGGCCCAAAACCCAATTCTTCCATGCCGCCTTTCCAGCCTCCGCCCGACGCGGTGTATGCTCCCGCTTCAAGCGCATCTCAATGGTTTCGAGCAGTTCGTGGCTTTCGAACGGCTTGGAAAGGTAGTCCACCGCTCCCTTTGCGAGTCCCTTCCTGAAATCGGCGGCATCCGCCTTGGCCGTCAGGAAGATCAAGGGAATGTTGGATGTTTCCGCTTGCCGCCCCAGCACCTCGGCCACCCCATATCCATCCAGCTCCGGCATCATGATGTCGCACAACACCAAGTCTGGGAGGTGGGTTTTGGCCATGCGAATGCCCTCAATGCCGTTTTCCGCCTGCAGCACGCGGTGTCCAGCGAGTTCGAGCAGTTCAGCGATGTTTTCGCGTACCGATTGTTGGTCTTCGATGATGAGGATGGCTCCAGTCATGGTGATGATTTGATTTTTATTTGGTTGTGGCCTCGCCTTTGGGCCACGTCACAGTGAAGGTGCTCCCTTTGCCCGGCGAACTGTCGAGGGTGATGTTTCCATCGAGGAAAGACGTATATTGCTGTACCAAATCCAGACCAACGCCCGTTCCCGGGATGTGACTGGTTTGGTCGCAGCGGAAAAAGCGCGTGAAGATGGCGGTTTGGTCCGCCTCAGCAATGCCCACTCCATGATCGCGCACCGCCAAATGCCAGTGGGTGCCATCCCGCAGCTGCAGTGTGACCTCGATGTGCGCGCCTTCGTCCGAATACTTACTGGCGTTCGAAACCAAATTCGACACGATGCCTTGCACGGCCTCCTTGTGGCTCATTTCCGTGAAATCCGACAGATCGCTATGGAGGTCGGCATGCAAGTGCTGCCCCCTGCGCAGCATGGACCGTTGTTTTTCCAGCGTGGCGCCGACCGTTTCGCGCACGGACAGCGGCTCACGGTTGGCGTCCCAGTCGCGCGTTTGGAATCGTTCCAGGCTGAGGTAGTCATCGAGGATGGAGACGAGGTGGTTGACGGCTCCTTTGATCTTTTCAAGGTGGACTTCGACGCGCTCCCGGTTGCCGCGTTCGGTGTGCTGACGGGCCAAATCCGCTGACGATGAAATCGTGCTTAGCGGCGTCCTAAATTCATGCGAGGCCATGGAGACGAAACGCGATTTCAGCTCGTTCAGCTGGCGCTCCTTGTCCAAGGCTTTTTTCTCCTCGGTGATGTTCTGCTCGACCACGAGGATGCGCGGGGATTCCTCGGCTTCGATTTGGACACTCACCGCGTCCAAGCGGTAAGTAGAGCCGTGGTGCTGCACTTCGAACGACTGGTTGGACCCCGCCAGGACCGCTTGCAGGCGCTGGCCCACTTCCTCCCTCAAGTCGTTCGGCAATTGGTCCAAAAACAGGTTGCCTTTCAAATCTTCGCTCGTCAGGTTCCATTCGAACAACTCCTTGCCCTCGGCGAACTCGTACCGCAGCGCCTCGTCGAGGACGAATATGGTGCCGTTGGGGTAGTTGCGCGCTACCGTGCGGTAGAGCAGCTGGCTGCGGTTGAGCTCCCGCGTGCGGTCAAGCACCTGCTGTTCGAGCAATTTGTTCAAGCGCAGCACTTGGTTCTCAAGGGCTTTGCGCTCGGAGATGTCAATGACCATGGCGGCGGTGAGTGCCTCCCCGTCCAAGGTCAATGGCGTCAGCGAAATCTCCACGGGCAGCACACTGCCATCCCGGCGGAGGGCATGCAGTTCGCGGCCTTGGCCCATGCTGCGCCGGCTCGGCGCCTGGTGGTAGGCGGACCGGAGTTCATTGTGGTGCTGGCGTTGTGGGTTCGGAATCAATGAATCCACGGCACTGCCTTTCAGGTCCTCGGTGCTCCGAAACATCTCGTGCGCCGCCGGATTGGCATAGACAATCGTTCCGGAACGGTTCGCAATCAAAATCCCCTCGGAGGCCCCGCCCACCAGCGCTTCTCCCAACTCCGCGAGGTCCGCAGTTCCGTTGTTCTCTAGCAGTCGGTTCATCCCTGTTCAGGCGTGTTTGCGGTGGAAAACCAGCAGGGGTACTTCACCGTGCAGAGCCTCATGCCGCGCCAAGCTCGGGTGGAAAATCTGTTCGAGCAGGGTGTGCGTTTGGGTGGTTAAAGCGAGCAGGTGTTGGCATTGTTCGCGGATGAAGCCGTCGAGGGCGGTTTGGACGTGCTCCCCTTCGAGGCGCACCTTCCCCGCGTCGCCCTTGCTGCGCGCCGTCAAGAAAGCGTCGAGTGCCGGGTGCGGCTCGTGATCGATGCCTCCTTTGAGGTGCACGTGGAGGAAGGTCAAATGCGCATCGAACCGCTCGCCCCAATCGGCAAATGCTGAAAAGTAGGGGGTTTCGTCGCTGCGGAGGTCGGTGGCGAAAACCCATTTGGCCAGGCCATTCCACTTGACCCCTTGGGGAATGATGAGGCACGGCACATCCGACTTGCGCATCAATTCCGATGAAACTGTGCCGCGAAACCGGTCGCCCCAACCCGTCGCTCCTTTCGTGCCCAGCACCACCAAATCAATGTCGTGCTCCTTCGTGTATTCGGCGATGGAAGCAGCCGGCGAGCCGTCGATGGCCGCGAAGTGGGTGGGAACCCGGTTGCCGATGTGGGTCTCGGCGAAAGCTTGAAGGCGCTCGATGGCCTTGTGTTCCATCCGGTCTTCGGCTTGCCCCTCGGTCATTTCGCGCGAAACAAAGGTGCTCGAGGGCGGCATCAGTGGGGTTTCAAAAACCGTCAACAGGACGAGGTCGCTTGCGGAATGGCTCGCAAATTCGAGGGCGAACTGGGTGGCTGTGATGGCTTCTTCGCTGAAGTCTATGGGGAGGAGGATGTGTTTCATGTGCCCAAGTTAATTTAGGTCTCCGAGGGAATTGCCCGGGTGAACCAGGATGGGCAAATCGAGGTGTTCGACCAGTTGGTTGGAAATGCTCGGGGCAAAGAGCCGGACGAGCCAGTTGCGGTGTTGCGGGCAGACCACGAGCAGGTTCCAATCGCCGCGTTCGATTTCCGCCTCGATGACCCCGTCCACGTGGCGGCCGTGTTGCATGTCGAAGCTCAGCTGAGGGGCAGGGGAGAGGTGGGCCAAATCCGCTTGGAACGCCTCCATGTGCTGCGCCTCAAACGTCATGGGAACCGCGCCATCGGCCACGTGCAAGTAATGGATGTTCAGCGCCTGAGGATCGACGACCCATTGCGTCAAATACGCGGTGACAGAACGGTCTACCGAGTGGAAGTCCGTTGCGTACAAGACCTTGTCGATGGGCTCATATGCATATGTTTCGGGCAAGATCAAAACCGGGGTCGGGGCGTGTTCGGCCACATCCCGTGTTACGCTTCCCCAGACGAGCCGTTCCAGGCCGGTGGCACCTTTGGAGGCCATGATGGTCAGCCACGGCTGGTGCGTTTCCATCCACGATCGGATTTGGTCCGCTGCCAACCCCACTTCCACGACAATTTCCAATTGCTGCGTGGTGTGCACCGACAGCTCATACGCCAACCCTTCGAGCGCCTTCTTCGTGTCCTCGACCAAGGCATCCGCATCCGGAGCGGCCGCAACCGCACCGAGTTCCGCGACGGGAGGGGGAACGTGGACGGCCGAGTACAACACCAATCGCGCATCCGCGGCATGCGCAATTTCAACGGCATATTTCAACGCCACCAAGCTGGCGTCGCTGAAATCAGTGGGCACAAAAAGGGTTCGCATGGAGCGAAGTACGCCCGATTCGGCGCCCGAAAAACTGATCTAAATCATGTTGGGGGTCACGGGCAAGACGTCCCAAACAAGGACAGGAAGACGAGCAAATCGCTCGTCGCGATCAAGCCATCTCCATTCAAATCGCCCACGCACCCGCTTTCGGCAAAGGTGCACGAACCGTCGTCATCCGTGGCCAAGCTGTCGAAGTTTTCGGCGCCCGGGTAGGTGCAGCCGAGGACCACGCACGAGGTGAATTCGCACGATCCGTCATCGGCCGTGGCGCTGCTGTCGTAGTTGCAGGCGGCCGGGTAGGTGCATCCGCCCACCGGTTCTGCCGGTTCCTCGTCCCCGTCGCAGATCCCGTTCCCGTTTTCGTCCGGGCAGCTCGTTCCGCTGCAGGCCACGTCCGACGTGTGTTGGGCCAAATCCGACCAAACATCCGCTCCCAGCACCACCCACTCCGAGTCCGCCGCGTCGCTCCCCGCGCTCGCCGCCCAGGCCCCGTCGTTCCCCGCCGCCACCGTCGGCTTGCGCACGAGCGTATGGTCCTTGGTGGCCGCCGCGACCCCCGCCACATCCCAACCCGCTCCGGGGTCGCCATCCCAAGTCCCCACGAGGTCCACCAACGTATAATCCGCGGGAGTGCCTTCGACCAGTCCAAACCCATCGTCCCCGTTGCTCAAGTTTCCGAACGTCATGTCCGACTCGGCCAAAATCACCGGATCCGCACTCGGATGGGCCACCACAAACGTGGCCCCTGCCTCGAGCACCGCCCCCGCTGGAAAGTCCACCCACACCTCGAAAGTGCCCGGAACCGCCGGCTCATTCGTCACATAGGCCAGGCCATAACCGTCCAAAGCGACCGGCTCCGGGGTGGGGTTGAAGATTTCGAGGTACTTGTTGTTGGAGCTGCCTTCGGCCACCTCGCTGATGAACAACGTGCAATCCACCGTCGGATTCCCGTCGCAATCGAAGCCGGCGGGCGGGTAGGTGCAGCTCCCGTCATCCGTGTTCGCCTCCGCATTGAAGTTGCACGCAAACGGATCCATGCACCCGGGCACGAGGACCCCCTCGTAAAACCAAGCGTTGTGCACCCAATCCGGGTGGTCCACAAAGAAGTTGCGGTTGCCCTGCACGGCAGCGATGCGGTCGTTGCGCGTCATTTCGGCGTCATCGACCGGATCGCCCAAGTGCCAGGTGTACAAGACATCCGGATCGGCCAGTCCTTCAATGCTCCCCGCCTCCGTGGGGTAGACCGTATAAAAGTAGAAGGCCATGCGGGCCAAATCCCCCTTCAGTGGTTCCCGTGGCTCCCACAAACTCCCCGACCGCTCCGACCACGCATCCGCATTCCCCGGCACGGCCCCTTGGGTCACGTAATCGCCTCCGGCATCGATGCCGTACCACTGCGCCGCCGCATCCGCGACCTCCCCGTACATGCTGTTTCCCCGCGCCGAGTTCGCGCTCCCGTGCGCGGGCTGCAAGTTGAACAAGTCGCTCTTCATCGGAGAAATCCCGCCAAAAAAGCTCTGTGGGATGACGTGCTCCGTGTTGATCGGATCGAGGTAGGTGACCGATTGGGCCGGCTGGCTGAAGCCCGTGTAGACGCCGTACACTTGGCCGCTTTGCTCGTCGGTATAGGAAAACATTTGGGTCCGGGCGCCGTTGTAGCCCAAATCATCAAACGCTCCCACATACCAATTCGCCCGCAACCAACTCCGCAACTCCCCGAGGTACAGGTTCGCAGGAGCATCCGGCTGAGCCCAGCCGGACATGGGAACGAGCATCGCAGCAATCAAAGGCAACGGGAAGAACAAGCGCATGGCCGAGGAATTTTCTATAAATCTACGATAAGAACAAGCGAGACCTCAGTCCTTCCGGACAAAGCGCAATTCGCTGAAGTCAAAATCCGGGTTTTCCACCACCACATTCAGCTCGCTCACCTGCCCGTCCGCCCCCACCACAAACGTCGCGGTGCCTTCGGGCAACATCATTTCCGTGGTCCAATCCAAGCGGAACGTGTCGTAGTGGTAGTGCGTGAGCGTTCCTTTGAACAGCGGGGTGTGCGTGAAGTCAATGCGCAGTCCTTCACCGGTCCACACCACTTCCACATCCCCATACATCCGGTCGGTGTAGGTGCCGGCGTAATCGGCGTGGTCCCGCGACGAAGGCGCATCGGCAACCTGCGGCGGCAGCGGGGAAGTGGGGTTCGCTTCCTCCCCCTGCTGGTAAGCGAGGAGCAACGGAACCAGTTCCGTGGGCGCGTCCGAACCGAGCAGCCGCGTGACGGCGTCGAAGCCCCAAGCCCACGGCAAGCTGTTGTTGTTGTTCGTGAGCAGGATGATGCCGAGTTCGGCCTCAGGCACCAGCACTTGGCGCGAAATCATGCCGTCGTACCCGCCGCTGTGCGCCACGATTTGGTACCCTTCCAAATCGTACAACTCCCAGCCCAGCCCGTAACCGCGGAAGTGCACGCTGGGCATGTTCGCATTCCACCACGGCGAAACCGGTTGCGGCGTGTGCATCGTCCACATCTCGCGGGTGCGCTGGGCCGACCACAGCCGCTCGGTAGTGCCGGCGATCCGGCCACTGTCGAGCTGCACTTGCATCCAGCGGGCCATGTCCGTGGGCGAGGAAATCAGCGAACCGGCCGGCCCCACGTTGTCCCAGTTGACCCAGTCGATGGGGGCGTTGCGGTCGCCTTGCCAGTTGTGCGGGGCGGCGACGTTCTCGGTTTGGCCCAAATCCCGTGTCGACAACACCGACCGCTGCATCCCTAAGGGCTCCAGCAGCTCCCGCTTCACCCGCTCGGCCCAATCCTCCCCAGTCACCGCCTCGATGACCGAACCCGCGGCCATGTACATCAAATTCGAGTACCCAAATTCCGTCCGAAAACCCGAAGTGGGCACCAAATGCCGCATCGCCCGCAACACGTCCTCCCGCGAATGATCGGTGCCATACCACAGCAAATCGCCACTGAACGTGGCCAACCCACTCCGGTGGCAGAGCAGATCGCGCACGCGCATCGCCTCGCTCACAAACGGGTCGTAGAGCGTGAACCAAGGCAAGTACTTCCGCACCGGGTCGTCCCAATCCACGCGCCCCTCGTCCACCAATTGCGCCAAAGCAGCCGCCGTGAACGCCTTGGTATTCGACGCCACCGCGAACAGCGTGTGCTCATCAGCGGGCGTCCCTTGCGCGGCGTCCGCGAGGCCGTAGGATTTCGCGAACACGACCTCGCCCTCGTGCACAACAGCCACGCCGAGGGCGGGGATGTGGTAATCGGCGATGCTCTGCGCGAAGGCGGCATCGAGTGATTTCAGCGCCTTGTTGACGGTTTTCGAAGGAACTTGCGCGAGCAGCGGCAAACTGATGAGCGTGAACAAACAGGATAAAAATGGGCGCATCGTGGACCTGGTTTTGGTTTGTGGTAGCAAAAGTAACGCTTGTATCTTGCGGACATGAAACCCGATGCCATCCGTGTGGGCCAACGGGTGCGCTTCCTGGACGAGGTCGGGGAAGGCACCGTGACGGCCATCCTCTCTGCGACCGAAGCCATGGTCGAAGACGAGACGGGGTTTGAGGTGCCCCATCCCATTTCCGGATTGGTGCCCCTCGTGGACCGGGATGAGGCCCAATCCTACAAGCGGCACCTCCCTTCGGTTTCAGCGATTTTGCAGCAAGAGGTGGATCCGCGCCGCCAGCGGGCGATGGAGAAATCGTTCAAAGCGCGCTACCAGGAGGCGGCGAACACGTGGGGGGGCAAGGGCTCGGTGGAAGTGGACTTGCACGCCCATGAGCTCGTGGATTCGCAAGCCGGCCTCGATGCAGCGACCATCTTGGAGTTGCAATTGGCGCACTTCGAGCGGATGCTGCGGGTGGCCATTGAACAGCGCACGCCCCGCATCGTCTTCATTCACGGGGTGGGCCAAGGGGTGTTGAAGCACGAAATTTGGCAGACTGTGGACCGTTATTATCCCGAGTGCTCGTGCCGGTATGCCGATCCCCGCCGCTTCGGTTCGGGGGCTACAGAGATCAACATCTCGTCCGGCCGCGCGGGTCAGCGGTGATCCGCACCGGGCCGCTCCTTTTGCTCCCGCACCACATCCATGAGGGTGCGAGCGGGGTCGAACACCAACACATCCCTCAGGTCGATCACTTCTAGGGAGGGCCCACATTCCTCCATGGACCAGTGTCCGCCACTGCCCGATGCATAGGCCACAGGCAGGGCGCGTCCCGGCAAGGGCGCCAAAGAAGGCCACCCCGCATGGGCAACGGCATGCCATTCGGCGATCATGGCGGCGCTCGCGTCCGGGACATCGCGCTCACTCACCACGCTCAACGTGTCGCCACGGCGTCCAAAGGCACGGAACCGGATGCCCCCGTGCACCCCTTCTTCCCGGGTCGCTTCCCACGGTGCGCCGACGGGCTTGACCTGCACGTGCTGCGTGAGTCCCCGGTGGGTGGCCAAATCGATCTGCTGCACCGCTTCTTCGGACCCGATGTGGAGGACCCATGCCTCCGCGGCGGTGTCCGGTTGCCATGCCCAACCCGCGGCATTCCAGCGCAAGGCCCCCACCAACGTGGTGGGGTGGGCGGGAGAGCGGTGCCGCACGAAGCATCCGTGGTCCGTGACCAGGGAGTCCAAAGGAAGGGGCAGCCAAAACAACGAGTCCAACGCAGACAGGGGGCTTTGTCCCCAGAGCGAAGGGCTGATGCACAAACCGATGAGAAATGGCAGGGCGCGATTCATGCCGCGAAGATAGGGGGTCAGCCGCGGCGCCGCCGCCGGCTGTTCGGCGGAGCGTTGTAAGGGGCCTTGATGTTGGGGTCGGCAACGGGCACATCGGGCTCGTAGAACCAGCGGCCTTTGCTCCAAACCAAAGCGTCATAACTCATGTCGGGACCGTAGTAAGCGCGGACGCCTTTTAAATGCGGTTCGAACGGGCTGAGGTGATCCATGACGATGCGCTTGGCATCGGGTTCGTGGCGGAGGGCCACGACTGCGTCGTCGGCATAGGTCAGGATGAACCGGCCGGTGGTGCCTTGGGGGCCGACGATGGTGCGGTCGCCGAATCGGATGCGGCCGCGCCTCAGCTGGATGGGTTCGATGATTTTTTGGGTCACCAACGCATCGGCGCCGTCCCACCCGAGCAGCGTATAATACGTCTTCTTGCGGTGGCGGGTGAGCACCACGTCGTAGTAGATGGCTCCGGGCCAGTCATCCGGCTGGACACGCGATTGGGTCGTCCACGGCTTGGCGCGGCGGGATTGCTCGAGCGGCGTGATTTCGATGCTGCCGCGGCCGTCGGCTGCGGCCACGAACCCCCCGTACCGCTGCGTCCGGTCGGACAGTTCAACGTTCCAACTGATGACCCGCACCCATTCGTCTCCGCGGCCGGCTGTCGGCAAAGCCAAGCGGCCTTCGAGGGTGGCGATGGCCGGGTGCTGGGCCAACCCCGCTTCAAGTGCTTGGTTCCACCAAGTCAACAAAGAGTCGTGGGCGCGCAACCGGCCTTCATCGGTGCTCGCTTCGGCGAGTTGTTCGTGTCCGGAGCGGAGGAGGGCCGCCCATGCTTCGGCAGAGAGGTTTTGGCCCGCAAGCGCGCAAGGCGCCCACAGGAGCAGGGAAAGGAGTCGGAACTTCACGCTCATTCAACGTCGCTTCGACGCAATTCGTACCCAGAATTACAAGTGCATGAAGGCCTTCTTCGCGAGCAAGGTCTCCTCCGTTTCCCGGTGGTCCGGGTCATCGACGCAACAGTCCACGGGACAAACCGCCGCGCACTGGGGCTCATCGTGGAAGCCCACGCATTCCGTGCACTTGTCCGGCGCGATGTAATACACATCCATGTTGATCGGTGCCTGCTCGGCATCCGCTTCCACGGTCCCTGCAGTGGGGTGGTCCCCGGTGCCGCGGAAGCCGGTTCCGTCGGCGAATTTCCATTCCGCACCGCCCTCGTAGATGGCGTTGTTGGGGCATTCAGGTTCGCATGCCCCGCAGTTGATGCATTCGTCGGTGATGATGATGGCCATGTCCGTCTGAGTGGGTGTAAGTTTGCCGCGAAGATACGACGCATGATTTCGAACACCCTCAAACAAGGATTGGTTCATTTGGGCGCTTGGTTGCGCGGGGAAATGCCGGGTGAAGGCGCCGATGATGCCGACCTGCTCCGCTTAGCGGAGGCCCGGAACGGATGGTTCACAACCGACAATGTGCAAGCGGCGATGCGGGCGCACGGGGAAGCGTTGCGTCCGGAAGTGTTGGAGCGCTGGGAGGGGCGGATGCCTGTGGGCACGCCGGTCGCAGAGGCGCGGAAGGTGGGGTTGGTGCTCGCGGGCAACTTGCCGATGGTGGGGTGGAACGATGTACTGTGCGTCCTTGTTTCCGGTCACATGGGGCAGGCCAAATGCGCTTCCGACGATGCCGTGCTCATCCCCGCCGCTCTGCAAGCCCTGCACCGTTGGGCCCCCGAAGGGGCTGCGCGCATCGCCATCACAGATGCCCGCATGAACGATGTGGATGCGCTCATCGCCACCGGGTCCGGCAACACCGCACGCCACTTCGACCATTACTTCCAGCACGTCCCGCGCATCATCCGGGGCAACCGCACCAGCGTGGCGGTGTTGGACGGGGAGGAGACCGAGGACGACTTGAAGGCTTTGGGGGAGGATGTGTTCGCCCACTACGGGCTCGGGTGCCGCAGCACGACCAAGCTGTTCTTGCCGGAGGGGTTTGATTTGGATCGGTTGTTTGGTGCTTGGATGGAGTGGGGGGATTTGGCCTTGAACAACAAATACGCGAACAACTACGATTACCACAAGGCGCTGTGGCTGCTGAACCGCGAGGATTTGATTGAGAATGGTTTCTTGCTCGTGAAGGAAGATGCGGGGTGGACGAGTCCAGTGGGCACGCTGTTCGTGTCGCATTATGGGGACGAGTCGGAGGCGTGGGAGGCGGTGAACGGAAACGCGGACGGGCTGCAGTGTGGGGGGGTTCGGAAGGGGCGGGACGTGACGGCTGCCGTGCCGGTGTTGGCGTTTGGCACGGCCCAATGCCCCATGCCGTGGGATTATGCCGATGGAAAGGACACGTTGGCGTTTCTTGTTGGTTTGAGTTAAGCGTATCTTCGTGCCATGCAAGAAATGTGGAAAGCGGTTGCGGGCGCTGCGCTCGTGGTGGCCCTTGGGGGCTGCAGCACGGAGGTGGAGCTGAATGCGCCGCACGACCGGACCCCAGTCGTGTTTGGGTTGTTGGATGCCGCACAGGACACGCAGTGGGTGCGGATCAATCACACGTGGCTGGGCGATGGGAACCAATACGATGCGGCGCTGGTTGCGGACAGCAGCGAGTACGATCCGGCGGACGTTGTGGCGTACGTGGAGCAGTGGTCTGGGGGACAAGTGGCCCAAACCTTCTCCCTGCAAGACACCACCTTGCAGAACAAAGAACCCGGCCTTTTCTTCGCCCCTGAGCACCAAGCGTGGTTTTTCCCGACGCCGTCCGGATTGGACCTCGAGGACACGTACCGGCTCGTGGTGGAGCTCGCCGATGGCGATGAAGCCGAAGCGGAAACGGACATGATTGCGGCCATCGCCGGCAACATCACGCAGCCGCCTCCTGGGGTGTCGAATTTCAAGTACAGCTTTGCCAACATCGGTCCTTCGTTCACGAACTACCCCATCCTGACGTTCAAGTGGTCCAGTGCAGCGGGGGCGCGGCGCTACGATGCGTCCATGCGGGTGCATGTCGTGGAGCGGATGTGGGAGGATTTGGCCCACACCATCTTGGCGGATGAGCGGGAGCGGGTCATTGAATGGTACATCGGCAGCGTCACCACCGACGACCTCGAGGGCGGGGAGTCGATGCAGCTGGAACTGGAGGCGGAACAATTTTACCGCCTGATGGCTGCGCAGCTCGAGGAAGATCCTTACATGACGCGCGCCCTGGGGACATGGGATGAGGTGGACCAAATCGCCCGCGCATTCGATTTTGTGTTGACCATCGCGAACGACGAACTGGCCACCTACCTCGACATCACGGCGCCGGTCACGGGCATCATCCAAGAGCGCCCGTCCTACACGAATGTGGTTGGGGGACTGGGGTTGTTTGCTTCCCGCGGACAGCAGGGCGTTTATGGCATCGGTTACACGACCGATTCAGTGGAAGAATTGATCAACGGGGAGTTGACATCTGGATTGAACTTCTGTTCTGCGAATCCTTTCAGCGCGTATTATTGTGACTGAGTGTTCCATCACCCAGATTCACAACCATGCAACCCACCTTACAAATCCAGTTGCCTGCGGCGACCATTGAGTTGTCGATGGGCTTGTTTGTGGTCCGCTTCCGGCCCGATGTGGTCCTTGACCTTGCGCAAGCCAAACGCGTAGAGGCCGCCCGGCGGGAACTCCTGCCCGACGCCGACAACCCGGTGTTGGTGTTGATTCCAGCGAGCATCGCCCTCGTGGACCAAGAGGCTTTGGTCTGGATGAGTTCAGATGAGGCCATGGCAGGTGTGCCGTCCCGTGCGGTGGTCGTGCCCTCGTCCCTGCAGGTGCTGCGGGACCGCATCCGTTGGGCGCTGTTCCGCCCGGCCATTTCGTTCCGCGTGTTCCGCAATCCCCAGGTTGCCAAATCCTGGGTGCTCGATTCGTGGTACGAGCGGCGCTTGGGGCATGAAATCGATGCGTTTGGCCCGGAGCTGCGGGAAGAGGCCGCCGAGGCCGAGTGAGCCGGTTACTCGATGATCACCAGGCGGGTTGCGCCGCCGCACCGCAAGAGGTAAGTGCCTGAGGCGAACGCTCCTTGGAGCTGGGTAGCCGACGATTGCGTGGTGCCGCAAGCAACGACTTTTCCCTCGAGGTTGTACAGGGCATAGTCCTGGTCCGCTGCGGTGGATACCGTGATGGGCGTTCCGGCAGGTGCGGGGTTGGGATAAACCTGCAAGGGGAGGCCCCTTTGATCCGCCACATCGCTCGGGTCAGGAGCGAGGTTCAGGAAGCGCGCGGTGGACGGGATGCCGAAGAAGGAATTGACTTCCAATAGCGGAAATCCATGGCCCTGGCCATACCATTGGTAGACCACTTGGGTCCGTTCGAAGGCGAAGGGCGTGCCGATTTGAGGGATGTAAATGCTGTCCTCTGCCGCGATTTCCGTGCGGACGCGGAGCACGTCGTGTGGGCCATCGGGCAAGATCAAGGTGCCCCAGCCGTCCACCACCACGTCCCGCTCGGCATCCGACCAATAGCCAAAGGTTTCCGGGATGTCCATCTCGATGGAAGAGGTGCTTGAAAACGCGGTGCCTGCCGTCAGGGGCAATGGGAACAGCTCGTCGGGATCGGCATAAGGCACCGGCACGTCAAATCCACCCGCGCCCAAGGCCAGCCCCACGATGGTGTACGCATCCCCATCCGTCTTGTAAAAGTTGCTGAAACCGTCTACCGGAATGACATCGCTGAGGTCCACCCCCAGATCAGGCAACACGGCAGGCAAGAAGAAATCCGCTTGGTACGTGGCGTTGAAGGGGTTGTTGAAAATGAACATCGCCGTGACCGAAGCTTCGCTGATGGGCTGCGGGGCTTGGGGGGCGTCGTTCAAGGGGACCAAATCCGAAAAGTCCCACGTCGCATCCGGCCCTGCCGCTTCGAGGTCCGTGAGGATGGGCGGCGCCGCGTCCACCAGGGGGTAGGTCATTCCGGCCTGTGGCAGGTCGTCAGCTGTCAACGTGATTTGACCCCACACCGAGAACGGTGCGCAGCACGCGAGCAATGCATAAGCTTTCATGCTTCCGAAGGTAGGGGAATTCCCGCTCAATCGGGTCTGCGCCCAAACATCCGCCGCCACAACTCACCGAACGAGTTGAACTCCGACTGCATCAGGACGCCTACGCCCTGGGTTGAGGTACCGGTTTGGCCTGTGACAGCAGGGTTCGTCGTCGAATAGCCCGTCAGCTGGAACATGCCATCGGGCGGCAAGTCGTAACGGATGCGGACATCCTGCACCTGCAGGTCTTCCGTCGTCCCTCCGAACAAATGGTTCGTGCCCACGGCGCCCTCCACATGCAGCCGGTCGTCGAACAATTGGGCGCTCAACGCCACGGCCAGCGCCTGTTCCCCGCTGGTCGCGTCCGCCCCGTAATCCAGTCCGACATCCACCTCCCGCGTCATTTGCGACAGCCAAAAACCCACTTGCGAGGCCAGGAATTCGGTGCTGCGCTCCTGCAACCCCGTCGTCCCCACGGCCGCCGTCGGGTCCGGCGAGAGGAATTGCTGTAGCACGAGGATTCCCATGACCTGGCGGTTCAGTTCTTCTTCGTTGATCAACGCGCTCTCGACCAGCGCTTGCAGCCGGGTGTTGACCTCGGGAACGGCGATCTCAAATCCAATTTCCGGCCGCATGAGGTTCCCCTTCAACGCCATGTTCAGCTCCACCTTTGACCGGCCCGGCAGCTCCGGCTCCAACGGAAGCAACGGATCCAATCCGGTGCGCACACTGTACAGGGCATTCAGATCGATTTCTGCGGCATAAGGATCGCCGTACCACGTTACCGTGCCGCCCGGCTCCACTTGGAACTGCTTGTTGATCACATTCTGAAGGGTGAACAGGTAACCGCCTTGCAGGACCTCGAGTTGACCGGTCATTTTGAATCGTTTGAAATCGTCGATGGTCAGGTTCAATGCCCCCTGCGTGATGCCCGTGATTTCGTCCCCAAGGGCTTCGTCGAAGATGATGCGGGCGGTGGCCTCCTCCGTGATGTCCAAGGCCAAATCCATCCGCATCCGCGACAAATCTTGCACCTCCGGCTCCTCCACCACCTCCTTTTGTTTGAACACAATGAAATCGGCATACCGCGCATCGCTCGCGGCATCGAGGGGAAGGGCGAACGTCGTGCCCTTTTCAGTCCGCAAACGCGCCTCCATGCGCAGGTTGTTCGCGTATCCCGAGACGTTCGCATCGCCCCGAACAAACCCTTGGCCGTAAAACAGGTCGTTGTCGTTCCGACTCAAGTCCATGAGGTGAAACGGTTGCGCATTGGCATCCAAGCTCAAATCAAAGTTCCAATCAGCATACGTTTGGTGCAAAATGGTGCCGGTCAGCCACGCCGGATGGCCGGCGTCGTCCCAAATCGTCCACCGGTCCAGCGCGATGAGGTCGGGTTGCAATTCAGCCGCCCCGCTCAACGCCACATCCACCCCGAGGTAATCAATGTGGGCCCGGGCGGAATCCACTTGCAGCCACCCGTCCACCTGCGGCGCCGCAAACGCTCCTCCCACCGCAGCCCATCCGCTCACCGGTCCGCTCAGCGCCACGGTGCCGTCCGGCATCAGGGGATTCAACCACTCCAAGGGCAGGGCGGCGATGCGCACCTCGTGGCTCCATGCAGCGGAGGCATCGAGCGGGATGAACCCGTTTCCCGACAACAGGGTGGTCGGGCCCTCGAGGGCTTTCCACGCGGCCACGAGCCCGCCTCGATCACCATCCGCGTGCCACTCGAACCGCCCGAGCCCGCCTTCTCCCCATTGCACCCCCTCCACGTGCCCTGAGGTGGACAACATCGGCGCTTCCAAGATGTTGCACACCTCCACGCTCGCTTGTGCGAAAGCCAAATCCACCGGCCACGCTTCCAATGCACCCCACTTGGGCAAACTGTCCAACTCGAGGTCCACCCGGACGTTGGCCTCCCCTTGGTTTCCCAGGTGGCCTTCGATGTCGAGCCGGGCGCCAGGCGTTTCCCAATGGAGGCCGCTCAAGGCCCATGGCGTGGCGCTGCCGGGCGACCAACTCAAGCGCGCGGGGACGGTGGCCAACTCGAGCCGTTCGGTCAGCCAGGGCACACTTGCTTCGTAGAGCCAAACATGCCAGTCGCCTTGGTTTTGGCCCGCCTCGGCCCGGAACCGCGTCGGCTGCTCGCCCCATCCCAACCACTCCAAATCCGCGGCCCACAGCGAATCGCCGTGCAAATCGAGCGCACACGACTGGGCTATGAGCTCGTCTTCAAGCTGCACGGACTCCGCCGAAGCGTTCGCGAAGATGTCCGCGCCCCAACCATCGACCACCAATTGAAAACCGCCTACTGTCCAGTCCGCGACGCCCCACGCCTCCGATGCAAGCCGGGCCTCGACCATTCCGGGCCGGATGGCCGCCGTCAGCCGGGTGCCGTCCGCGAGGTGGACCGGCCATTGCAGCAACTGGGCGATGGGGCCAAACCGGCGGAACTGCACATCTGCTTCGAGCGCTGGCGTGGCCGGCGCAGGCCTGCGGCCTTCCATGGCCTGCCACCACGTCAACCAATCCTCCGTGTCGGTGGACGCGGCCACCTGGCCGGTACCCAAATCCGATTCCCAACGGAGCTCCGCGCGCTCTCGGCCCAGGTGGAAAAAGGCATCCATGCGCTCAAATGTGGTCGGTCGGCCGCCATCGAGCAAAACCATGTTGCGCAGGGACAGTTGTGCGGCGGTGGAATCCGCGTCGACGAGCTGCCAATTCCCTGCGATGCCCGCGTGCAGTTGCCACGGCCGGCCCTTGGGCTGGAGGCCGTTGAGCTGTCCGGTGAGGGCGGCTTGGGTTTGTCCCGGTGTCCACTGCGCTTCAAAGGCCAAATCCGCAGGCAACCCGCGCCCGCTCGTCCGCACATCCCCCCGCACGGCCTCCTCCTGCCACAGCACTGCACCACGCGCCTCCACCCGTTCAGGGAGCGCCGCGTTGCCCCTCAATGCCGCGTCAATCGTCCAGTTCCAATCCGCAAGTTTCAGCAAGCCTTCAGGCGCATCGGCTTGGAATTCAGCCGACTCCAATCGCCCCGCCGTTGCAAGCGGCACCTCGCGGATGCGGCCATTCGCCCGGGTCCAAGCCTCGCCAAGTTCCAATTCCAAGAGGGGCTTGGAGCCAGCTGCCACCAAGCGCACCGAGGCCGGCCGTAGCCAGCCGCCGGCGAGTGCCACCTCGGCCGTGGGCCCGGTCCACGACGCGATGAAGGGCCACGGGATGCCGAGGGTATCCAACCCCGGGAGGGTGCGGGCGGCATCGAGGTGGACGCGCAACGCGCCATTCGCCACCGGCCAGTCGGCCCCGTCCTCCCACGTGAAGGCGAAAGGCTCTTCGATGCTGACTGCCTTTGAAACATAGGCGCTGCTGAGTTGCACGCGGTGGTCGCCCACTTCCGCGCGTCCGCCGGTGGGGAGTTGGGTCCAAGGCGCCACGGCAGGTGGTAGCACGCGTTCCCAAAATGCGCTCCCCGAGGCAGCATCGTATTGCCAGTGCAGGTCGGTCGCACCCACCGGCCATGGCCCGCCTGTCCACCGGAGGTGGCCATGAATGGCCCAACCGAGCCCTTCGAGCGAACCGATTTCGGCGTGGAGGGTGTCCTCCGCGAAATGGGCGGTCAAACCGGATGCTGCGATGCTGCCGGCGGGGCGGGTGAATGCGGCGGTTTGGCCTGCTCCCCAGCAGAGGTCAATCGCCTCGAAGCCTGCTTCTCCTGCGGGGCCGTTTACTTTGGCCGTGCCGCCGCGCAAGGACAATTCGGCCTCGCCTCCTGCGAATGCTGGGGGCAGGGTCAGGTGCAGTTCGGTGATGTTCAGCTGGTGGATGGCCAATGAGGGGAGTTGCACGGGCTCCGTTGAAGCGGGTTGTTGCTCGGCCCAATCCACCCAAAGGGGCAGGTCAACGTGCCCGCTGTGCGCAGCGATTTGGCTTACATGCCATGTGTTCCCCACGCGCACAACGCCTCCGATTTCCAACGCTTCCAAGTCCGCCAGCGCTTCCCCCTCCCGGTTCCGCACCGATACGCCATCCAGCGCCACACGGCCTTTCCACCAGCGGATGGCGATGCCCTCAAGGTCAACCTGGAGCCCCGAAGCCTCCGTGGCCCAATTGCTCAACCAACAAACCAAAGGCCGCTGAACCGCGGGCACGTGCACGAGCGCGCCAAGCAGCGCGAGGGCTGCGAGGGCGTAGACGAAGGATCGGAGCAACTGAGAGCGCCATGGATTCACGCCGAAAAATTACGGGTTTTGATGCGGAGCGCCGTGTAAATTTGCCTTTCAATTGTGAACGCATGCCGACCCTGATTGCTTTTGAATCTTCTTGCGACGACACCGGCGTTGCGGTAATCCGTAACCGGGAGGTCTTGTCGAATCGGGTGGCGAACCAAGCGGTCCATGCGCAATTCGGTGGGGTGGTGCCGGAATTGGCATCCCGGGCCCACGCAGCGCACCTCGTTCCGACGGTAGCCGCAGCCCTCGAGGATGCGGGGGTGGAGGCGAGCGACTTGGATGGGGTCGCGTACACACAAGGGCCCGGTTTGCTGGGGTCTTTGTTGGTCGGCAGCTCCTTCGCCAAAGCGTGGGCATGGGCGCACGGCCTTCCCACCGTGCCCGTCCACCACATGCACGCCCACGTGCTCGCGCATTTCTTGGAGCCGGGGCCAACGCCCAATTTGCCGTTCATCTGTTTGACGGTATCCGGCGGGCACACCCAATTGGTCTTGGTGCATGCGCCTGACCACATGGAGGTCCTCGGGACCACCCTCGACGACGCCGCCGGTGAGGCCTTCGACAAGGTGGCCAAGCTCATGGGGCTCCCTTACCCGGGCGGGCCACTGATCGATCGCAACGCCCAGGCCGGCGACCCTTTGGCCTTTGCCTTCACCCACCCGCGGATCGAAGGATTGGACATGAGCTTCAGCGGATTGAAGACCCAAATCCTGCACTTCCTGCAACGGGAGCTCGCGGCGGATCCGCACTTTGTGACCGAGCGGATGAACGACATCTGTGCATCCGTTCAGCACACCATTGTCGGCATCTTGATGAACAAACTCGAAGCAGCGTGCGCCCAAACAGGCATCCGCGAAGTGGCCATTGCAGGCGGCGTGAGCGCGAACTCAGGGCTGCGGAATGCGCTGACCGAGCGCAAGGAGACCTTGGGGTGGGCGGTCCACGTTCCGCCCTTTGCCTATTGCACGGACAACGCCGCGATGATCGGCATGGCCGGCGTGCTCAAGTTTGAGGCCGGTGTGCGCGGCACCCTTGGTACGGCCGCAGATCCGCGATTGCCCTTCTGATCACGCCCCGGCCGCGTGGTGCGCCAGGGATTTCCAATTGCGCAGCCGCAACGTGCTCGTCACCCCGCTGAGCAGGGGCGGGGGCAGGTGTTCTTCGACGCTCAGGTTTCCCCCGTGCCGCAACAACGTGAGGCGCTCTTTGATGATGCTGGTTCCTCGAGATTGGTGCTTTTTCACTCCCTCCTTGGATGAAGCTTGAAGGCCCTTGCCGTTGTCGCTCACTTGAATGACCAGATCCTCGTCCAAGCCCCACCGCACCACAATGCGAATCTGTGGGGCCTCAGTGGCTCCGCCTTCCAAGCCATGCCAAATCGCATTCTCAACCAAAGGCTGCACGATGAACAAGGGACACGGCGTAGTGCCCGGATCGAGGTCGGCGTCGATTTCAATGTCCCAACTGATGCGGTTTGAAACCCGGATGGATTCCAAATCGAGGTAGCTCTCCACGTGCTCCAATTCTTGCTCAACGGTACCAACGTTGTCCTCTGAGGACAAGAAGCCCTGCATCAGCAAGTGCCGAAACCGCCGAAAAAGTTCGGAGGCCCGCTCGGCATCGCCCTGCATGATGAGGTGCTGGATGCCGGTGAGCACGTTGAACAGGAAATGCGGGTTCATTTGCGTGCGCAGGTGCTCGCGCTTGGATTTGCGCAACGTATCCTGCAGGGCCTTGTTTTTGGAAATCTGGGACAGGCTTTGGCTCAGGATGATCTCCTCAATGAACCGACCGTCCGAGGTGGGAATGGTCTGCCCGAGTATGCGTTGCATGCCGCGGTGATGCAGCGGTAGAATGACCGCCAAGCAGCCCAAAGATGCCACCAACATCCAAGGAGCCGCTTCAAACCAACGCGTGGCAGGGCTCCAAGACCACAACCAATTGCCGAGCGCGAACACGGCATACGCACCCGTCAAGGCATGCAACCAACCCGGAAATGGCTTCGGCAACCGCTTGGCATGGTGCCACTGCATGGTCCAAAGCACAATTCCGCCGGTCGCGCTCACCATGAACACCAGTTGATAGGCGTGCTCAAGGGACCAGAAAGCCGATGAAACGGGCATGGCCGAAAATTACGCCGTCCCGCTTGCTCACGCGCCGGGACTTCATAAACGTCAGCCGTGAATTCATATTCGTAGCTTAAGCCGCGTTCATTCGTCGTCCGCGTAAGCTTGGCGCAATGCGCTCATGAGCTTGCGCGTGTAGTCTTCTTGCAGCCAGTTCTTGTAGTTTTCTGTGGTCTTGGCGATGCATTTGGCATACTGCCTCACCCGGAAACTGATGTCCCCCTCGATCGTTTTGACGAAATCAGATGCGTCCCAAAAATCCGCGCACAAGTAGCGGATGACCTCGACGTGCTGGGCGATGCTTTGGTCGATGACCACCTTCGGACGGTCCCCGTTTCGGGTCACTTCCATGTACGCTTCGGACACATCAAACTCAATGGAAGGCCCCCCTTCGAGGCGCTTCAGGATTTCATCGTCGTACTCGTACACGAATTCCTCCTCGATTTCCTCGTCCGTGTAGAGTCCTTCGATGAACGCATTGGGCGCTTTGAAGATCTCCGCCCAGTTGATGTGCGTGTCCCATAGCCCAAATCGCCGGGCGTTGTTGCCCAAGTCGATGACGTTGAATTTCTTTTTGTGCGGAAGCACACGCGAGCCGCGGCCAATCATTTGGTGGTACAAGGTCAACGACTTGGTCGCCCGGTTCAGAATGATGGTTTCGACCGACGGGGAGTCAAAGCCTGTGGTCAAAATGGAGACGGAAGAGAGGATGGCGTCCGGCTTGTTTTCAAACCAGGTCAAGATTTCTTCCCGCTCTTTCTCGCTGTGGGTGTTGTCGAGGTGCATGCACTCGTAGCCTTCTTCGGCGAACATCGCCTGCACCTGTTTGGACGTGTTGATGCCATTGTTGAAGATGAGCGTCTTCATTCCTTTCGCCTTCTCTTCATATGCGTACAGCAGCTTCTCTTGCATGAGGTAGTTGCCGTACAAGCGTTCCGAGCTGCTGACCGTGTAGTCACCGCTGATGCCCACCTTGAGCGAGCGCAGGTTGACGTCGTAGGAGTAGGTGATGGCTTCGGCCAAAAAACCCTGATCCACAAGCGAACTAATGGACTCCCCCACGATGAGCTCGTTGTAGTTGTCCTTGAGCGGCAGCTTGATGTTGCTGCTCAGTGGCGTGGCCGTGACGCCGAGGATGATTTGGTTTTCAAAATAGCCAAACAACTTGCGGAAGCTGTTGTAGTGCGCCTCATCGATGATGACCAACCCCAATTGATCAAACTCAATGCGCTCGTCATTGAGCCGGTTGTTCAAGGTCTCCACCATCGCCACGAAGCACACGTGGTCGTGGTCCTTCTCGAGTTCCTTGACCTTGCTGTTGATGATTTTGTTCGGTACTCCGATTTCCTTGAGCATGCGGCTGGTTTGGCCACACAATTCGATGCGGTGCGTCAGGATCAACACCTTTTTGCCGGTCTCCTCGATGAATCGGCGGGTCAATTCGGAGAAGATAACGGTCTTGCCCCCGCCGGTTGGAAGTTGGAAGAGCAGGTTGTAGTGCTCCGGGAATTTCCGCATGCGCGTCATCAACTTGTCGATGGCGGATTCTTGGTAGTGGTAGAGCGTTTTCGACGACTTGACCGGCATGGGGGAGGCGGGGGATTCAGGTGGGGTCAGCACGGGCTGGTAGCATTGGGAAGGTGCAAAAGTACCCACCGAATCGCTGAACTGCACGGAAAATCCGAGGGAATTCGGGAGGTTTTTCCGCGGGAGGTGTGGACATTTTCGTCGAAAAGCAGGAGAGGTTTTGCTTAATTTACGCGCGTGGAAACATGGCAGGAAGCATTGGGCGGTCCTTGGGCCGAGTTGGTGAGCCCGGGTTTGTCGCCCGAGGACGGCGCGCGCATCCACCGGTTGTGGACGGAGGTGGTGGGCCAAACCGAGGTCTTTCCCGCCCGCGAGCACGTGTTTCAAGCCTTCAAACACGTGCATCCCACCGGCACCCGCGTGGTCATGCTGGGCCAGGACCCCTATCACGGGCTGGGGCAGGCCCACGGTTTGGCCTTCTCCGTGCAGCATGGTGTCAAGGTGCCGCCGTCGTTGCGGAACATATTGAAGGAGCTCGCAGCCGACGTACCAGCGACGCGTTGGCGAGAAGAACCGGCGGGTGCAGGCCTTTTGAGCGGCTGGGCCGTGCAAGGCGTGTTGTTGCTCAACGCCGTGCTGACGGTGGCCGAGGGCCGAGCCGGTGCCCACCGCAAGCAGGGGTGGGAAGCCCTGACTTCGGCCGTTGTAAAGGGGCTAGCGGATGCCGCGGGTCCCCGCGTGTTCATCCTCTGGGGC
>CBFHPD010000113.1:0-5956 GCA_965657495.1 uncultured Flavobacteriales bacterium
CTTGGGATTGTTCGCGCCTGAAACCGCGCTCGCCCAGGACCCCGAGTTCACCCAGTACTACGCGAACCCGCTTTACCTGAACCCCGCGTTTGCGGGCTCGGAGCGGTGTCCCCGTCTCACGATGGCTTACCGCAACCAGTGGCCCGCCATGAGTGGCAACTTCGTGACCACGGCCGCCTCTTACGACCAGCACGTCGAATCCATCCAAGGTGGACTCGGGCTCATCGTCCTCAACGACCAAGCGGGACAAGGCACGCTCACCACCACTACGGTCAGCGGCATTTACAGCTACCAACAAGCCATCACCCGGAAGTTTTCCATCAAGGCAGCCCTGCAGGTGGGCTACATGCAGAAGGCTTTGGATTGGAGCCGGTTGACCTTCGGCGACATGATTGACCCCCGGCGGGGCTTCATTTACGAGACCCAAGACATTCCGCGGGGTGAGATGGTTAAAGCTGTTGATTTCAGCACGGGGTTGATCGGTTTCAGCGACAAATACTACTTCGGGTTGGCGGTGCACCACTTGAATGAGCCCAACGAATCGCTCGTCATCGGCACGAGCCGTCTGCCCATGAAGTATACGATCCACGGTGGCGCGGTCCTTCCGCTTCAGCGCAGTGTGAAGGGCGTTGAAGCGACCATTTCGCCCAACTTCCTGCTCCGCCAGCAGGGCGAATTCCGCCAGTTGAACCTCGGTGTGTACGTCAAGAAAGGCCCGCTCGTGGGCGGCGTGTGGTACCGGGGCATTTTGTTCACCGACTACCGCGATGCCTTCATCGCCACGGTGGGCATCGAATCCGATGTCATCCGGTTTGGCTACAGCTACGACATCACCGTATCGGAATTGACCCCGGCCACGGGAGGCGCCCACGAAATCAGCATGACCATTCAGTTCGACTGCCGGAACAAGCGCTCCAAGTTCCGGGCAATAAAATGCCCTGCGTTCTAGTTCTCCTCAGTACATTCCCCTGAATGGCAACCCTGTGCACGGACTTTTCGTAAGTACAGCTTTGACAACGCAAGAAAAGAAACCCTCCTTCATCATGACTTGGAAACCCACCACACCCTTCATGCTCGCAGCAGCATTTTCAGCATTCGTCCTGAGCGGTTGCGTGAAAGAGCGCTCTGGAGTTACGGGTTGGGCGTACAACGACCCATCCAATGGCGGTTTTGAAAAAAGTTTCGCACCTGAACAGCAGACCGGTCCCGGACTGATTTTCATCCAAGGCGGAACGTTCACCATGGGACAGGTTGAAGACGACCTGATGTTCTCTTGGGACAACATGCCCCGCCGCGTGACGGTCTCTTCCTTCTATATGGACGAAACCGAAGTCACGAATGGTGCGTGGATTGAATACATGTATTGGCTCCAGCGGATTTACGGAAGTTCGTATCCTGAAATCGTGGACCGCGCGCTGCCCGACACGGCTTCTTGGCGGGACAAATTGGGGTTCAACGAAAACTACGTCAACTACTACCTGCGCCACCCCTCTTACCGCGAATACCCCGTGGTGGGCGTCTCGTGGGTGCAAGCGAACGACTTTTGTAAGTGGCGCTCGGATCGGGTGAACGAACAGATTTTGGTCCGCGAAGGCATCATCGCCCACAACCCACTCGGTCAAATCGACGACGAGCACTTCACCACCGAGAGCTACCTGAATTTCCAGTACGTGCCGGAAGCCGGCGATCGCGGCGCCATGATCGACTTCAACCCCAATGGCGCGGGCACACGCAGCGTACGCATGACGGATGGCATTTTGTTGCCGAACTACCGCCTCCCCACGGAAGCGGAGTGGGAGTACGCTGCCTTGGCCCTCATCGGCAACAGCAACGAAGAACTCATTTCTGACCGGCGCACCTACCCGTGGAACGGGCACTACACTCGGAACGACAACACCCGACAAAACCGGGTACCCGGCGCACCGAAGCGTTACACGGGTGACATGAACGCCAACTTCGTCCGCGGTCGCGGTGACTACATGGGGGTCGCCGGACGTTCTGCCAATGGCGAGACGTCGTTGAACGACAACGCAGACATCACCGCACCGGTTCGTGCCTATGCACCGAACGACTACGGATTGTACAACATGGCCGGCAATGTGAGCGAATGGTGCATGGATGTCTACCGTCCGCTCAACCACATGGACGCTGCAGAATTCCGCCCCTTCCGTGGTAACGTTTACGAAACCAAGGTACTCGACGCAGAAGGCAACGTGTACGACAAATACGACTACGTGGTGTACGACATCGACCAAATCGAAGCAGACATCATCGCGTATCAAAAGCAGGCGGCAGCCTCGTTGAACGACGAAGACCGCAACCTGATTGACAACGTACTCACGGCCATTGACAACGCACAGGAGGAATTGAAAGTGAAGCGGGAGGAAGAGGGCAACCTGATGATGGAGGATGCCCTGCGCGACTTCATCGAAGGCAGCGAGGCGTGGATCGCAGCGGACTTGCGCAGTTTCTTCTCGGAAAACATCTTGGCGTTGCCGGGTAAGCTGCGTTACCGCCGCGAAACCGCCGAAGAGAACTTGGATCGGAACAACTACCGCGTGGCGGACAACATCGACTACCTCGACGGGGACGTGCAATCGTCGTTGCTCTACAACCGCCCGTCCGAAGCGGAAGGCAACGAAAGCCGCATGTACAACTACGGCGAAACCTCGTTGATTACCAACGAGTCGCGGGTTTACAAGGGAGGCGGATGGGACGACCGGATTTACTGGATCAGCCCTGGCAGCCGCCGTTACCTCGACCAAAACAAGAGTTCAGCAAGCATCGGCTTCCGGTGCGCCATGGACCGGGTCGGCAGCCCTGCCGGCCTGTGATCCACGGCTCCGGTCTCACAATCTTTTCAAACGCCCTGCATCTTCCGATGGCAGGGCGTTTTCTTTGCAATCATGGGAACGAAGCATACCTCCACCGACGCGCTGTTGCGCCTGTTTGATGCGGGCCACCGCATTTGTACAGACAGCCGCCACGTGCGGGAAGGCGACCTGTACTTTGCCCTGAAGGGGGAGCGGTTTGACGGGAATGCCTATGCCCAGGCGGCACTGGATGCCGGAGCGGCGAGGGCCGTGGTGGACGATGTGGCGTTGGCGGGAGCGCCGGGGATGTTGTGGGTGGAAGATGGGTTGGGGGCGTTGCAGGATTTGGCCCGTGCGCACCGGCGGCGGATGCAAGGGCACGTCATCGGGCTGACCGGTTCGAATGGCAAGACGACGACGAAGGAGTTGCTGCATGCGGTGTTGCGGACAAAATACCGCGCCCACGCCACCCGGGGCAACCTGAACAACCACATCGGCGTGCCGCTCACGCTGCTGTCCATTCCGGTTGATGCCGAGGTCGCCATCATCGAGATGGGGGCGAACCACGTCGGCGAGATCCGGGAGCTCGCGGAGATTGCTGAGCCGGATTTGGGGCTGATAACAAACATCGGGTTGGCGCACCTGGAGGGATTTGGCGGGCCTGAGGGCGTGAAGCGGGGGAAGCGGGAGCTGTTCCAATTCATCGCGGGGCGGCCGGAAGGGCGGGTGTTTGTGCACGCCCAGCAGCCGGTGTTGTTGGAAGTATCGGAAGGCCAAACCCGAACGCTCTTTGGCACCCCCGATCACCTGCCCCATGCCACCGGCCTGAGTGACCTGCCCCCCGACTGGGATGCACCGTCTGCCTTCCTGTTGCACACGGCTGAGGGGACGACCGGGCCACATGCCCTTCACATGGATGGCGCCTACAACCTCGACAACGCACTCGCTGCACTCACCGTCGGCGCCCACCTCGGTGTGACATGGGCGGAAGGCCTCGCGGGCGTCGCATCGTACCACCCCACAAACAACCGCTCGCAATGGGTCGTGACGCCCCACAACCGGGTGCTGCTCGACGCTTACAACGCCAATCCGTCTTCCATGGAATCGGCGCTTCGCAACTTCGCGGCGCAACAGCACAACGCACCGCTCGCGATCCTCGGCGACATGGCCGAATTGGGCGAATACACCGCGTCGGAACACCGGCGGATCTTGGACTTGGCGCTTGAATTGGGACTGGACACGTGGACCGTGGGGCCGGCCTTTGCTGCATTGGAGCGAACGGATGGCGGTTTGAGCTTCGACGGCCCGAAGGCGTTGATTGAAGCCCTCGACAGCGCTTGGGTTAGCAGCCGGACCGTATTGTTGAAAGGCTCGCGCTCGGTGCAACTCGAGACGGCCTTGCCCCTGCTGTGACCGGCGCCGGCCGTATCTTTGCAGACGATAAACCTTGACCGATGGATTTTCTGAGCGAATTGGAATGGCGCGGGATGTTGCACGACAAGATGCCGGGATTGAAGGAGCAACTGGAAAATGGCAGCACGGCCGGCTACGTGGGCTTTGACCCCACGGCGGATTCGCTGCACATCGGCAACCTCGTGCCCGTCATGCTGCTCGTGCACTGGCAGCGCGCCGGGCACAAGCCCATTGCGCTCGTTGGCGGGGCCACAGGAATGGTGGGCGATCCGAGCGGCAAGACGGCGGAGCGGCAGTTGCTGGATTTGGACACGCTGCAGCGGAATTTGGCAGGACAGCAAGCCCAGCTCGAGAAGTTCCTGGACTTCACCGGAACGAATGCAGCCGAAGTCGTCAACAACTACGACTGGTTCAAGGAATGGCATTTCCTCGACTTCATCCGCGAAGTGGGCAAGCACATCACCGTGAATTACATGATGGCGAAGGACAGCGTGAAGAACCGGCTCGAGTCGGGCATGAGCTTCACCGAGTTCTCTTACCAACTCGTGCAGGGCTACGATTTCTACCACCTTTGGAAGGAGAAGCAGTGCTTGGTCCAAATGGGCGGCAGCGACCAGTGGGGCAACATCACCACCGGCACCGAGCTCATCCGCCGCATGGGCGGCGGACAGGCCTTTGCGGTGACCGCGCCGCTCATCAAAAAGGCGGATGGGTCGAAGTTTGGCAAGAGCGAGGGGGGCAACATTTGGCTCGATAAAAAGCGCACCTCCGCTTACCAGTTCTACCAGTACTGGATCAATGCTGCCGATGAGGATGCCGCGAAATACCTGCGCATCTTCACGCTGAAAACCCGGGAAGAAATCGAGGCCATCGAAGCCGAGCATGCAGCGGATCCCGGTGCGCGCGCCATGCAGAAGGCCCTCGCAGCCGATGTGACCACCCGCGTTCACAGCGCCGAAGACCTCGAAACCGCCCTCGCCGCGTCGAACATCTTGTTTGGCAAGAGCACCCGCTCCCACCTGTCCGCGCTGCCCGAATCCGAATTCCTCAGCGTCTTCTCTGGCGTCCCCCAGGCGACCGTTTCGCGCGATGCTCTCTCAGCAGGCGCGCCCATCATCGAAGTCCTCACCGACCTGTCCGGCTTCCTGCCCAGCAAGGGCGAGGCCCGGCGCGCCCTCAAGGAAAACAGCATCAGCGTGAACAAGGACAAGGTGGGCGAAGAAGCCGTCATCCAGCTCGACGACTTGCTCAACGGCAAACAGCTGCTCCTGCAGCGCGGCAAGAAGAAGTACTTCCTATTGACGGTCGACTGATCAGCCGAACAACAGCGTCAATTCCCGGCCCTCAGCGAGGTACAACATCACCACCAAGAGGATGCTGATCACCAGGCCGATGGCTGCCTTGCCGATGTCCATGAACAGCATCGGCGCAAGGCTGTTCTCGCCGTTTTTCAGCTTCAAGCGCAGGCGCACCGCGACTTCCCGTCCGGCGAGCATGCCCAAGAACACCCAGGTGGTGCTCATCGGAATGCCGCCGTCCCAAATGCCCAAGGTGTCGTACTTGAAGAACAGGAGGGTCAGGGCGTAGAAGAAATCGATGAAGGTGGCGGAGCGGATGTCGGTCGTGTTGGTTTTGGCCAAAACAATGTCCTGGATCCGGCCGCCGCGTTGGTAGAAAATCAAGCCCAGCAGTGCCAACAGCGTGACCAGCGCGAAGGTGAAGGCCCCCAG
>CBFHPD010000114.1:0-1942 GCA_965657495.1 uncultured Flavobacteriales bacterium
GGTGCCCCCGCAGTAATTCGGTTGCAAGAACACCGCGGCGGTGGAGGCAGGCAAATCGGTCGCGTACAAGACCCAATCGTCCAAGCTGTCGTCGGTGTAGTACACCGTACGGGTGGTGCCGATGTACAGGGCGCCGGGCACACCGCGCTGGTGGGCGATGGACACCACACGCTCACCGTCGAGGGCTGCCGTCGTCCGATCCGTCCAATCCACCCCGCCGTTGAGCGACTCGAACACCTTATGGCCGGCTTGGTTGCCGATGAGGATGGCCCAAACCCGCAACGGGTCCACGCCGTCCACCTCCATGTAAATCGGCTTGTTGGCGTTCCCGCCGCTTTCGATGGTGTTCAGCGAGATGTTCTCCCACGTCGCACCGCCATCGGCCGAGTGGTGCATCCGCCAGTTCGAGCCGCTGTTCTTGTGGCTGACGTAGATGTGCTCGGGGTGGCGTGGGGCCACTTGCACGGAGATGATTTTATCCCCGCCAAAATCGTGGACCAACGACCAACCCGCGCCCCCATCTTCCGTCTTCCACAGCTCCGAACCCACCGGCGAGTAGAAGCACTCCGCGCACCGCGGATCCCACTCAAGGTTGCCGTAATCGCCGTAACCGTAGCCGGTGTTGGGCTTCTTCGAGCCGTCGAACGGGCGGGAGCCGATGCGGGTGAAGCGGTCGTCGCTGTAGGCGAAGGCGCCGCCATCGTGGTAGCCACGGGTGCCGTCGGCCGGGTGGACGAAGCCGCGGTAGTTGTCGCCCGCGAGTTCGGCGAGCCAGCCGCCGGACGTGTCGCTGTCCGCGCCGTAGTGGTAGAGGTCGCCGTTGCGGATGAGGGTGCCGTTGTGGTACGTGCCGCCGACCATGACCTCGGACGCGCGCCAGCCGGATTGCCATCCCCAAAAGTCCGTGCCGTGGATGCCGTACATGCGGGGTTCGAAGTGGTCGCCTTGGTCCGCCGAGTAGTGGAGGCCGCCGTCGGAGGCCACCCAGAGGTCGACCGTGCCGTCTGGCCGGGTGAAGAAGGCCACGTCGTGGACGTCGGCGTGGGTGTACCGGTCGTGGGTGAATTCACCGGCCCAGGTGACCCAATGGGCGTTGAGGGACCAAGAGGCGCCGCCGGTGAGGGTGCGCCAAACATTGATGCCGGCCGCGAATTGGCGGTCCGGATCGGTGGGACTGACATCGAGGGCGAGGTCGTAGTAGAACTGGCCGCCTTCGCCGGAGCCGTCTTCGCTCCATCCGAGGAGGTTGGGGTTGGTGTCGGCTGCGTAAGGGCCGCCGGGGGCATCGCCGCAGCAGGCGGCCTCGAAGGTGAGGCCGGCGTCGGAACTGGTGTAATAGCCGTAGAGGCCGCCGCCTTCGGGGGTGGAGCCGGCGGCGAGGATGGTCACGCGGTCGGGGGCGGCCGGGGTGACGGCGAGCTCGGAGCGGCGCTGGGCGTGGCCGGGCGTGGCGACCGCCAGGCCCTCCCCTGCCGTGTTGAAGGTGGTCCCGCCGTCGGTGCTGCGCAGGAAGGTCGTGTTGTCACCGCTCAGGCGCAGGGTGTACAGGATGGACGGGTCGGTGGGGTGCGCCACGATTTCCATGTACTCGCCCGCTTGTGCGAGGAGCACGGTTTCGCCATTGTCATTGGAGTACCACAGGCCGTTGTTGGTAGCGCACCACAGTCGGCCGGACGGATCGAGGTAGAGCTCGCGGAACCAACGGTCGGTGTTTTGGAAGGGCGTGGAGCCGAGGGAAGTCCAGTTGGTGCCCCCGTTTTCGGTGCGCCAGAGCCGCCCGTTGCCCTCTCCGATCCACACGCGTTGGGCATCGCTAGGGTCGATGGCCACGCTGTACACGCTGTTGATGGGCAAATCGCGGGTCATGAGCTCCCAATGCGCCCCGTGGTCAGTGCTCTTCCACGCCCCGGCCGTGGCCGTTCCCGCCCACACCACCTCGTGG
>CBFHPD010000115.1:0-1986 GCA_965657495.1 uncultured Flavobacteriales bacterium
CAAAGGCCATGAATCAAATATCCATCATTGTGGCTACAAATGATGGATGACCTGCGAAAAGATCTCCAACACTTGTCTACGGCAATGAACAGTGCGATTCTTTCATGTGAAAAATGGATTTGTTGAGAAACTGAATCGAGCGACGTACCCTTCACATGACATCATTTTTTTTTTCAATAACTGGTTCTTGTTTTGATGATAGTCACTGATAACACTATCCCAATTCGTTTACGGACTCACCCGTTCGACCTACTTTCCGGGAATGAACGCACGCAAACTTTGAGCGTGGTCGTTGACGGCGGCGCTGGGGGGATTCCTTTTTGGTTTTGAAACGGCCGTGATCAGTGGGGCCGAACAGGCCATTCAGGAGCTGTGGGAGCTGGACGCGTGGTGACAGGGGGTGACGGTGGCGACGGCGTTGCTGGGGACTTTTGTGGGGACGGTGCTGGGTGGGCCTTTTGGGGACCGGCTGGGGCGGAAGCGGGCGCTGGCCGTGATCGGGGCGTTGTACTTGGTGAGTGCATTGGGGAACGCGTTGACGGCGTCGTGGGGCGCGTTCGTGGCGTTCCGGTTGCTGGGCGGGTTGGGCGTGGGAGCGAGCAGCGTGGTGGGGCCGACGTACATCACGGAGATTGCCCCGGCGGAGAAGCGGGGCCAAATGGTCGCCCTCTTCCAATTCAACGTCGTCCTCGGGATCTTGATGGCGTACGTGAGCAACTTCCTGTTGCAGGGGGCGGGGTGGCGGTGGATGTTGGGGGTGGAGGCGGTGCCTGCGGCGGCGTTTTTGGGTTTGGCCCTCATGCTGCCTGAAAGCCCGCGCTGGCTGGCCATTCGCAATGCTCCGGCCGTGAACGAGCGCATCCTCACGCCGCAACTCCGGTTCAGCGTGCTGCTCGCCATCGCGTTCTCCGTGTTCAACCAGGTCAGCAGCATCAACGCCATCATCTATTCCGCCCCACGGATTTTCAGCCTCAGCAGCCTGTCCGAAAGCGCCGGATTCCTCGCGACCATGGGCGTCGGCGGCGACGCCTTCCTGGACGGCCTGCTCGTGGCCCTCGGCAACGGCCTTCAACCCGCCGAAGCCCTCGCGGCCGGCGCGCGAGAGAGCGCCCGAATCGCCGGACAGCGCGGCGCAGTTTAACTTTCGGCTTCATCGCCGGTCAACAATTGATTGACTTAGATCAACTGCGTTACCCCATTAATCACAAGGAAGTCCGAAGACACCCAGAAACAGCATCAAATCCGCGGTCGAGCGCGCACCGTCCTCGTTGAGGTCGCCGATGCACGTGACTTCCCAACACATTTGGTCGCAGGAGCCGTCGTCGAGGGTGGCGGCCGGGTTGTAGTTCGAACTGCTCGGGTAGGTGCAGCCGGGGATGGGGCACGGGCCGGGCGTCCAGTCGATTACCCCATACCAATATTCGGCCATGCAGGCGTTGTCGTAGGTGATGCCGTCGCATCCGCATACGGGGTCGAGGACGGCTTCGCATTCTACGACCAGGCCGCTGGCGAGCATGGCTTCCGAGATGCAGGCGTCGGGATCGCAGGCGCGCTCGCAAGCGAAGAGGGTGCCGTGGATGGCCGCCGCGTAGTCGATGCCGCCGGCGTAGGACATGCAGCCGGAAACGAGGGTACAGAGGCCGTTGATGCTCGCATAGCCGAGGGGCGTGCCGCAATCGCCGAAGTCCACTTGCGTCAGGTCTTGGCAGGGATAGCTTTGGCCCAAAGCGAGCAGCGGGAATGTCAAGGCAGCGAGGAGCAGGGCTTTCATGCCCAACAAGTTACGCCACGCCGTCAGGAATTCCCTATCTTCCATCCGCGCCCGCAGGCCAGGCCTCCTGTCTCGAGCGACGAAACAGTGAGTGGCATGAGAAAAATCGGGATGGTACTTATTGCGATGGTCTGGGCTGCGGCAGCAGCCCACGCCCAGCACGGCTGCACCCACGCGGAGCAGCGGGAGCACCTGCACGCCGCGCATCCCGAGTG
>CBFHPD010000116.1:0-3128 GCA_965657495.1 uncultured Flavobacteriales bacterium
AGTTCGAATTCCGCGCGGAGGGCAATTTCCAGCCCGCGCAGGGTGCGCTGTGCCCCGCTTTCGAGTTCCGCGATTTCTTGCTTGACGAGGGCCGCCACCGTTTCTTCGGCGAGTTGGCGCCAAATTCGGTTTTCGCCCAACAGCATCAATTGCGGGTTGTAATATTTGGCCACGGCCTCGTCCAACAGCCCGCCCATCGCTGCCGTCACCCCCTGCAAATCCTCCACGGTGACCGGCCGGTTGACCGCGCGCTTCAGGCCCTCCTCGAACACCTGGTGCACCACCGAACCAAACTGCGAAGAAGTCATCGCTTCCTCCACCACCTCCGGCTCCCGCATCTGCAGGATGTACTGGTAGTAGAAATTCCGGGGGCATTGCAGCAGGGTGTTCAGGGCGGACGGGCTCATGCCGTGCTGCGCCCACTCCCGCGCGCGCGCTTCCGCGAACGCCGACCAAGCCAGTTGCGGGATCTCCGGCCGTTGCTCAGGCAGCGCCGATTCCAGCACCTCGTGCTCAACCGCAAGGGGCCGCCCTCCGGGCTGAAACGCCTGCTCCAATTGCTTCAAATACCGGCTTGGCTCGTTTTCCTCGTCGTCCTTGCGGTACACCAGCACCACCTCCTCCGCCCGGTTCAGCAGCCGGTAGAGGTAATGCGCATAGATCGCTTCCCGACGGTGCCGCGAAGGCAGGCCCAGGGACGCCCGCAGGTCGAAGGGGATGAAGCTCTCGAAACGGCTGGATTTGGGCAGCGTCCCTTCGTTGCAGTCGAGCACGATAACCCGTTTGAAATCAAGCGCCCGCGTCTCGATGATGCCCATGACTTGCAGCCCTTTTTCCGGCTCACCCCGGAGGTCGATGCGCGCCTGATTCAGCACTTGAAAGACCAAATCCCGCACGTCCCTCAACCCTTCAAACACCCCATGCTTCGCCTGAAACCGCGCGCACGTCCCCACGGCCTCCACCACCGGCCTCCACGATGCCCGCACCCATGCATCCACGGCGTCGCCCCGCTCATCGAGCGCCCGCTGGACCTCCCCACACCACGCTTCCAACGCCGCCAAGAACGCCCCCGGTTCCGCCACCCGCAACGCGGCCAGCCGCGTCAACAAGGCCTTCACCGGCCCCTCCTTCAGTGCCGCCACGTCCTTGCCCCCGATCCACACCCAGTGCCGCCGCGCCAGCTGCCCCAAGAAGCGCGCTGCATCCACCGGCAAATCCGCTCCCCCCAAAGCCTTCGCCACCGGGTGCGAAAGCAGCGCCCGCACCTCGTCGTGCCGCCACTGCGTCCCCGGCCGGAGGACCATCCGCATGACCTGCTCGAAGAAGTCGGCCACCGGACTCTCCGTCCACGCCAAGCCCATCGTCACATTCACCCGTCCTTCCCCCAAGTCCAGGCTCTGCATCAGCAGCGAGAGCGTCTTGCCATCGGGCAGCACTACAGCGGTGTCGTCCAACCGGTCGCCGGCGCCGATGCGCTCGTGCAACGCTGACCGGACATACTGGGATTCAAACACTTGGGTGCTGCATCCCACGAATTTGAGTCGCGGCGGGGTTTGGCCCAAGCGGTTGCTCAACGGCTTCAAGGGCAAATGCGCCTGCTGCTCCGCGATGAATTCCCCCGCTTCCCACCCCGGCTGCACGTACGCCACATCCGCATCCGCGAACACGGTCAGCCGCTCCGCCTTCTGCAGCCGCTTCAGGTACGTCATCTCCGCCGGCGTCAAGGCGCTCATGCCCGCGAGCACCACGTGCCCAAACCCGTCAATCCGCCCCGAAGCTGCCGCCTGCCGGGCAATCGCCCCGCCGGTTCCCACGCCGTCCGCCGCCATCCCCGCGTGAAACGCATGGTAAAGTGGGTTCAGCCGCATGTACTGCGCGAGGTACCGTTTCTGGGCATCGCTCAGCTCGTCTTGCCCGAGGTTCCAATGCTCCAAGTCCTTGATGTTGCACAAGTTGACGAGCACTTTGTCCACGTCGCACAGGTATTGGTCGAGCTCGTTGAAATCTTGCAAGGCCAAACGTCCCCACTGCAAAAACGACGCGAATCCCCCCACTTCGCCTTCCCACGGCACTTCCTTGTGCGCCAGGTACAGCCGCGCCATGGCTTCCATCCCCGACACCGGGCTCAACCCCGTCGCCTTCAGGAGCAGCCCGTTCAGCGTGTCGGTGGCGGGCAGCCAGCCCGGCCCGCCCCCCCGGAGTTCTGCGTAAATGGCGTGAAACCGGCGCGCCGCCCGCTGGCTGGGCAAGACAACGGTCACCTCGCGGGGCGCATGTGCTTCGAGGACATGGGCAGCGACGGCGTGAAGGAAGGTGGGGTGGTCCATGACCCGAAGCTACCGGATTATTTGTTGGATTTCAATCCGTTTTTTAGAAAATTGAAAAACGCGGTGCGGCCGGCTGCGGTGCTGAAGGCCCACCACATCATACCGGCGGTGGTGGTGGGCTTGGCGGTCACAGGTTGCTCGGCCGGCACCGCTGGTTGGGGCCGCTCGCTCTCGAGGCCGTTTTCGCGAAAAATGCCCTGCAAGGTGTCCGCCACTTGGTAACGCTCTTGGGCTTGTTGTTGGTATCCGAGCTGTTCTTCGAGCAAACCGAGGTTGTTGTGGGCGACGGCGTCCTCCGGGTCGAGTTCGATGGCGCGCTTGTAGTCGGCGATGGCATCGTGGATGCGTTTAGCCGCCGCCCGCATCCAGGCGCGCGAGGCGTAGCGGTAGCTGTAATCGGGTTGCAGTTCGACGGCGCGATCGAGCAGCGTCAGGGCGCGGTCGAGGTCGTTGAGGTAGAAGCAGCAGATGGCGAAATCGTGCACTGCGTCTGGGTTTTGGCTTTCGGAACCACCTTCGACCAGCGCTTGGAACGCATCGTGCGCCGCTTGCCACGACTGGGCTTTCAGCAGGGCTTCAGCTTGGGCCAAATCAGGGGACATGCTCAAGGGAATTTGTTCAAAAATACGGCGCACCCGAGGCAAATGCAGGGCCCAAGGCACAGAACTTCACCGCATGGAAGGAGCGATTCAGTACCCGGTGTTTCGGAAGTTGCAAGGCGGGGCGGTGTGGTACCGCATCGAAGGGCCGGCGCGGTGGACCGAATTCCAACGGGTCGGGAGCCGGTGGCTGCGACACGAC
>CBFHPD010000117.1:0-5204 GCA_965657495.1 uncultured Flavobacteriales bacterium
AATTCCATGGTCTCGATTCCGGCTTTCCGCTTGCGGCGGCCACGCATCCCGAGGGCCAGGCCAGCGAAGAACACCGGAATGCCCAAGGCTGCGACGAGCCATGGGGACCACGGGGATTCGGGAACCGCGGTGGCAGTCCAGGTAGCGGGATCGGTGGGGGTGGCGAAGGTCTGCCACGGGGTGTTCGGGATTTGGCCTAAGAGCGCGTCCACGTCCAGAGTGGCCAGCAAATTGGTGCCCGCCCAAAACTCCACGCGGTCCGTGAAATGAACGGTGCAATCCACGTCCCGCTGGCGCTCCCGGAACCTCATCCAGTCCGCGCTGTGCAGCACCACCTTGCAGCGCATGCGCGCCTTCTCCACCACGATGACCCCGCCGTTGTGCATGCACAGGAGGAGGTGATCGGCCAAATCATACGTCTGAATAACCAACGCCGCCCCCGTCAATGGCGGAATCTCCCAGCTCGGCGACCACGTTCCCCCACCCGCTGGGGCCATCCAAATCAAGCCCGTACAGTCCGGGTATTCCGCTGTGACCGTCCAATCCAATCGCCCAATTTCACCCGATGCCAAGCGGAACGAAAAGTGGCTTGCCGGATGCTCCAACGTCGGCAGCCCTTCCGAATGGCCCACCCGTTCCCACTCCCCCCGCGTTTCCAAAAACACGACGTCATCCGCGTGGCCCCGCCAGAAGCCATACCCCCCGACCAAATGGAACTGGCCTTCGTGGAAGTAGGGAAAGGCATTGAAATTCCAGCCTCGGTTGGGGCTTTTGCTCAGGTTGAGGAGGGAGTCCGTTCCGAACGACACGAATCCGAAATCGCCAGAATACCAAATCGCAACTTCCCCCTCCGGCGATCGGTGCAGGTGCGTGTCCCACGTGGCCGGACTTTTTTTCCGCAACTCAGGCGGAATGTCTTCATTGAAAATCAGGTCACGGACCTCGGGATCCCGAGCAAATTGCCACCACCGCTCCGGCAGCGTCCGACCATCCGTTGTCGCCACGCAGTTCGGCAAAACCGCCACCATCCAAACCGCCACCAAACATCCGCGCTTGAGCATGGTGCAAATTTATAGCAATAACATGACAGCGGGCCTCGCGTTTTGCTGACAACACCGAGACGGGGGTCGACGGAGTATCTTTGCAGGCACTGCTATGCGACCCGATTTCAACAACACCGAACAAGCGTTCAGCCACCTCAGTGATGGCGAGTTGCGCAAAGCCCTGCTGCTGTTCCAAACCGTGGGCAACCCCACGCTTGTCCGCTTCGGGAAGGTCTTGATGCAAGCGGCCCTGGCGCTGCGGATTCCGGTCGGGTGGGCCATCCGGCCGACGATTTACGCCCACTTTTGCGGCGGGGAATCCATCGCTGATTCGGAAGCCACCGTGGCGAAGCTGCATGCGGGGCGGGTGCACACCATCCTCGATTACAGCGCGGAAGGGAAGGAGGGCGAGCGGGAGTTGGACGCCACGCGCGACGAAATCCTGGCGAACATCCGGGAGGCGGCGGGCGATGCGCGGCACGCGTTCAGCGTGTTCAAGGTCAGCGGGGTGGCGCCGACGACGGTGCTAAAAGACCCGGCGAGCGACCCGGCGGCGTTTGAACGGGTGAAAGCGCGGGTGAGCGCGTTGTGTGCGGCGGCGGCAGAAACGGGGGGACGCGTGTTCATCGACGCCGAGGAAACGTGGTTCCAGGAAGCCATCGATGCGTTGGCCGAGGCCGAAATGCGGCGGCACAATGGGGAGCGGGCGGTCGTGTTCAATACGGTGCAGTTGTACCGACATGATCGTTTGGCCTACTTGCAGCAGCTGACAGAACAAGCGGCGAGCGAGGGGTGGCAGCTGGGTGTGAAACTCGTGCGTGGGGCGTACATGGAAAAGGAGCGGGAGCGCGCGGCAGAAGAAGGCCGCCCTTCGCCCATCCAGCCGAACAAGGCCGCGAGCGACCGCGATTACGACGCCGCTTTGCGCTGGTGCATCGACCACCTCGACCGGGTGAGCGTGTGCAGCGGGAGCCACAACGTGGAGAGCAACGGCTTGCTGTGTGACTTGATGGCCGAGGCGGGTGTGGCGGCGGATGACGACCGGGTGTGGTTCGCGCAGTTGCTCGGCATGAGCGACCCCATCAGTTTCAACTTGGCGGCGCACGGCTTCAACGTGGCGAAGTACGTGCCGTATGGGCCGATCCGCGAGGCGATTCCGTATCTTATTCGGCGCGCGGAGGAGAACACGTCGGTTGCGGGCCAAACCTCGCGCGAGCTCACCCTGCTGCGCGCCGAACTTCAACGCCGCCGCAGCGCTGCATCTTAATGGCCATGAACCGGAAGGACTTCTTCAAGTTGCTGGGATTGGGCGCCCTCGGCGGGAGTTCGTCGGCATGGGGTGCGGCGTTGCAACGGCTCGGAGCGGTGTTGCCCCCGACGGACCCGTTGCCCGCCCTGTTCTTCGGGCACGGCAGCCCCATGAATGCGGTGGAGGAAAACCGGTTCGTGGAGGGCTGGCGCGCCTTGGCGCAGCGGCTGAACATCACGCCCCAAGCCGTCCTCTGCATCTCGGCGCACTGGGAGACGGTGGGCACGCGCATCACCGCCATGTCCCAGCCGCGGACCATCCACGACTTCGGCGGCTTTCCGGCCGAACTCTACGAAATCCAGTACCCAGCACCCGGCCATCCGGGGCTCGCGGCTCACATCGCGCAGGGGCTGCCCGGACAGGTTGCCCTCGACGAGGAATGGGGGCTCGACCACGGCACGTGGAGCGTCTTGAAGCACATCTTTCCGAAGGCGGACGTCCCGGTCTTGCAGCTGAGTTTGGACCGCCGGATGGACGCGGCGGCGCACTACGCATTGGCGCAGCAGCTGACGGATTTGCGGCGGCGCGGCGTGCTGGTGGTGGGCAGTGGAAATTTGGTCCACAACCTGGGCCAAATCGCATGGCAGCACCTCAACGACGTCGGCTACACCCACCACTGGGCCGCCACGGCGCACGCCCAACTCAACGGCTGGATCCTCGGCGGCGATCACGGTTCGCTCATCGCAGCGCCCACCCGGTCCGACCACGCCCTGCGCCTCGCCATCCCAACCGCTGAACACTACCTGCCCCTGCTCTACGTCCTGGGCATGCAGCAGCCCGGCGAGTCCCTCGAGCTCTTCAACGACCACGCGGTCGGCGGCTCCATCACGATGACCTCCGTGGCCATCGGCCTGTCCGCCTGATCAGCGGACCACCGCCCCGCGCACCACTTCGGTGCCGGCCTCCGTCTCCACCTGCACGAGGTACGTGCCCCCCTGCACCCACCGGCCGGGCACGAACCCGCCCAACAGTTCTTCCCGACTGAGCTCGGCCACGGCCCGTCCCCCCGCATCGTACACCACCCCCCGCACCACCGGCACGCTCCCGCCGGGCTGCAGCCGCACGGACTGCCCCACCCCCGCCGGATTCGGCACCAGCACCCAGTCGCCGCCCGCCGCCACGAAATCCGTCCACCCCGCCACCGCAGCCCCTGCCACGTCCACCGGCGTCCGATCCGCCCCCTCGTACATGGCCCGGAACGCCGCGATGTCCGGGTGGTCCGCCGAAGCCGCCAACAGCCCGCTCACCCAACGTTTGGGCACCGACACATACCGCAGCCGAACCCGCGCCTCCACCGTCCCCCGGTACGCCCCCACTTCCACCCGGTAGGTCAACCGATCCGCCCCGGTCCCCTCCGCGCCCTCCCAGCGATTGAAGTTCGCGTCCACGGCCGCAGCCGGCCCGATCGCCACCGTATCGTACGCCGCATGCGCCGTCGTGAACCCCCGCGGCGGCAGCCGGTTGTCCTTCAACACGGTGGCCGCCCGCTCCAGGATGGTCGACTCCGCCCCGGATACATCCGCAAAGGCGAACTCATAAACCTGGACCTCATCGGCCGCTGTGATCTCCTCGTGGTGGGGCTCGTAAGGCAAGTCGCGCCCCGCAATCCCCTCTGCTTCCGACCACTCACCGCTCACAAACAACGTGTCCCCCCCGGCGTCCACCAGCACGAACTCCAAAAACGCCAACCGCGCCGGATAGCCGCTCGGAAACTTGTGCCCGATCTGGTTGACGACCTCGACCTCAAAGGCCACCTCGCCCTCCCCGGCCTCCACCTGGGTGACGTTCAGCGCCGCCGTCTCCTGCTGCAACCCCCGCAACGTCCGGGCAATCGTCGAGTCGAACTGCACCGGTGTCGCCGACAAGTCCAGCGCCTCCGCGTTGTCCTTCATCAGCTTGAGCATGAAGCTGTTGCCGCCCACAAAATGGTGGCGACCGAACCGCTGCTCGAACAGCCAATTCGGTTGCGTCGCGGCAATGGCACCGCCCTCGACGAGGGGCATGTGGCAGGTTTGGCATTGCACCCCTTCCGCATTGAAATCGGAGTTCACCCACTCCAGGTAGGTGGCCTGTTCGAAGAAGACATTGCCGGTCGTTTCTCCGGCCAAATCCTGGGTGTGGCTGTACAGCGAATGGCAGCTCGTGCACACCTCGCTCGCCCGGAAATGCTCGCCATAGGCCGGGATGAACCCCGTCTGTCCGCTCATCAACCCGTCCCACGGATTCTCGAATCCGCCCCACGCCACCTTTTCGGGATTGATCGGCAAATCCCCGTTGAACCGGCCCGCCAACCCGATGTTGTCGATGGTGTGGCAGCCCGTGCAGCCCACGCCATCGAGGCCCAAGTCGTCCGCCATCAAATCCGCCATGGTGTAATGCGCATCCCCGCCCGTCAACCGCGCCTCGTGGAAACCCTGCGGCGCGTGGCACGCGGTGCACGTGTTCTCGATCTCGTCCCGGTGCCCCGGGTTCACCAGCCCCTCACGCGCCACTTGCGCCCGCCAAAACGGATCCCGCGCACTGTTCGCCATCATCGTCGCTTGCCAATCAAACACCGGGCTCACCGTCGCCCCGTGCGCATCCACCAGCGCCTCCCCATCCGGATCGGGTGCGTGGCAGTTCACGCATTTCCCCGACCCGCTGAAGAATTCCCCCTCCACGGTGCACAGCTCCCCCATCCGCCACAGCGCCCCTTCTTCCGTGGCTTCATCGTAACGGCGGTCGGGCACCACAGCGGCCAAAAACGCCACCGCAGTCACCAAGGTCAAGAGTACGCGGACAGAACGGGTCATGGGTTGCCAGCAGGTTGGAACCTGCAAGTTACAACTCAGCCCTTCATCCCGCGCAGCACC
>CBFHPD010000118.1:0-8741 GCA_965657495.1 uncultured Flavobacteriales bacterium
CGGGCAGGTCGGTTGGCAGGTCGAAGCCCTGTCACTGCAGGCCACCGGCTGGGAGTTCCTCGTGCCCGATCACCAGCGGCTGCGGGTGAGCTCGTGGTGGAGCGGTGCCCGTTGGTCTGTCCGGTTGGACGGTGTGGCAGCGGCCCAAAACGCGCACGAAGAACCGCTCTACAACGCGGAAGGCGCCGTCGTAGGCACCGATGTCCGCAGCACGGCCACCACCTGGCTCGTCCCCGGTGGCGTAGTTTCCTTCGCCCAACCGTTCCGCCTCGGCGCCGCTTCGCGGGGCCACTTCACCCTTGCCGTTTCGACCCGTGCGCCGAGCAATTACGAATGGGGCGCCCACGGCATCCACCACGGCACGTTCCGCTTTGAGCAAGGCAACCCGGACCTGCGTTCGGAACAGACGGCCGAGGGCCGCGCTCAACTCGAATGGCTGCCAATCGAATCGCCTTGGGAATTTCATCTTCAAGGATTTATGGCGATTCACCGGAACTTCATTCACTTGACGCCGACGGCGGCATTTGCCGCCATTGCGCACGCCGGGCAGGTCTACGGGTTCCGGGCGGCGCATGCCTTCCGAAGCGGGGCGGAGGCCACCGTGTTGCGGCGGGAGGAGCGGGGCACGTGGACACTCGATGCCTCCGTGCTGGGCCAGTGGGAGCTCGCAACGGGGCTCGGCTTGCCGTTCACCACCCCGGCTCAGACAAGGATCGGGTGGGAGGGCGGTCCCGCGGGCGGCCCGTGGTCGGTTTCGGCCGGCGTCAAGGGCATTGCTCCGGCCCGTTTGGTGGCCCGCAACGAAGAGGAGACGCCGGGCGCGGTGCTGCTCGATGCGGGGGCGAAGTGGGAGCGGGGACGCGCGATTTGGTCCGTTCAAGGACACAACTTACTCAACGCCGCGTGGCTTGATCACAGCAGCAACTACCGCGCGCTCGGCATGGCCGCGCAAGGCCGCTGGATCGCCTTCTCCTTGCGGCTCAAAATCGAACATCAATCACCATAATTTTCATGAAGAATCAACAACTTTTCGCTGCTTTCGCAGCAGCAACATTGGCCGTTTCGTGCGGCAAAACAGACGAGCAAGTTCCCACCGTGTGCACCGAATACCCCGGGCCATATAGTGTGCTCAACGCTGAAATCGATGCAGATGCAGGAACGACCATTCTGCTGACTGATCGCTTTTGTGACGACGAGGGCTTGAGCCAAGTGCGTTGGGAGGTGCACAATGCGTCCGGCCACGCACATGAAGAGGAAGGGACAGACGAACACGAAGGCCTCGTGTTGCACAGTGGCACCGAGTGGGAGGCCTTGCAGCTCACGGACTTGGAAGGTGTTTCGGCGGATGCCGAATGGTCTGTGGAGATTCCGTTGACAGCCCGAGGCATTTGGCACGTGCAAGTCTCCCTGGTCGATGCGGCTGGGAATGCTGCATCGGATCGGATCACCGAGTTGCACATCGCCAACACACACATCCCGGAATTTCACTTGGAAAGCGCAGGCGGCACAGCGCCGAGCACGTGGGAAGAGGAACCGGTCTGGGCAGCTGGGAGCGACGTGGAATTGGCTGGTTACGTGATCGACAGCGATGGGGTAGCTGAAGCCTCCATTTCGCTGGTGGATGAAGCGGCTGATGGGGTGGCTTGGTCGGCAGACCTGGAGGTGATGGGGGCAGATTCGGCCAGCTTCGAAGTGACGATTCCCATGCCGATGGAAGCAGGGGAGTGGACGGTCGTCCTTGAGGCTACGGATGGAACGGGCGTAGCGATGGAGACGGAGTTCCACGTCGAGGTGGAGTGATTTGAACCACGGGTAAGGGCAGCGGGTTTTCATTCCATGGTACTTACTATTTTGGGATGGGCCGCTGCCCTGCTGTGGTGGCCGCTGGCCGAGCCGTTTACGAGCAACTTGTACATCCCCCAAGGACAGGTTTTTTTGCTGGGCGAGGAGCACGAGGGAGCGGGGTATGCGGTGAGCATTGACAACGTAGGGCGGTGGCCTGTTTTGGCCCAAATCTCAGATCGGTCCACCCAAGCGGTCCTGACCACCGCGCGCCTCGAACGCCGTGATCACCTCGATTTGCAGATCCCCGCCGATGCAGTGGTCAGCCTGGAAAACCTGGGACGCCGGCGCGCCCACCTCACCGTCGTCCTCCAAGACGGCTTCGTCGAAGGCATGCGCTATGTCGAAGGCAAGTGACCGCGGCTTGACCCCGGAACAAATCGACCGGATCATCGAAATGGCGTGGGAAGACCGCACGCCGTTTGAAGCCATTGCGCACCAATTTGGCATCGGGGAGCCCGAGGTCCGGGCCTTGATGCGCCGGGAGATGAAGCCCTCCTCCTTCCGGATGTGGCGGAAGCGGGTACACGGGCGCACCACCAAGCACCGCGAGCGCACGCCCGACGAGGTCCGCCGTTTCCGCAGCCCCAATCAGCGGGCGAACCGGTGAAATGCCGGCGGGGGTGACTTGGGTCGTGTGCAAAGCGGCCTGAGGCGAGTTCATTTGCACCATGTTCCGCCTTGCCCTCGTCCTTTTCACACTTACCGGCCTCACAGCGCCGCTGCTCGCCCAACATGAAACCGTGGCAGATCATGCCCCAGCGGGGGTACACCCCCCCGTTTTCCACGTCGATGAAGTGGGCGTGGGGGTGGCTCCGGTGTTTGAAGTGGAAGGAGCGGAGGCCGCGGGGACGGCGTTGCATGCCCACTACATGCACCATTTGGGAAACAGCGCTTGGGGGGTGGGCGCGGATTACGAGCACGTTTTTTCGCTGCACGAGCAATCTGCCGTCATGGCGCTGCTGCAGTGGTCTCCGCATCCGTACACCCATTTTGTGATGGGGAGTGGGATGTTCCATGAGGTGGCCGGTCCGTGGGATCCTGCGGTGCATTTGGAGGCGTTTCAGGATTTTCACTGGCACGGCATGGCCATCGGGCCGTTTGTGGAGTATGCCATCGAACCGGGGCAGCGCCAAATGGAAATGGGCGTGCACCTCGGCGTCCCTGTGGGCCACAAAGAAGTGGAGCCGCACCACCACGTGCGGCGACAAGGCCACGATTGATTGCCTTAACTTGGCCGCATGCAGCATCGGCGAGCGACATCATTTGGGTGGTTGGAAGTTTGGGCGGAGCAGGGGGGCGAACCCGTGGTGGAGCGCCTGCATTTTGATCGGAATGGCCGGGCGCACGCCCACGACCGCTGGGAACACGTGCGGGTGTTGGCGGGGGAAGGGCTGATCATCTATGGGAACGCGCGCATCGCCGTGTCGGCAGGGGATGCCGTCAGCATTCCGCCGGGAGCGGACCATTGGATGGAGACGGCGTCGGAACTGGATTTGGTCTTGATGTACGGCCTGCCCAGCTGAATCAACGGGCAAGCCAAATCGTCCCCTCGTACATCCGCGGGTACCGCAGCTGATCCGTCAGCCGCACCCGCCACAGGTACAAGCCGTCCGGCACGAAATGCGCGCCGCCTTTTGCGTTGCCGAGCCAGCCCTCTTCGGGGTCATCGCTCCACCAAATGCGCTCTCCCCACCGGTTGTAGACCTCGATGGAATAAGATTCGACCCCGGTGACTTCCGGCTGCCACACTTCGTTGAGCCCGTTGTCGTCGGGCGTGAAGGCGTTGGGCGCGAAGAAGATGGTGCCGTTCACAGCGACTTCCCCCGTCGCGGTGGCGGTGCAGCCTAAGGGGCTGACCACGGTTTGGACCACGTCAAAGGTCCCACCCTCGAAAAAGGTGTACGTGCCGTTCGACGCATTCAAGCTGCCCCCATCGGACATCCAATACGACACGCTGCTTGCCGCATCGGCGTAGGACGTCAGCGTCACAGTTCCCGCCAACACGTCCACCACCTGCGGTGTGAGGTCAAACCCGGCCAACGGGTCAGGGTGCACCGTCACCGCGTCCTCCAAGGTGAACGTGACCACCGCGGGACACGCTCCCAACGTGCTAGCACTGACTTGCACATCGTACGTGCCGGGGAGGTCGTAAACGTGGACGGGCGCATCGGCGAGCGATTGTTGGCCATCCCCAAATTGCCACAGCAAATCCACGGGCTCAGGCGCTTGGGCCGTCGGCTGCACGATGAGCGGGGCGCAGCCGCTTGCCGGCAGTCCGCTCACCGGAAAGGGCGCGAGGTCCGGCGTGAGCTCCAAAAACACGGAGTCGTTCGCGGTGCTGCTGCAGCCCAATTCGGTCAACGTCAGCTCGGCGGTTTGCCAACCCGGCGCATTGAACACCAACCCGCTCACCCCGGCGCCATCGGCATCCGGGGCTCCCGCGAACGACCAAGCATACGCGGCGTCACCGTACACGGCACCGCTCCCGATGAAGTCCACGGCATGGCCGTCGTAGCACGTGCTGTCCTGCGTCTCAATCGCCGGCTCGGGCACGTGGATGTCCAGCGTGAACTGCGCCGAATTGAGGAGGCAGGCGAGGCCGGTGAAGGTCACCTCAAGCGCGTACACGCCTTCGTCATCGAGGGTGGCGTCGGAGATGGTGGCCACGGGGTCGGCGGTGGCGTACCCCCCGGGCCCCGTCCAGCTGTAATTCGCCAACTCCACCGCCAGCGGGTTGTCCGCAAAGGCAGGCACAGAAAGGGACACGTCATCCCCCAGGCAGGCCGTCCCCAACGGCTCCACTTCGACCGGAGGGCAGCTCCCTGTGGCCACATCCAGCTGGGTGACCTGCTCCACGGGGCAGCCGTTGGCATCGACTTGCGCGCTCAGGCCGTCGTTGGTTTGGCTGTTGCCGGAAATGGCCCCGTCGCCGAAAATGTGCGCCACGCCGCTCAAGGTGCCGTCGCATTGCAGGATGAGGCAGTCGTCCGTCAGCTGCACATGAAAGCGGAAGGCCACACTGTCCGCGCCGGTGGGGTCATTCGCCAAATCCCCGCCCGCCACCGCTCCAGCGCCCGTCCCCACCCGCACCCGCACCGCCTGCGCCACCGGGTCGAACTCCCCCCGATCATCCCCGGGTCCGTCCGTCAGCCCCCCCGCTCCGGGACCCGTCAGCATCTCAAGCGACCCCGGAACAAAGGACGTCCGGACGTCCAAGCTGTCTACGATGAAGGTCCCTGTCGCCATGTCACTGCCCAAATTCTTCCCCACCACCGTGTACGCCAACACATCGCCAGGCTCCGCTAAGCCGCCATTCAGGTCTTCGATGTACACCGTGGCTTTCAGGTCCGGTTCATAGACATCGATGACGGACGTTACGGTTTGGACCATGACCGATTCCCCGCCGGTGGACATGCGGATGGTGGCATTGGTCGCTCCGTTGTCGAGGAATGCAAACCCCGCATTGTCCGGGATGAAGATGCTCGCGTCGTGGCCCAAGGTGTTGTTTGCCGCCGGCACCCGCCACGGAGCGATCACGCCGCCGCGCGAGTGGGTGCTGTTGTAGGCGTTGTCGATGCTGTGGGTCGCGTCTTCGATGTACACAAAATTCCCAGCGCCGTTGAACGCCATTTGGTCCCCGGTCGAACCCCGATCCCCGTCGTACGCCACCACGCCCAACTGGAAGTCCACAGGTCCCACGGGTGGCGTCACAAATCCGCTGATGGGCACATCCACCACCGAATTGTCGTTGAAGGAAATGAAGGCGAGCCCGTCGAACACCGTCAAATTCCGCATCGGTTCCAGGGCGTCCTCGTAGACCACGACGAGCGTCCACCCGCACCAGTTCGAGTTGTCCTCCTCTCCGACCACATTCGCCACGGTGATGCGGGATTGCACGGGTTGTGCGGCGAGCCAATCGGTGACGTCTTTGAAGCAGAAATAGGCGTCGAAGTACCCGCCGTCGAAGTCCAGCAGTTCATCGGCTTCCAGCGCGGTGTATCCGCTGGCATCCGCTTGGATGCCAACTTCGTCCCGGGTGGCGTAGTACGGGGTGTTGGACTCCACCCGGCCCGCCCAATACAGTCCGGCCCAAGTGATTTCAGCACATGTGGCCAGATCCAAGCTGTCCGAGGAGGACGACCACGTGTCGGGGTCGCCGTCCACGTCGACGTAGACCATGTCGAACGCGTTGTTGTTTTCCTGTGTTGTGCCGGTGATGGGCGGGGAGGCTAGCGCCGCCGTGCAGGTGGCATTGCCCGAAGGGTCGCAAGAAAGGCTGTGGTTGGCCAGGAATTGGATGCCACCGCTTTGTTGGGTGCTAAACCGAACTTCAAAGTCGTCCTGCACTTGGCCCCAAGCAAGGGGGGCGCAAGCCAGCAATACAAGGAGGGCGAAGGGCCGCATGGTTTTTTGACGCCTTGAGGGGCGAAAGGTTGCGTGCCGGTCAGCGGATGAGCGTGACATGTCCTTGGATGCGCTGCTTCCGCCCGCGCAGGTCGTACACAATGGCTTGCCACAGGTAGACGTCGTTGGGCGCGTAGTGCGTGCCCTGTATCACACGGCCGTCCCAGTGGTGGTCCACCGAAGTGGTGGTGAAGGTGAGTTGCCCCCACCGGTCGTAGACCTGCAAGTCGATGGCGGCAATTTCGTCCCCGCAGACCACCTGCCACGCATCGTTGCGGCCGTCGTTGTCGGGGGTGAAGGCATTGGGGGCGTGGACGGACATGCCGTTTCCTACGGCGATGGTTTGGCACACCTCCGCAGCACACCCCAACGAATCCACCGCTTCCAAACAAACGTACCAAGGCGCGTCGGTCAGGTCAGCGGGCACCAACCCCCATTCCGGCCCCGCGCCCAGCTCCACCCCAAAAACCGACCAAGCATACGCCACATCATCCGCTTCGACCGCCGAAAACGACACCACCGGCGTGGACCACTCCGGCAAGGCAGGGGAGAAGCTGAATGCCGCCTCCGGCAACCCCGTGACGCAAACCGCCCCCTGTTCCGAGGCCGTGGACGTGCACCCGTTGGCATCGGTGACCGCATGCGCGACTTCGTAACAGCCTGGCTCACTGAAGACGTGGGTGGCCGAACCGCAAGGCATGCTCAGGGGCGCTTGTCCTCCGGGGCCGGTGAAGAGCCATTCGCAATCTCCGCCACCCGCCGGGGCACCCGCAGTGAACTCCACCCACAACGGCGCACAGCCCGAGGCCACGGAAGCGGCAAAGGCGGCGTCGGGCAAGGGCAGCACCTCGATGGGCTGGGACGTGCTCGAGCCGCACACGCCCGGCAAGGTGTAGGTGATTTCGGCGGAGCCTGTTCCGGCATTGGCCGCAAGGAAGGTGCCAGCGGCATCGAGGCAGCTGCCGCAGTCGCTGGACCACGCGCCCCCGGGGAGGTCGGGTGCGAGGGCGATGGCGGAGGCATTCGCGCAGGCCACAGGGGGCAAGATGAAGTTGCTCGACGCGTTGGGGGTGACTTCGAAGGTGCCCGTTGCAGCCGTGGGGCAGTTCCCGCTGAGGGTGTAGGTGATGGACCAAATCCCAACGCCCGCAGCTCCGGTTTGGAACACTCCATCAGCCCCCACGCACCCGCCGCACTCGGCATCCCAAGTCCCCCCGGCCACCTCGGGCGCGAGCGCCACCGCCCCTTGGCCCAAGCACGCTTCAAACGGCGCACCAAACGCCGCACTCGGCGTTTCCAACACCTCGAACGAACCTTCCGCCAACTCAGCGCACGCTCCGTTCGACACGTACGTCACGTCCACCACTCCCGCCGCAGCCGCGTTCGGATCAAACTCCCCGTCCGCCGTGCAGCCCGGGCACGCCCAAGTCCCGTCAAAGGCGTCATCCACTTGAAACACCGTGACGGCATCGCCGGTGCACAGCGTGGCGGGCAAGTCCAGGTCCAACACCGTGGGGGCGATCACCTGCAGTTCAATGGAATCCGATGCGGCGGGGCACCCGCCCGCTTCCCCGTCGAGGACGTACCACCCGGCATCAGCCGCAATGAGGACGCCCAAATCGAGCACCGTCCCAGTTGCCTCAAAGGCATTGGGCCCGTACCATGACCATTCGCCGGCGGGCACTGAAATGGCAGGCAGTTCCCAATCCGTCCCTTCGCACACCACAACCGGCGCATCCGGCAGCTCCACTGCAACCGGTGCTGCGGGTTGCAAGTCGATTTCCGCGGCTTCCGACGCGCACCCTTCGCTCGTGGTGAGGACGGAATACATGCCCGGTTCGTTCACCGCAACGGTTCCGCCGCTTTCCGCCAATTCGCCGGACGGTCCCGTCCACACAAAGGCGTCGCCTGTGCCGGTGGCTTCCAAGACTGCCTCATCCCCCGGGCACCACGGGTCCGGGAACTGCACGTTCGGAGCGTCTGGGCCGGGATTGACCACCAGTTCCAACGTGTCGGCATCGATTGGGCAGGAGCCCACCATTCCCGTGACGATGTACTCCCCTGCATCTGCGAGGGTCAACGGTCCGACTTCGACCTCTGACCCGCTGGCGGTGAAGGCCCCGGGGCCCGACCATTCGTAGGTTCCACCCACGATGGGGTCGGCCATCAAGGTCACCGTTTCGCCCGCACAGACATCGTCATCGTCGACTGAGGTGGTGTGGAAGTACGTGCGGAAGTCACTGAAGTAACCGTAGCGCGCGAAACCCTCGTACATGCCGTTGATCACCCCGAGGTGGAACCGGCCGAGGCTGTTGGCCACGCGGGAAGAGCCCAGGGTCGGCACAAAACCCGTGTTCGCGATTTGGGCATAGCTCCAAGCGCCCCCCGATCCCGGCACCACGGAAAAGCTGCCCGCCGGAATCCAGATGGGGTTGCCATTGAACGAAAATCCGCCCTCCGCCCCGGTTTCCACCAACAAGATCAACGAAAAA
>CBFHPD010000119.1:0-2960 GCA_965657495.1 uncultured Flavobacteriales bacterium
CGAGCTGCTCCCGTTCGCCCTCGATGGAGAAGCCCTTGCCAGCGGATCGCGCCATGCGGACAACGTGGCGCCGGCCTTGATGGGCGGCATCGTGTTGTGTCCGCCCGAAGGTGCGCCGGTCGCACTCCCCGTTCCCGAGGGGCTGCACCTGGCCATCGTCCACCCCCAAGTCGAAATCCGGACCTCCGAGGCGCGCAAGGTGTTGCCGACGGCAGTTCCCCTCCACCTCGCGGTGGACCAAGCCCGTTGGTTCGCCACTTTCGTGGCCGCGTGCTACCGCAACGATGCTGTGGGGGCGGCCTACGCCCTCGAAGACCTGTACATCGGTCCGGCGCGCGCACCGCTCTTGCCATGTTACCCCGCCGTGCAGGCGGCGGCCCTGCAGGCCGGGGCTCGGGCTGGGGGGATTTCGGGGAGTGGGCCGAGCACGTTTTGGGTCGCCCTCGACGCCGAAACCGCTGCAGCAGTCGGCGAATCGGCAGCGGCCATCCTCGAAGAAGCGGGCATCCCCGCGGCCATCCACATCACCTCCATCGCGTCCCAAGGCGCACACGTCCTATGAAATTCCACAGCACCCTCAACCCCGGGCTCGAGCGCACGTTCGCCCAAGCCGTCATCGAAGGTTTGGCCCCGGATCGCGGGCTCTATTTCCCGAACGCAATCCCACAGCTCTCCGAGGAAGCTTGGCTCGAAAACCCCGATGGGGAGGCGTGGAGCTTGGCCTCGACATTGCTTCATCCGTTCGTAGATAACCACCTTGAAAAAAGCGAGTTGGACGGATTGATGAAAGCCGCATTGAACTTCCCGATTGAGCTCGTTGAGCTGGCGCCGGGGCGCTATGTCCTCGAGCTGTTCCACGGCCCCACCGCCGCGTTCAAGGACGTGGGCGCGCGTTCGATGGCGCGGTTCCTGAGCACCTTCAGCGACCAGCGCCTCACCGTGCTGGTGGCCACGTCGGGCGACACGGGTTCGGCGGTTGCGCAGGGCTTCTTGAACGTCCCCAACATCGATGTGGTCATCCTCTATCCGAGCGGCCGCATAAGCCAAATCCAAGAGCAGCAACTCACCACGGCCGGTGCCAACGTGACCGCCCTCGAGGTCCGCGGCAACTTCGACGACTGCCAACGCATGGTCAAGTCCGCCTTCCTCGACGCCGACCTCCAGTCCCATCGGGCGCTCACCAGCGCGAACTCCATCAACCTCGCGCGCTGGATCCCCCAGGGTGCCTACTACGCCTGGGCGACCTACCTCCTCGGCGAGGCCGCACACTTCGTGGTGCCCAGCGGCAACCTCGGCAACCTCGCGGCCGGCGTCCTCGCCCACCGCATGGGCATGCCCGCCCTCGGCTTCACCGCAGCGAGCAACGCGAACGATGTCGTTCCCGAGTACCTCGCTACCGGCACCTACACCCCGCGCGCCACGGTCGCCACGCTCTCCAACGCCATGGACGTGGGCGACCCGAGCAACCTTCCCCGCTTGCAAGCCCTGTACGGCGGCGACTTCGGGGCGATGACGGCGGAAGTGAAGGGCTTCGTGATGGACGACGAAGCGACCTTGGAGGCGATGCGCGAGGCGTGGGAGCGGTACGGGTATTTGGCCTGCCCCCACACGGCCATCGGCATCCGCGCCGCCGAGCGCATCGCAGGCGGCCCGGTCGTTGCCCTTGCCACGGCGCACCCCGCCAAATTCGGCGAGGCCGTGCACCGCGCCACCGGCGTTCAGCCCGAGGTGCCCGCCGCGTTGCGCGGCTGCCTCGAAAAGGAAAAGGTCAGCGTGGTCATCGAACCGACGGCCGCGGCGCTCAAGGCCTACCTCCTCGACACGCGTCCCTGAGCACCGCAGCGCAGGCAGCCACGGCCACGGCCGCATCGGCCGCGTTCAAGCCCGCCGGAGGCCCCCATGGCGTGGGGTTCACGTCCACCACGTACAGCCGGCCATCGCTGCAATCGCGCAAGCAGTCGAGCTCGGCGTAATCCACATGCAGAGCAGCCATCAGCGCCGCCACGCGCTGCAATTCGGTTGCCGTGAATGCAGCGTGCACCTCCCCGAGCACCACTTCGGTGGTTTCGTTGGTGTAGCGCGCGTCTTCGGGTTTGTACTTGCGGTAGACCGCGGGAAAGGCGCCGCGGATGAAGACGAGCCGGAGGTCGACGGGGCGGCCGTCCGGGGCGCGGTTGTCGATGATGCGTTGGTACACCTTCCCGGGCGCTAGCGCCGCGATGGGGCCTTGGACTTCCCGCCCATCGTGCAGGGCATTGCCGTCGCCTTTTTCGAGCATCCAGCCCGCGTGCGCAGTGGGGTCCACCGCCACGCCGTAGCCCAAAACCGCTGCATGCGCTGCATCGAGGGTGGACTTCCGGATGTCGTTGCACCGCTCGTTCCACGCGCTCGCCGGCCACCACGCCGGGCGGGCCGCGTGCTTTTCGGTGGCGTCCTCAAAGCGCAAATGCACGACGGCCTGCCGCCGCGGCCGGTTCGTCAATTCCCAACCGAGCTCCCGGCACATCCGGTACAGGGCCGTCCGACGGGAGGGCGCGTCGGGGAAGACGACCACCGCCGGAGGCACGCCCCGGTGGCGCCAGGCCATCCCCAGCCAGTGCAACGCATGGCGCAACCGCTTGCCCAACCGCTCGACCGCGGAAACCGAAGCGGGGTAGTCGATCACTTGGCGCGCTTGGCTTTAGCCGCTTCCCACTTTCGGATCTCGGCGGGCCGGCCGCATTCGCGCAACAGGAAGTCCTTGTCGATGTCGAGGCCTCGCGCTGGACTGTACTCGCGCCCGTAGAAAATGATTTGCAGGTGGAGGTCGTTCCACTTTTCGCGGGGGAACAAACGTTTGGCGTCCATCTCCGTTTGCTCCACCGACCTGCCCGTCGTCAGTCCCCACCGCCACATCAGCCGGTGAATGTGCGTGTCCACCGGGAACGCCGGCACGCCGAAGGCCTGCGCCATCACCACCG
>CBFHPD010000120.1:0-5681 GCA_965657495.1 uncultured Flavobacteriales bacterium
CTGGCGATCGATGAAGGTCCTGAGGTCATGAACAAGCACCTCCTCGCGAACGTGCGCCTCGTGCGGGTTCCCGAGTAGCGGTTCACTTTCCGAAAACATCGCTTAACCGGACCGTTACGTTTCGCCGATGTTGCGTTGCCTTTCGACCGGTTTTCTTCACGTTTCGTTACCCTCGCCTTCCGTTTAAGGTTTCCTCCCGGCGCTTGCTTTGAGGCCAAATCTTAAACCACCATGTTGCGAAATTCACTCCTTTCCCTGGCACTGGGTACCGGCTTGGCTTCGGCCATCCACGCCCAGGACTGCAACGTGTTCTTCAGCGAGTACGCTGAGGGCTCGAGCAGCAACAAGTACGTCGAACTCTACAACCCGACCGGCTCGGCTGTGGCCCTCGATGGCATGACCATCGAACTGTACTCCAACGGTTCCACCGACGTGACGGGCAGCATGACCTTGGCCGGTTCACTGGCCGCTGAAGGGGTCGCGTTGTACGCCAACTCCAATGCTGACGCGGTTATTTTGGCCTTGGCGACCGAAACGAACAACAGCGCAATCAACTTCAACGGCAACGACGCCTTGGTGCTTCGCGCTGCGAATGGCGACGTGCTCGATGTGATCGGCGAAATCGGCAGCTCCGCCAACTTCGCGGTGGCAGGCGCCGACACCAAGGACAACACCATCGTGCGGAAGGCCGGAATCGGGGCGGGCACGACCGACTGGGCTGCCGCCGCTGGCACCGACGCCGAAACCTCGGAGTGGATCGCCTTGCCGAGCAACGACTGGTCCAACGCCGGTGCCCACACCTCCACCGCGGCTTGCACCGCAGCCCCGACAAACGAATTCACGATGCGGGTGCTTCACAACAACGACGGCGAGTCGAGCTTGCTCGGAGTGGACCACTTCGCTGCGGCGGTTGCAGCCGAACGCGCTGCGGCTGAAGCCGAGGGCATCCCCTCCATCATGCTGAGCTCCGGAGACAACTTCCTCGCCGGCGCCATCTTCACCATCAGCCAATCCGAAGGCGTTTACTACGACGCGTTGGCGTTGGACCGCATTGGTTACGATGCTTTGTGTTTGGGCAACCACGACTTTGATTTCGGCCCATCCACGTTGGCGGACTTCATCAACAGCTATGAGCTGACCACACCTCCGTACTTGAGTGCAAACCTCGATTTCTCGACGGAGCCGGCATTGGCCGGATTGGCTACCTCAGGCCGCATTTTGCCTAGCACAGTGCTGGAGGTGGCTGGTGAGCAGGTGGCGGTAATCGGTTTGACCACGCCGCTTTTGAACGGGATCTCGAGCCCCGGTTTGGTCGGCATCAACTCCGACATTGTGACGGTGGTCCAAAACGAAGTGGACGCCCTCACGGCCGACGGCATCAACAAAATCATCCTCGTTTCGCACCTTCAATCGGTTGCTACGGACATGGATTTGGCCAGTCAAGTCTCTGGGGTGGACCTCATCATTGCAGGTGGCGGGGACCAATTGCTGACCAACTCAGCTTACAGCGGTGTCCACGATGTGTACGGCGCTTATCCCCTCACCACGACCGATGCTGCCGGTCAAACCAGCTACCTCGTCACCACCATCGGAAACTACCAATTCCTCGGAAGCCTCAAGTTGACTTTCGATGCGAACGGCATGATCACGGATGTACACAGCGAGGAAAGCGACGTCATCGAAATCGACATGAGCGAGGGCGCTGCTTCAGATGCGGACATGTACAACACGGTGGTCGCTCCGCTCGAAGCTGCACTTGCGGTAACGCAAGTTGTTGCGAACTCCGAGATTGCTTTCGATGTGCGGAAGCCCATCATCCGCTCCCGCGAAACCGGCGTGGGCAATGTCATTGCCGATGCCTATTTGAACAAGGCACAAGAGTGGGCGTTGATGGAAGGGCACGACGTGCCCCAGTTTGGCATGGCCAATGGCGGTGGCATCCGTTCGAACACCATTTACCCCGCCGGCGACATCACGGACCAAGATGCCGGTAACATCTTGCCTTTCCCGAACTACATCGCCATCATGGAGGACGTTCCTTCCGACGTGGTGAAACTGGTTTTGGAGAACGCATACAGCCAAACCACGATGGACGAAACCGGCGAAATCGTCGGGGACGACGGGCGTTTTGCCCACATCGCTGGAGCGACCGTGGTTTATGACATGGCGGGAACCGCTTACACCCACGATGCGTCTGGCGAGCCCGTGGTGACTGGCACGCGCGTTGTCAGCTTCACGTTGGAAGACGGCACCGTCGTGATTGAAAACGGCGAGGCCGTGGCCGGAGTTACGGTGGACATTGCTTCGGTGGACTTCTCTTTGAATGGGGGAGACTTTTACCCCTTCCACTTGGCAGGTAGCCCGGTTTTGGTTTCGGAATACGCTGCGCTCGATGCGTTCATTGACTTCTTGATGACCGATTTGAGCGGCACGGTGAGTGCTGTTGATTACCCGGAGGATCCGGGCGTGGATGCCGGTCGGATCCAGGTTTTGGCTCCCACATGCGACGACGAGACAGCCTGCACGTACGGACAAGACACATTCTGCTTCTACGCAGATGATTGCGGGGTATGCAACGGCGACGGAAGCAGCTGTGTGGAAGGTTGCACGGACCCCATTGCCTGCAACTACTACGATTTGGCCGTCATTGACGATGGTTCATGCATCGTTCCTACCCCAGGCAACCCTTGCCCCACCACGGTGGAAGTCTTCGTGACCGAAGGCCTGGATGATGTGGAAGAACAAATGGACGAGGCCAACCCGTATTACAGCGGTTTGCCCTACACCAGCTCGAGCGACCTCGAATTGACCTTTGACGGTGGCGAGCAAGAAGTCGGGATCCGTTTTGCTTCGTTGGACGTGCCATCCGGTGCAGTCATCACCGAGGCGTACATCCAATTCACGGCGGATGCTTCCCATGACGGGGAAACCAATTTGTTCGTGCACGTGGAAGACGTGGTGAATGCGCCAACTTATGACGCCAGCGCGATGTTCAACGTGAGCGACCGGACGAAGTACCAAATGCCCGTTGCGTGGTCCAACGTCCCTGCGTGGACCGCTGGTTTGGCGGGCATGGAGCAACGGACGCCGGATTTGGCGGACTTGGTCCAGCACATCATCGACAAAAATGACTGGGCGAGCGGCAACGCCATCAACTTCATCATCACCGGTACGGGGCGGCGTGAGGCCGAGTCGTTCGAGAACGACGAGGCCAATCCCGCGTTGGCACCCAAGCTGGTCGTCAGCTACCAAGAGCTGAGTGGAGAAGGATGCACGGATGACGCGGCAAGCAACTACGACCCGGCTGCGACCACCGACGACGGCTCCTGCACCTATGCTGTGAGCTTCCAAGTGGAAAGCGGCAGCGATGACATCGAAGAAACGTTGAACAGCGATGCGACCTATTACGACAACGGCTTGCCTTACATGGACTCAAGCGATTTGGAGTTGGTGCAAGACGGCGACGCGAACCAAGCTGTGGGCGTGCGCTTCACCGGCCTGAACATTGCGCAGGGCCAAACCATCGCATCCGCTTACATCCAATTCGGGGTGGACGAGGTGAGCATGGGAGCCTGTGCTTTGGAAATCGCGATCGCCGATGCTGCAAACACGGCGACGTTTGATTCGGAAGCAGCGTATGCTGCAAGCGGACTTGCAACGACCGGCGACGTGGTCGACTGGGACGTCCCAGAATGGTTGACAGTGGGTGAGGCTGGAGCGGATCAGCGGACACCGGATTTGGCCAGCTTGCTCCAAACCATCGTTGACAAAGCCGACTGGAATCCATACCAAGCGGTCACCTTCATCCTCACCGGCGAGGGAACACGGACCGCCGAGGCCTTCGAGGGCAATGCAGCATTGGCGCCACAATTGGTGGTCGAAGTGGTCGGCGATCCGGTCTTGGCGCAAGGCTGCACCGATGCAACCGCTTCGAACTATGACCCGGCTGCTGGTGTGGACGACGGTTCTTGCCTCTACTTGACCACGGCCACCATCGCTGAAATCCAGCAGGGCCAGCTGACAGAAGCATTCACGGGGCTTCCTGTGGCGACATCCGGTGTGGTGACGTACGTGAACGGTTCCTTCTTCATCATCCAAGACGGTGACGGTCCGTGGTCCGGCATCTCTGTTTACTCGAGCGGGCATGGTTTGAGCGTAGGCGACAACATTGCCATTACGGGCTCGGTAACAGAGTACAACGGATTGACCGAGTTGGTGGGCATCACCGACATCACGGTGCAAGGCACGGCCGCTGTGCCTACCGCAGCGGTGGTCAGCACGGGCGATTTGAACGACGAGCAGTGGGAAAGCGTCTATGTCGCCACGACAGGCGATGTGACCGCTTTGGCGAACACCTATGGAGAATGGTTGATCAACGATGGCACGGGTGATGTGCAGGTTGACGACTACGATTTGGCTGTCCCTGCAGATTTGGCACTCGGTCAAACCTGGATGGTTGAAGGCCCCTTGACCTATGCGTACAATGCGTTCGAATTGCGTGCAATGGTCCAAAACTTGGTCCCCGCCGCCCCACAACCGTGCCAACTCGGCGTGGTCTACGTCAGCGAAGCCCACACGAGCGGTGAGCCCAACGACTACATCGAAATCTACAACAGCGGTGCTGAGGACTGCCTGCTGACCGGCTTCCAGCTCGACGACAACGTCGAACTGGCGGACTTGACCTTCGGCGACGTGGTCATCGAAGCGGGCGGTTACTGGCTCGGTTACGAAGACGCGCCGGGCAGCTTCACCAGCGGTTTGTCCAGCGGGGGCGACCTCGTGGTTTTCGCGGATCCGGAGGGCAACACCTTGATCGTGGAAGCCGGCCCGAGCATCGGCATCTTGTCGAAGAGCTTCGACGCGGAAGGCAACGGCTGTTACACGCTCCCTACTCCGGGTGAGGCGAACGACGCGTGCGGCGTGGTCGGTTGCACCGATGAAGCGGCCTGCAACTACAACGCGGAAGCGACGGCAGACGACGGCTCTTGCACCTTCAGCGACGGCATCATCGCCTGCGACGGCACGTGCTTCAACGACGCGGACGGCGACGGCATCTGCGATGAGAACGAAGGACTTGCCGGTTGCACCGACGCTTCGGCGGAGAACTACAACCCGCAGGCGAACGAGGACGACGGTTCTTGCTGGTTGAGCGATTTGGCCTACACGATTGCGGGCACGCACGGAACGGGCCAATTCGACGCGGGTGCGGCGGAGATCGTGGACTACCACGCGGGCACGCAGCGCCTCTTCTACGTGAACGCATCGGCAAGCACGGTCGACGCCCTCGACATGAGCGATCCGAACAACCTAACCCTCGCCTTCACCTTCGACGCGACGGCGTATGGCGCGAGCGCGAACGGCATCGTGGTCTTCGGGGATTACGTGGCGGTGGCGATTGAGGCAGAGGCCATCGATCAAACAGGCCAAATCGTGATCATCGACACCGACGGCAACTTCGTCAGCAGCGCGCCCGCGGGCTACCTGCCGGACGCGGTGACGGTATCGCACGACGGCACGACCCTCGCAGTCAGCAACGAAGGCCAGCCGAGCGAGGACTACACGTACGACCCCGTGGGATCGGCGACGCTCATCGACGTGACGAACCCCATGAACCCGGTGGCCACGCAGGTCTCGTTTGCGGGCATCACGGCGGACATGCTGGATGAGAGCGTGCGCATCTT
>CBFHPD010000121.1:0-1810 GCA_965657495.1 uncultured Flavobacteriales bacterium
GGCGGGAGTGCAGGGGAGAACGCCTTCTTCTGGTCGACGAATTGGGGAGGGCGGATGGGATGGTACATGCGGTTGGAGGCTGGACGAACCGCGGAATGGGCGCGTCAGTGAGGTGCGTGAAGGAATAGCGGGGGGGGCTTTCGTTTTTAGTTATATTTGATTTGCCAAACCAAACTCACGTCTGATGCGCGGTTTTCTCCTCGCGGCCGCCTTACTGGCCGCCTCTACTGTCCTCGCCCAATCAAATCCGAACTGGGATCCGGACTACAACAACGACAACACCATCGGCGTGGCCGACCTCCTCGGCTTGCTCGGCGTGTTCGAGGAGCAGGACTCCGACGACGACGGCATCTTCGACTCGCAGGACGATTGCGTGGGCGTGTACGACCCGTGCGGGGTGTGCAACGGCGACGGCGTCGATGCGGATTTGGACGGCGTGTGCGACGACGTGGACGATTGCGTGGGCGACTACGACGAATGCGGGGTGTGCAACGGGCAGGGTCCGGACTGGCCGATGGTGGAGTCGATCGAGCAGTTTTTCGATTCGGTGTACATCGACCAGATTGATTTTTGGTATGTGTTCCAAACGGGAGCCGACACCACCTTCAGCTACGTCTGCGCCACCGCCGGTTGCACGGACGCCACGGCCGGCAACTTCAACCCCGACGCGGTCATCGACGACGGCTCGTGCACCTACGGCCCGGAGCAATGCGGCGGCATGTCCACCGTGACCTACGACGGCCACACCTACGACCTCGTGGCCATCGGCGAGCAATGCTGGTTTGCTGAGAACCTGCGCAACACGCACTACGCGAACGGCGATGAGATTCCGGGGGAATTGACGGATGCAGAGTGGGAAAACACGGCTACCGGGGCACAGGCTATTAACGGTGCGGGTAGTTCTACTTGTTGGAGTGAACTCTGCGATGAGGTGGCTAATTTCGAGGACTATGGCCGGCTGTACAATTGGCACGCAGTGGACGATGCCCGGGGATTATGCCCAAGCAGCTGGCACGTACCGACTGATGGGGAGTGGATGACGCTGGAGATGGAATTGGGCATGAGTTCATCGGAAGCTAATTCAACGGGAACGCGTGGGTCAGGTCAGGGAGCGATGATGAAAGCATCCGGGACCGATTCTCCGGGATGGGATGGGACCAACAGTTCAGGTTTTTCCGGGTTGCCGGGCGGAACTCGAAGGGATTATGGCCTTTTTGACGGTGGGGGCTCCGTCGCCCACTTCTGGAGTTCTAGTCAGGAAACTCTCAATGCTTGGATGCGCGGGCTCGTGCCCAACGATGCTCCTAGCGGATCCTTGGGTGTTTATCGGTACACTGTATCCCAGCGTTACGGGTTTTCTGTTCGTTGCGTTCGGGATTGACCGCGGGACCGTGTGGACCATTTGGCTATTCTGCTATTTGACCATTTGTTCTCGGGCGCGGAGCGGCCGAACGCCCGACCGGAGGGAGGGCTTTTTTGAAAACGACTTGAAACGAAAGAGATGAAGATGATACAACGACTTGCGGGTTTGGCCTTGGGGCTGTTGCTGAGCACCACGCCGCTGCTGGCCCAAACATCGATCCAGATCGACCCACCGTACAACCCGGACGCCAACGAAGACGGTGTCATCGGCTCTTCCGACCTCATGGGCCTTCTGGCGGTTTTCGGATACGATTTTCTCCCCGAAAGCATTTTTGTGGACGGCATGACGCTGGAGGCGTACCTGCTGGAGTTGACGGCTTGGGTGACCGAGTTGGAAGCCCAAATCGCCACGGGAACCACCGGCGGCTTCGGCGTGACGAACGTAGCG
>CBFHPD010000122.1:0-2124 GCA_965657495.1 uncultured Flavobacteriales bacterium
CGCGCATTCCACCGCGTCCGCGACCGGCTGCCCACCGGCACCACCCTGGATATCATCGGCGACGGCGATCCAGCGCCCCACGCCGCCACCGCCGACGCCCTCGGCCTCTCAGAAACCGTCCGGTGCAGCGGCGAAATCCCGTTGCGCGAAGTGGCGCATCGCATGGCCCGCGCCCGGGCCGTCCTCCTGTTCAGCCGGTACGAGAATTTCCCCTGCGTCATTCCCGAAGCGTGGGCGGCCGGCACCCCGGTTCTTGTGACGGACGTGGGCGGCATCCGCGAGCACGTGCCGGTCTGGCCCGCGCCCTCCGACCGCGGCTGGTGCACCCCCTCTGAGGACGAAACCACGTGGGGCGAAGCGCTCGTGCGCCTGCTCGCAGCCCCCTCCGACCCCGACCACCTGCACCGCTATTCCGCCGCACACTTCAGCATCTCCGCTGTAGCGCAGGCCTACCTCGACGTGTACCACCAAGTCCTGAGCCGTGGGTGAGCGGCGCGTGATCGGCTACAGCCTGCTGTCGCGGCTCGGCGTGCTCGCCGGAACCGCCGCCATCATCCTGCTCAACACCCGCATGCTCGGAGCCGCCGGGCAAGGCGAAATCGCGGTCTTTCAACTCGGCATGCTCCTGATTTCGGCGGTCAGCGGCTACTTCGCCGGCGGCACCGTGGTCTTCCTCAGCCGCACGTGGCCCCTCAGCACGCTGTGGCGCGCGGGCACCGTGTGGATGGCATTCAGCGCGCTCGCCGTGGGCGCACTCCTCTGGGCGGTCGGCGGATTCCCGCTGCTCAGCCTGCTCGTCCTCGCGGGGTGGATGCAGGCGGCGATCGTCTTCCACGGCCAAATCCTGCTCGCCCTCCACGCCATCCGCCCCCACAACCGACTCGCCGTCCTCCAAACCACCCTGCTCGCCGCCTTCCTCGGCTGGATGTACGCCATCGGCTGGCGCACCGTGGAAACCTACGTGGTGTCCCTGCTCACCGCCTTGGGGCTGACGCTGACCTATGCCGGCCTGGTGGTCCGCGGCCGGATGGGTCGGGGCGCCTTGCGCGGCGGATGGGACATGTGGCGCGACTTGTGGCGCTTTGGCCGTTCGGCCCAAACAGGAGCCCTGTTGCAGCTCTTGACGAACCGGCTGCCCTTCACGTGGCTCGGGCGCACGTCCGGCGCCGCGGTGGCCGGCGTGTATTCGGTGGCCTTTTATGGCATGGAGGCCATGTGGACCGCGGCCCGGGCTTGGGCGCCCGTGGTGCACGCCCGCATTGCCGCCACGGAGGATCGCGGCGAGCGGTTGGCCGTCACCCGTGGGCTGTTGGTGCTAACGGTCGCCTTCACGGGGGCGCTGTGGGGGATCGCAGTGGCGCTGCCCGAGCCGGTGTATGCTTGGGCGTTTGGGATCGACGGCATCCGCCGCGTGCTCGTGGTGCTGGGGCCGGCCGTGTTGGCGGGCGCGGCAGCGAGTTTGGTGGCTCACCATTTGAGTGGCATCGGCCAGCACCGCTGGAATGCCCGGACGTCCGGGGCGGCGCTCGTGGCGGTGGTGGTGTGCGGGGCGTGGTGGTACGCGGCGCATGGGGCGGTGGGCGCAGCAGCGGCGGCTTCCGTGGCGGGTTTGGTCCAAATCTCAGGCCTCCTCTTCGCCCTGCACCGCGAGGAACACCTGCGCTCCGCGGACTGGCTGCCCCGGCGCAGCGATTGGGCTCACTTGAGGGCGAACAGGCCGTCGACGCCCACCACCCGCTCGGACTCGAACCCCTCTGCATAAGCGAAGCCGGCTGGACGGCCGGCGGTCCGCATCCGCCCCCGCAGGTGCTCTAAAAACTCCGGCGACGAAATGGGCGTCACCGGCCCCTCATCGTCCGGCCGGTGGAACTGCGTCGCAAACGCAAGCACGGCCTGCATCTTCACTTCCTCAAACCCCGTGATGTCCACCACGAAATCGGGGGTGCGATCCCGGTCCTGGATGTAGTGGTACACCGCCTTCGGCCGCCACGGCCCTTGGGCCGCTCCCGTCTCCTGGTCCTGCGTTTCCACCCGGGCGAGTCCCGCGAGGAAGCAGGCGCGGCTGACCAATGCCGCTCCCCGCCCATGGTCAGGATGCCGGTCCTCCAACGCGTTCGCGAGGAC
>CBFHPD010000123.1:0-1363 GCA_965657495.1 uncultured Flavobacteriales bacterium
CGTCAGGGTAAAAATTATACACTATTCACAGGGTTTTCCACAATGCCGCGCGGTGGGGGAGGCGCGAATTACCTTTGCGGCCATGTATAAGTGGTTGAAGCCGTTGATTTTCCGCGTGGATCCCGAGCGGGCGCACTACGCGACGATGGGGTTGTTGCGGTTTGCGTGTGCGATTCCGGGCGGGGCGGCCGTGGTCCGGGCGGTGTTCAAGGGGCCTGCGAAGCCGGTGGAGGTGTGCGGCCTGCGCTTCCCTAATCCGGTGGGGCTCGCGGCCGGGTTTGACAAGGATGCGCGGTGGTTGCACGAGTTGGGTGCGATGGGGTTTGGCTTTGTGGAAATCGGCACGCTCACGCCGTTGGGCCAAAGCGGAAACCCACAACCGCGCCTCTTCCGCCTGCCCACCGACCGCGGCATCATCAACCGCATGGGGTTCAACAACGGCGGTGTCGCCTCAGCGGTCGAACGCTTGCGTCGGCGGCCCTCCGGCCTCATCGTGGGGGGCAACATCGGCAAGAACAAGGTGACGCCCAACGAGCGCGCCGTTGATGACTACCTGGCGTGCCTCGAAGCCCTCCACCCGCACGTCGATTACTTCACGGTCAACGTCAGCTCGCCTAACACGCCGGGCCTGCGCGAACTCCAGGACCGCGAGCCCCTCGAGGACCTGCTCCGCGCCGTCATGGTCCGCAACGCCGAGCTCGCCCCCCGGCGCCCGGTCTTCCTCAAGATCGCCCCCGACATGACCGACGGCCAGCTGGACGACGTGGTCGAAATCATCCAGTCCGCTGGCGTAGACGGCCTCATTGCCACCAACACGACCATCGCCCGGGACGGCCTGCAAACCCCCGCCTCCCGCATCGAATCCATCGGTGCCGGCGGCCTCTCTGGCGCGCCCGTCCGCGAGCGCTCCACCGAGGTCATCCGTTACGTCCACACCCGTTCAGCCGGCGCCTTCCCCATCATCGGCGTGGGCGGCATCGACTCGCCGGAAGCGGCGCAGGAGAAACTGGACGCCGGGGCTACCCTCGTCCAAGTATACAGCGGCCTGGTCTACGAAGGGCCGGCGCTGGTGAAGCGCATCCTGAAAGGCTTAACCTAAAAGGTCCTCAAGCGACGGGGCGCGGTCCTTGACGCGGACGCCTTTTTCAGTCTGCTGCACGCTGCAGACGGCGTGCTGCCCGTCGTGTTCGAGGAACAGCACCCAACCTTCGGCGGCGGCTTGTTTTAAGAACAGGTCCTTCTCTTCCAAGGTGAGCAACGGGCGGGTGTCGTAGCCCATGACCCAAGCGAGCGGCACGTGGGCGGCGCTGGGCAGGAGGTCGGCCATGAAGGCGATGCGGTGGGCGCCGTGCGTGAGGACGGG
>CBFHPD010000124.1:0-1868 GCA_965657495.1 uncultured Flavobacteriales bacterium
GAACGTGTTGGATTTTGCCTGGGCAGCCGACCCCGACTACGTTCAAGCCTCCACCCAATTGGGGGGCACGGCCCTCCATTGCTACCACCAATCGGACGCGGCATACGACGAGGCTTGGGCACAACTGCCCGATTACGCTGCGCGGGCCATGGGGTTCTTCAATGAACTCATCGGCCCCTACCCCTACCCGCAGTACTCCATCATCCAAGGCGGAGACGGAGGGATGGAATACCCTATGGCGACGCTCATCACAGGCAAGCGCAGCTTGCGCAGCCTCGTCGGCGTCACGGTGCACGAAATGGCGCATTCGTGGTTCCAAGCGCTGCTCGCCACCAACGAGAGCCTTTACGAATTCATGGACGAAGGGATGACGTCGTACGCCGCCTCCTTGTGCATGCAGCACCTGTTCGAAGGCCCCGAATCGGAAGATCCGCACCGGTACGCTTACGCGGGCTACATGCGGCAAGCCACGGGCGGCGCCGAAGAACCGCTTTCCACCCATGCCGATCACTACACCACCAACCGCGGTTACGGCATCGCCGCCTACGCGAAAGGCGAAGTCCTGGTCGCCCAGCTCCGCGCGGTCATCGGCGAGGAGGCCGTATTCAACGGGCTGAAGGATTACTTCCAGCGCTATGCGTTCAAGCACCCGGGCCCCATTGATTTCATGCGGTGCATGGAGCGGGCGTCAGGGGTGGAATTGGACTGGTACATCCAATATTTCGTCTACTCGACGCACACGGTGGATTACGGCGTGGCGGAGGTGTCCTTCGATGCTGCTGCAGGCCAAACCGCCATCCGACTCGAAAAAATCGGTGGCATGCCCATGCCCACCGCGGTCGCCGTCACCCTGGCCGATGGCCGGACCGAACGCTACTTCATTCCGCTGCGCATGATGCGCGGCGCGGTGATCCCGGAAGGCGCGACGCTGGCCGAAGACTGGCCGTGGGTCGCTCCCGATTACCTGCTGGAAGTGCCCGGTGAAGTCGTGGCGGTGGACCTGGATCCCGAGGGCTGGGTGGCCGATGTGGCGGACGCGAACGACCACTACCCCTTCCCTGCGCCGGAGAAGGCGGAGAAGAAGCGCCGCAAAAAACGCCGCAACAAGGACTGATGTACCGAGATTGGTTGCTCAAGCAGCCCCGGTGGGCCAGCGGTCTCGCCGTGGTGATGTGCGCGGGGGCCGCGGGGCTGTTAGGGCCGATTGCCATCACTGTGCCGGGGGAGGCGCCGGTCACGGCCCAGACCTTGCTCATCCTGTTGCCTTCCTTGCTCTTCGGATGGGAAGTTGGTACGGCCAGTGCAGCGATCTACTTGGTGGCTGGCGGCATGGGGCTGCCGGTGTTCGCCCACTTCACGGGCGGTTGGGACCGGTTCACGGGCACCACGGGTGGGTACCTATTCGCCTTCCCCATCGCCGCGTTGCTTGCAGGTTGGTGGGCGCCCACGGGCCAACGCTTCCGCTTCCTGCGCAGCGGCTTGCTCCTGTTTGCAGGCCAAATCCTCATCCTCGCCCTCGGCATGGCCTGGCAGCGCAACATCGTGCCCATGGACACGCCTTTGAGCGATGCCCTCTCCCCGCTGCTGCCCGGACTCGTCATGAAAACCGCGGCCGGCACGTTGGTCCTGACGGGCGTCGCCCGGGTGGTGGACCGCAGTCGGCGGGTGTGAAGTAATTTGGCCTACAAAATCAATCAACTGCATGTACCGCAACACCTTCATCGCTGGCGCCATCGCGCTCACAGCGGCCTTCGGATGCTCGGAAACGCCGACGTCCCCCTCCCCCAATGCCAAACAGCAAGCCATCCTTGACATGAAACGCGCCACGGACCACCACAGCTTCAGCAAACCCGAAGAGGCCTACGTCA
>CBFHPD010000125.1:0-8797 GCA_965657495.1 uncultured Flavobacteriales bacterium
ATGACTTGAGCATCCAACCGTCCCTCGCGACGTCGTGGTGGATGGCGGATGGGGGAAGGACCGTGGGCTTTGTGTTGCGCGCGGATGCGCGTTTTGCTCCCGCACCGGATGTGCCGGGCTTGGCAGCAGGGCGGCGTGTGGTGGCTGCGGACGTGGTGTTCAGCTTGAATCGCTTGCGCAACCCCGACGTCGCGTCGGCTGGAGGGTGGATCCTCGAACCGCTGGATGGACAGGCGCCTGGCCGGGGCATCGAGGCGCGGGGGCAGGACACGGTGCTGTTCCACCTGCGGGAGCCGTTCCCGCCATTTTTGGGACTGTTGGCCACGGCTTATGCGAACGTGGTGGCGCCGGAAGCAGTGGCGCACTACGGGGCGGATTTCCGCGCGCACCCCGTGGGGTCGGGGCCGTTCAAGTTGGCGTGGTGGGTGGAGGACGTGGCCTGCGTACTGCATCCGAACGAGCTGTACTGGGAGCGCGATGAGGCGGGGCGGAAACTTCCGTATTTGCAGGCGGTGCACATCGATTTTGCGGCGGACATGGGGGCCGAATTTCATGGCTTGATCCAGGGGAAGTACGATTTCATGAGCGGGCTGCATCCGGCGTATCTGGAGGAGTTGCTGACGGAGTCCGGGGAATTGAATCCGGCGTATGCAGGCCAAATCCAACTCGCCACCATCCCGTTCCTCAAGACCGACTACATCGGGGTGCTCGTCGACCCCGCGTTGCCGGCGAGCGCAGGGCACCCGTTGCTCGATCGGCGCGTGCGGCAGGCCCTGTCGTGGGCCACGGACCGCGCGGCCATTGCGACCCACCTGCGCCGCGGCGCCGTCCTGCCCACCGACCGTTTCACCCCCCCGACCTTGCCGGGCATCCCCGCCCACGAGCCGCCCCGGTTCGACCTCGAAGCTGCCCAAGCCCTCCTCGCAGCGGCCGGCTACCCCGGCGGGGAAGGCATCCCGCCCGTCGCCCTCAGCACCACCTCCGATTACGCGGACTTGTGCGCGGCCCTGCAGCACCAGTGGTCCGCCCTCGGCCTGCAGGTCGAAGTGGACGTCCTCTCGCCCGCGACGCAACGCGAGCGCGTCGCGAAAGGGGAGGCCCTCCTGTTCCGCAAGTCCTGGCTCGCGGACTACCCCGACGCGGAGAACTTCCTCGGCTTGTTCCTCCAACGGAATTGGGCCCCCGCCGGCCCCAATTACACCCACTTCACGGATGCCGGCTACGAGCAGCTCTTCGCCGAGGCCCTCACGGCCCCTGACGACGCCACCCGCCTCGCGCGCTACGCCGCCATGGACAGCATCGTCGCCCACGAACTCCCGGTCATCCCCCTGTTCCACGACCGCGTCACCCACTTCATTCGCAACGAAGTGCGCGGCTGGACCCTTCATCCCGTCAACCGCCTCGACCTCCGTCGCGTCCACAAGGCGCCGCTGCCGTAAATTGCGGCCCCGCGCAATGACCGCCATGCTGAAAATCGACTCCCACACCCACATCCTCCCCGGCACCCTCCCGCGCTGGACTGACAAGTTTGGCTACGGCAACTTCATCCACCTTGAACCCGGACGGCCGGGGTTCGCCCGCATGATGCAAGGCGATCGTTTCTTCCGCGAAATCGCCAGCAACTGCTGGGACGAACAAGTGCGCATCGAGGAGTACGCCACGCACGCCACGCAAGTGCAGGTCGTGTGTACCATCCCGGTGATGTTCAGCTACCAAGCCAAACCGCACGACGCCCTCGAAATCGGGCAATTCCTGAACGACCACCTCAGCGAGCTCGTTCAGCGCCACCCCAAGCATTATGTGGCGTTGGCCACGGTGCCGATGCAGGATGCGGATTTGGCCATTCAAGAGCTGAAGCGCGCGAAGGCGAACGGCCACGTGGGTGTGCAAATCGGGAGCAACATCAACGGCATCAACCTGAGTGACCCGCGGTTTTTTCCCTTCTTTCAAGCGTGCGAAGCGGAAGGCATGGCGATCATGATCCACCCGTGGAACATGATGGGCAAGGAGGACATGGAAAAGTACTGGCTGCCGTGGCTCGTAGGGATGCCAGCGGAGACGTCGCGGGCGGCGTGCTCGTTGATTTTTGGCGGGGTGTTGGAGCGGCTGCCGAAGCTGCGGGTGATGCTGAGTCACGCGGGCGGTTCGTTCCTGACGACCCTCGGCCGGGTGGAGCACGGATTCCATTGCCGTCCGGATTTGGTGGCCATCGACAACCCCGTGAATCCGCGGGAATACGTGGGGAAGTTTTGGGTGGACAGCATCACGCACGACGCGGATTTGCTGCGGTACATCCTGGCGTTGCAGGGGAGCAAGCGGGTGTGCCTGGGCACGGATTATCCGTTCCCGCTGGGCGATTTGGAAATCGGGGCGTACATCGAGGAGATGGGGCTCGCGCCGGAGGTGGTCGACGACCTGTTCGCGGGAGCGGCGTTGGAGTGGCTCGGTTTGGACCGCACACAATTCGAGGGCTAAGGCCAAATCCCTTCTCCCGCCAAGCAACCACCCCCTCCCTTTCCGCGTTCTCCCCAGGAGCCCATGGAACCCGAACTCCTCGAACTCATCGATGCGTGCAAGCGTGGCAAGTCCCGCGCACAGCGCGAAGTTTACCGGCGCTACAGCGGGATGCTGTTCGCGGTGTCTTTGCGCTACACGAACTCGCGCGAAGATGCGGAGGACGTGCTCCAAGATGCGTGGGTCAAGATTTATCGCCACCTCAACACGTTTTCGCGCAACCACAGCTTCGAAGGCTGGCTGCGCCGCATTGTGGTGAATACGGCGATTACGCATTACCGGCGTCAATTGAAACATGCGTATCACGCAGATATTGACGAGGTCCATGCAACCCCCGCGGATTTGGAAGCGTTCAAGGATTTGGACTACACCAGAGAAGAATTGGATCACGCGATTGCTCAGCTGCCCACCGGCTACGGAACGGTGTTCAAGCTCTACGTCATCGACGGTTTCCGCCACAAGGAAATCGCGGAGATGTTGGAGATTGACATCAATACGTCGAAAAGCCAGCTCAGCCGAGCGCGCAAGTACCTCCAAGACGTGCTCGCCCACATGTCCCTCACAGCCCTAAAGCCCGACCGTCATGAAGCTTGACGCTTTCGATCAATACATCCACGACCAGTACCAAGGGTACGAAGTCACGCCCCCGGCCGCCATGGAACAGGCGGTGATGGGCAAGTTGCGGCGCATGAAGTGGGCCCGTCGCCTGCGGGTGAGTGGGCTCGTACTGGCGGTGGCTGCGGGAGGCGGTTGGTGGTGGGGTTTCCAACCGGAGGCCCCTGTTGAAGCGGCGGATCGCGCGGTGGTTGCACCGGTGGAGCGGGTGGAATCCCCAGTCGCCACCGTGCCCTTGGAGGTGCCGGTGGCCGCTCCTGCGGAGCCGGCTGCTGAGTTGCCCTCGGAAGTGCAATCCGTTGCCGCCGAGGCATCCCAGGTTCGCCCAGCGGCCCTTGAACCCCTCAAGGCCCGCCACGAAGTCCGTCCCTTGGCGAAGGCCGACCTGCCTGAGAAGACCCTGCAGCGCGACCAAGCGGGCAGCGAATTGTGGATCATTTCCGCAGAAGTGGAGGTGGAGGACCGTTGATTGCGGGTTAAGTTCGGCGCCAAATGAAGAAGCCGTTCGCAAGCTGTGTTGGGGGAATCCTGTTTGTTCTAAGCGCTTGGTGCAGTCCGTCTGCGTGGGCGCTCGAAGGGGCGCGCGATTCGATTTTCATTGACGGACGAGTGATCCGGGTGCAGGCTTCGGTGGAGTTGGATACGGTTTCCCGCCCGCGCCGGTGGCAATTTGGCTGGAATGTGCCTGGGCCGGATGAGCGCCGGCCCATCAAACGGCGGGTACCGGCTTGGAACAGTTTAGCAGCTTGGAATCGGGTGGCCGTGGGGGACGGAGAGATGCAGCGGTTGGAACCGTTTGCTCGCGGGGTGCCGGCGGTGGGCGGGAGCGTGGCGTGGACGCATGTGGCCCCGCGTCCGGGGCACCGCGCTTGGGGTTTGGGAGGCCAAATCCAAGCCCAGTGGCAGCCCAGCACCACCTTCGCCGATGCCCTGCCCGACTCCCTCATCGGCTTCCTGCCCGCAGGCAATGGCACGGTGCAGGCCGTGACCTTCGAGCGCTTCGACCTCGGGGTGGAGACTGACACGGTGGACATCGGCTTGGTCACCGGGACGGCTTGGAGCGTGGCCGCTGCCGGCTTGCTCCGGGTGGAATTGCGGCCGAGCACGTCCATGACCGTATCGTTTGGGCTGGAGCGGTGGTCGAAGCCACGCACCACGGTACGGGTGGCCGCCCCGGACTTGGACGGCCTGCCCGTGCGCGAACAGTCTGCCGAGGACGGCGCTTGGCAACCGGCGGCGCGGCTGGCGGTGGACCATTTCTGGGGACGCGGCCCGTCGGCCTTTCGCGGGCGGTGGGGCCTCGGAGTGGGCGCCACGTGGCGCCCAGCTGAGCCGGACCCCGTGTCCCTCCAAGTGCGGCTGAGCCTCGCCTTGGGCAGGCGTTGAAGCCTACGTTTACACATTTTGGCACGGATTTGGTACAACAATCTGCGTCTTCGTGCGTCTTATATGCAGTGCAAGCAACGCCGGCGGTTCACCGGTTGCACGAAGATGATTTGGTTCAAGTTGTTTTGGTTAAGGTGCGGGGAGGCCGAACGCGGCCTCCCCGCATTCGTTTGCATCCGCGCGCCGCATTTTTGCGTACCTTACGCGGGATGAACAACTTGCTTCGGATGATGAGCGCTGCCGCTGGCGTGGCCATGTGGACCGGGGTTTCAGGCCAAACCCCATCCGTCCTCAACGGCGGTTTCGAATCCTATTCCACCGCCCCAGCCGCTCCCGGCCAATGGTACCAAGCGGTCCAATGGGGCAACGCCGGCAGCGCCCTGAGCGACCCCGATTTCTTCCATGAAGACGGTTCCGGAGGCGGCGATCTCCCGGAAACCCCGGTGGCCGTGGTCGAACCCTTCGAAGGCAAGGGGGTGATGGGCTTCACCGCCGCCACAGCCGACGGCTCCAATCGCCGCGAATACCTCGTGGGCCGCTTCTCAACGCCCTTGCTGGTCGGTGCCCGTTACCGCGTCCACTTCGCCCTGACGAACGGCGCCGTGACCTCGTTCTCCCCAGCGGGAGCAGCCGTCAGCCAACTCGGCCTGGTGTTGTCACAAGGAGCCCCCGCCCAAACCGACATGCAGCCCTTGGACCTCACCCCGGTCTTTGTGATCAATCAAGCCTTTTACGACCGCGACTGGACGGAATTCGAGTGCACCTTCACGGCGACGGCTCCTTGGGATCATTTGGCCTTCGGGGTCTTCGCGGCCGACGATGAGGTGGCGTTCGAACCCGTGGAGGGCGGCAACCCACAAATCGCTTATTACTTCACCGACGATTTCAGCGTCGAACTCGCTCCGGAGGAAGCTGAAGCGGTGCAAGATCCGCGCGGCCCCGCATCCTTAAGTGACCAACCAACCGCAGAAGCGCCGGTCAACGAGTGGTTCGTGCCCAACGCATTTTCTCCCAACGAAGACGGCGAGAACGACGTGTTTGAGCCGGTGCTGAACTCGGCCGATTTGGTGCGGTTCGAAGTGTTCTCTCGGTGGGGCGAGCTGCTGTTTTCAACGCGTTCTTCGAAAGAAATGGCGTGGGACGGCACCGACAAGAAAGGAAACTTGGTGCCGCAGGGGATGTACGTTTGGCAGTTGGAAGTCAAATTGGACAGCGGCGAGCGGCGCGAATCTTCGGGTATGATCACCCTCATCCGGTAAGGCCGGGTGCGGCTACCTTTGCCGCATGCAACACCATGTTTTCCCGCAGGTGGATTGCGGGGCTTCGGCCTCCACCTTGGCGGGCGCCTACTTGCGCAACCGGTCGGACTTTCTTTCGGAACCGGTTAATGAGCGGCCCTCCAAGCACCGCAGCGCAGTGGCGGCAGCCATGCGACGCCGCTACGAGGAGTTGGGACTCACGGCACCGGACAGCCTCCATGAGTTGTCCCATGGCGCGCCGGTGTGGACGGCGGGCCACCAACTTGTGGCGGCAGGAGGTCCGGCGTTTTTCCATTACAAGATTTTGAGCATGGTGCGCCGGGCGCGCTTGCAAGCCGAGGCACCGGTGGTGGTGTTTTGGCTGGCGTCCGAAGACCACGATTGGGATGAAGTGCGGCATTTTCCATCGGCCGAAGGGAGAGGAAGCGGTTTTGCATGGGAGGCGGATGCACCGGTGGGGGCCGTGGGCCGGTGGCCGATGGCGGAAGGCGCGTTGCGTGCGGTGTCGGATTGGGCGGATGCCGTGGGGTTGCCGCCGGCTTGGCGGGAGGGTTTGGAGGCGGATTATGCGGGGTCAGCGACCTTAGCGGAGGCGACGTTTCGGTGCGTGCACCGGTGGCTTGGGGCGGACGGCGTGCTGGTGATCGACGCGGATGACCCGGAGTTGAAACGGTTGGCGGCGCCGTTGTGGGAGGCGGAATTGGCGGGCGATGGCATCGGTCCGGCGGTGGAGGCCCAAACCCAATTCCTGGCCGGCAAGGGGTGGTCTCCGCCCCTCCATCCCCGTGACGTGGCCCTGTTCGAATTGCGTCCGGGCGGCCGCGTGCGCTTGGAACGGGCCAATGCCGCGGTGCGACCGGTGGACGGCGCGTGGTCCATGCGGCCGGAAGAGGCGGCAGGTGCTGCCGTAGCCCGTGCCCAGGATTGGAGTCCCAACGCCGCCCTTCGCCCGCTCTACCAGGAGTGGCTGCTCGGCAGCGAAGCGGTGTACTTGGGGCCGAGTGAGCTGGCGTACTGGCTGCAGCTCGAAGGGGCCTTTAAGCGGCACCGGCTGGCCATGCCCCGGCTCGAACTCCGGGACGGCGCAGTGGGGCTGGATCCGGCGCAGTGGGACTGGCTGCAAGGGGCCGGCTGGCATCCGTCGCAAGGGCGCGCGGGCGTGGAGGAACGGTGGCGCGAGCGCTGTGCGGAGGAGGCCGCCGCGTACCTGCCTCAGTGGGACTTCGCAGCGTGGGGCGATGCGTTTGCCGAGCAGGTGCGCCCGCTGGAGCCGACATTGGAAGGGGCGGCCCGGGCGGCCGTGAAGAAGATGGAGAAGGCCTACGAGGCGGCAGCGGCCAAGGTGCGGCGGGCGTGGAAGGCCCAGCATGCCGAAGAGGATGCGCGGGTGGCCGCGTTGGCTCATCGGTTGGCGCCTGGCCAAACCCCGCAAGAGCGCACCGATCACGTGTTCCCCGTCGCCGAGGCCGCGGGCGGTTGGTCCGCATTCAAGGATGCGTGGTTGCGCGTGGAACGGGACGAACCCGTGTTCATCGTTTGGGTCGGCGCAGCCCGCTGAAGTCAGGGAGCGGCGACCGTTCGCTGGGGCCGTCGAGGAAACGCTGGAGGATGAGGGCGGCCGCCACCCGGTCCATGCTGCCTTTTTGCTCCCGCTTGGATTTGCGCATGCCGCCTTCGACGAGGGCTTGGCGCGCTTCGCGGCTGGTGAACGACTCGTCCACGCGGTGCACCGGAAGCGCAGGGTGGTCGCGGTGCAGGGCCTTCAGGAGGGCCTCGATGCCGGCGGAGCTGTCTGTGATTTGGCCCGGGTCACCAACGACGATGCCCGCGCACGGCCGCTCTTTGATGAGGGCGTCCAACCGCGCCTGCAAATCCGCCGTCCCCACCGTCTCCAGTGGGCTCGCAATGATGGCCGCATCATCCGTCACGGCAATCCCCGTGCGCGCTTTGCCGTAATCCAATGCAATCCAACGTGCCATGACCCGAAGGTAGGGCTATCTTTGCGACATGGCCGATTCCCGACTGCCCGAAGTGCATCAGGTGCTGTTCGTCCAGCCCGCGTTCATCGGCGATGTCATCCTCTTCACGGGGTTGCTCGAGACGTGGCATGCGGCGTGGCCGATGGCCGCCATCGATGTGTGGGTGCGCAAGGGCAACGAGCGGCTGTTTGCCAGCCATCCGTTTGTGCGCGAAGTCCGGATTTGGGACAAGTCGCAGGCCCGTTATGCCGCGCTGATGGGCCAAATCCGCGCCGTCCGCACCGCCCGTTACGACGCCGTCATCACCCCACACCGCCACGCATCTTCCGGCCTGCTCACGGCCTTCTCCGGCGCCCGCATCCGCGCAGGCTTCACCTCCAACCCGTGGTCGTGGCGGTTCACCCACCGGGCGCCACACGTGCTCGAAGGCGGCGGCCACGAAGTGGAACGCAACCACGCCCTGATCGCGCCTTGGTGCCCCGACCGACGCCCCCCACGCATCTACCCATCGCCGGCCCAAGCGGTGCCCGCCACCTTCGAAGGCGCCGTGGTCCTCGCGCCCGCCAGCCAATGGTTCACCAAGCAATGGCCGCCCGAAAAATGGGTCACCCTCATCCACGAAATGGCCGCGCACGCCCCCAACACTCCGGTGGTGCTGATGGGGGGGCCGGCGGATGAAGCGCTGATCGACGGCTTGCACCAACGGTCACGCCGCCACCCGCGGGTGTTCCGAACTCCGCCTGGCGCCTCCCTCGATTTCGCAGCCGCGGTCATCGCGGGCGCCTCCTGCGTGGTCTCCAACGACAGTGCTCCGCTGCATTTGGCCAGCGCCCAGGGCATCCGTGCGGTCGCCATTTACTGCTCTACGGTGCCGGGGTTCGGGTTTGGCCCGCTCACTCCCGGGAGTGCCATCATCGAGACCGAGGAAACCTTGGCCTGTCGCCCCTGCGGCGCACACGGACACAAAAAATGCCCCGAAGGGCATTTTTCCTGCGCCCGCTCCATCGAGGCGGTGCGGGTGCGCGATGCGGTGCTGAACGCGTA
>CBFHPD010000126.1:0-2639 GCA_965657495.1 uncultured Flavobacteriales bacterium
CGGCGACATCGAGCAGGGTGGAGAAGGTTTGGCCTGCATCATGCGCAATTTCCCAGCCCAAACCGTCGCCCCACCCGCCCTGCGCGTAGTAGTCCTTGAAGCCCGGATACGCCACGCCCGTGCGGCCCGGCGCGGCCTGCGAAAACGCCGCCACCGCCGCCACGTGGTCCACCCCGCCGCCGCCCCACACCCACGCGAATTCACCCGCCTCGGGCCCCACTTCCGCCGCCTCGCCCCAAATCGCGTGCACCCGCCCCGCCGGGGCCACCTCCGCCCACTCGGCCGGTGTCTCCAACTCGATCGGCCCGAACACGCCGACCCACGGCTCCCCCGCCACCTGCACGTACGCCGTGTCCGCGAAATGCCGGTTCGCCACGTGCGCCCAATCGGCCTGCGCCTGCGCTACCGCGTCGCCCGCTACGTTCGCCAGCGTCCGGTCCTCGTACATCAGCGCGTAATGCAGGCCCACGCCCTTCAGTGCTTTCACGGCCTCCTCCGTCGCCGCGTCCAGCCGCCCGTAGTCGAGCACCCCGCTCGTGCCGTACCAATCGATGACCGCCGCATCCACCCCGCAGTACTTCATCAGCAGCATGTGGTACTCCAGCACGTCCTCGTCGAAGCTGGAATACGGGCCGATGAGCGGGTGGAAGTGGCTCGCCACCGACGGCAGGCCGTCTGCGCCGGTCGCCCAAGGCTGGGCCGTGGCCATCGTCCAGTGGTGGCCCCATGTCAGGTCGTGGGACAGCGTTTCGTACCACGGCATGTAGTGCATGAGCACGGGCAGGGGGTTCGTCTTTGCGACGGGCAGCGGGGCGGTGGGCCCGGCGGGTTCAACTGCGGTTTCGCGGCAGCCGAGGGCGAGGAGAGCGGTGAGAAAGAGCAAGGGGCGCATGCCGCGCAAGGTAAAGGTTGGCTTGAATTTGGTGGAAACCGACACTAATTTAAGCGCGTGTTTTGGTAGCCACTGTTCGGGTTGAAATGAAACCTCCCGGTTATGAATTTTCCTTCAAAGCGAACTGGTCCGTCCCAGCAAAGCCGATTCCGATCGATGGAGGTTGTTCCTTCTTTGGAGGCGTTGAAACCGATGCGCTCAATGGAGGTCCAATCGGTCCAATTCGGCTTCAAGCGCAGTCAAATCGATTCGGAAATCCGACGATTTGTTCTCACCATCTCCACCTACCTCTCCGTATTCAATTTCTCCCAATCGAATAAAGGCTTCAAGTGTCTCTGCTCCATCATCGTCCGAAGTTGGTCGGAGTGAGATGAATTTCAGGGGACGTTCGATGGCCAGTAGGTTGGCAACAGATGCACCCCGAACGGCTACAATCGCTGTCGCGCGCCGAAACATTTCGAATTGCTCGGCATTGGTGAAGCGTTGGATTTGAATGGAAATGAATCCCCTGCGCTCCAACAGGGCCTCTACGTCCGATTCATTGAGCATTCTACGCCATTTCGTACCCTTACGGCCGATGAACAATCGCGGAGCGGATTGGACGGCTTCGGGCAGCTGACTCCCTTTTCCATACTGGCGCAAGAATGCTCGAACGGACGTCGGCAGGGCTGCAAGGCCACGAATCGACAAACCGTCCTTGTACAGGAGGTCGCGCCGGGAGGGTGCCACCACCAGCGGTGCGATGACTCGGGCGGTGTTCCGCAGTTGGATGAGTGGCCGGTTTGGTAACCATTCCTGAAAGGCAGCCACCATTACTGGCGGAAGATTCAGTCGGGTCACAACCGTAAGCGGGACTTCGTCAGGCACGGACCGCAACGCATGGAGCGCAAACAGGCCATCAAGCAACATGTGGAAGTAGTTGTTTGACCACACCATGTCCATAGAGGCGACTGCGCCGTCCAACTTCACTGTCCTGAATCCTATCCGGTGGAATTCATGTGGATTGGCTTTTTGGGTACTGAGTAGCTTCAAAGTGTCGGGAACAACCCTGCCATGAGCGAGCACGATGCCGGAAGGCGTGAACAGGGTTGCGTTTTTGAACGCACGGGTTTGAAGCGGTGGATATGGAGCGCTTTCTGATGCGCTCAAACTCCAACGCACGTCAGGTTCATGCTCGGCAATCGGCCAACGTTCGAATCGATGCAACACGCGATTTGACCAGTTCCACCTCAGAACATTCTGAGCTTTGCGCGCCAAGTACAGGATCAGGTCGGTGAGCATGGTCATGTTCCCAAGGTTGGGTTCATTTCGGTGATGAGCAAGGAGGCCATGCAGCGAAGTTGAAAACTCGCCACATTGGAAAGTGCTAAGTACTGCTTGAGCGCAGCCATCGGCACCCATTTCATGCCTTCAGCCACGGGCATAGAGCGGTCTCCTTTGACCAGTTGGTATTCCGTTTCGTGTTGGTTGAACCGGCCGCCTTCATCTGACTGAATGAACGAGGCGATGACCTGTTCGTCGGAAGCAGGCACGGGGTCGCCGGGGTTGATGATTTCACTTGCTGTCAGGACAAAACCGCCCTCAATTCCGATTTCACGCCTTGCCTGCAGCAGGCAGTGTCCTGCATCGACTTTCAGGGTTACCCGACCCCTCGACGGGGCGCTGATCATGGGCTGATACCACGCCTTGACTTCCCTTGTTCCGCAGGATGTGTGGTACAAATGGGTGGAAACTAGATTTGGATTGG
>CBFHPD010000127.1:0-3757 GCA_965657495.1 uncultured Flavobacteriales bacterium
CCGAAAGGCGCGACCACCCTCGACTTTGCCTTCCGCGTCCACACGCAGGTCGGCTCCCGGTGCATCGGGGGGAAGGTGAACCACAAACTCGTACCGCTCAGTTACGAGCTGCAGAGCGGCGACCAAGTGGAGATCATCACCTCGAAGAAGCAGGCACCGAAGGAGGATTGGCTGAATTACGTGCAGACGGCGAGCGCCCGGTCAAAAATCCGACACGCCCTGCGCGAGGAGGAACGGCGTGTGGCGGCCGACGGCAAGGACCGGTTCCGGAAATGGCTCAAGCGTGAAGGCCTGGATTTCGTCAACGCCAACGTCGAGAGCTTGCTGCGCCGCCTCAAACTCGACTCCCCGCACGAACTTTATTACCGCATCGCGACGGGCCGCACCGACCTCGATTCCCTGACGGGATTCAAGTCGAACAAGGGGCGCTTCGAGTGGATCCGCACCACGGAACAAGCGGAGGCGCCGCTGCGACCGGGCGTCGCGCCACCGCCCGCCAAAGGGGACGAGCTCCTCATCGGGGAGGGCATGCAACGCGTCGATTACACGCTTGCTGCGTGCTGCAACCCCATCCCGGGGGATGAAGTGTTTGGGTTTGTAACGGTTTCCGGCGGGATCAAGGTGCACCGGCGCAACTGCCCCAACGCGACCAACCTGCTATCGAAGTATGCGTACCGGGTGATGAAGGCGCGGTGGGCTTCCAAGGCGGCGGTCCAGTTCGAGGTCACCTTGGTGTTCAACGGCATCGACGACGTGGGGCTGGTGAATGCCGTCACCAAGGTCATTTCGGACGACATGCACGTGAACATGCGGGCCATCAGCTTCGAGTCGAAGGACGGCACGTTTGAAGGGCGGGTTAAGGTGCTGGTGCACGACACCGAGCATTTGGAACAGCTCCGGGCGAAGCTGCTCAACGTGAACGGGGTTTGGTCCGTGGAAAGGGGGGACGAGGCCTAGCCCGCGAACAACGGCAACGCGGCCATGCGCTCGTGCACTTCGGCGCCCACTGCCGCCTGCACCGCCGCGTCTTCCGGCGCGGAAATCACGCGATCGATCCAGTCCGCGACCGTCGCCATGTCTTCCGGCTGCATGCCCCGCGTGGTGATGGCTGGCGTACCGATGCGGATGCCGGAAGTGACGAAGGGCGAGCGTTCATCGAACGGCACCATGTTCTTGTTCAAGGTGATGTGCGCCGCGCCGAGGGACGCCTCGGCGAGCTTGCCGGTCACGCCCTTGTTCGTCAGATCCATGAGCATGAGGTGGTTATCGGTCCCGCCAGAAATGAGGTGGTAATCGCGGGCCACCAAGGCCTCAGCGAGGGCCACGGCGTTCGCGCGGACGCGCTGGGTGTATAGTTGGAATCCGTCGCCAAGCGCTTCCCCGAAGGCAACGGCCTTGGCGGCGATGACGTGCTCGAGCGGGCCACCTTGCATGCCGGGGAAGACGGCTCCATCCAGGACGGACGACATGGAGCGGATGGCGCCCTTCGGCGTCTTGCGGCCCCACGGGTTATCGAAGTCCTGGCCCATCATGATGATGCCGCCGCGCGGGCCGCGCAGGGTTTTGTGCGTCGTGCTGGTCACGATGTGGCAATGCGGTAGTGGATCGTTGAGCTCTCCAGCGGCGATGAGGCCCGCGGGGTGGGCGATGTCGGCGAGCAGCAACGCGCCTACGGAATCGGCGATGGCCCGGAAGCGGGCGTAGTCCCATTCGCGGGAGTAAGCGGAAGCGCCGCAGATGATGAGTTTGGGCTTCACTTCCTGAGCGGTCGCCTCGACCTTGTCCATGTCAATGCGGCCGGTTTCGCGCTCCACTCCGTAAAAGTGGGCGCGGTAGTGCTTGCCGCTGAAGTTCACGGGGGAACCGTGGGTGAGGTGGCCGCCGTGGGCGAGGTCAAAACCGAGGATGGCGTCGCCCGGCTCGAGGCAGGCCAGCATGACCGCGGCGTTCGCCGAAGCGCCCGAGTGCGGCTGAACGTTCGCCCACGCCGCGCCGAAGAGTTCCTTGAGGCGGTCGATGGCGAGCTGCTCCACTTCGTCGACCACTTCGCACCCGCCATAGTAACGCCTGCCGGGCAGTCCTTCGGCGTACTTATTCGTGAGGATGGAACCTTGCGCCTCGAGGACATCGGGGCTCGCGTAGTTCTCGGAGGCGATGAGTTCGACCCCGAACCGTTGGCGGTCGTACTCGCGGTCGATGAGGGCGGAGATGCGCGCGTCGTTCATGCGAAATGGATTTGGCCTGCAAAGTTACCGTGCCAAAACGAGAGCGCCCGCAAATTTTCTCGCTCATCCCCGAAAATTCTACCCACACACACTACCTTGCCCACGCAAACTCAAACCCTGTTATGAAAAAGCTTTTCAACTTCGGCCTCGGCGCCCTCGCTGCAGCAGCGATCATCGCCTCCTCCTTCGCCTTCAACTCCGCTCCTGTGGAGTACGAGTACCAAACGATGACGGTCATCGAATCCATCATTCCCGCTGGCCTCGGCCGCAGCCGCATCCTCATTGACGAAGGCGGCAACATGGAGGAAATGAAAATCAACAACCTGTACAGCGCCGTGGGCATCAAGCTCGAAAACATTTACGACAACGACATCATGGTGGCGGCGAAGTTGAACGAGTACTCGCAGCAAGGCTGGGAGTTGCAGTTCGTCAACACCGGTGTTCAGTCGCCCACCGACGGCGGCAAGTCCGGCATCTACTGCACGCGCTACTTGCTGCGCCGCGCGAAGTAATTCCGCCTGCGCACACGTGTAAACACCCTGGCTTCGGCCGGGGTGTTTGCGTTTGTACCTTGCCGGTCATGAAGCAGTGGCTCCCGTTGATTGCACTGGCCGTGGCGTGCGCCGTTGCGCCGTCGGTTACAGGCCAAACCGATACCCCGCGCACCGTTCAGGAATCCATTGAGGCGGCCGAGTCCGCCAAGCAAGCCCGGATCGACGAGGCCAACAAAGCCCGATCGGAAGGCCAACGCAGGCATTGGCAAAACCAGGACCGCGCCACCCGCAAGCGCATGCGGCGGAGCTACCGGGAGTCGCGCCGCATCGCCCGCGGCCGCACCACCCCGTGGTGGCTTCGCGTCCTCCGCGGCACCCGCTGAAACCGCCGCTCTGCAGCCCGCCTTCTGGAAAATCCGCCATTTCGGAGTCATGCCTGTGTGATATTTCTGTTACAATTGACCCGCAATCATTTTGTTGTCAACTGTTTAACGCTTTTTCGCAACCTACCATGACCGCCCTATATTTACCGCACTTGTATCCGAACGCCTGTAACAAATGATTCGCATGTTGCGTCCTACCCTATTTCTGTTTGCCCTGTTGGCGGTGACCTTCTCCGCTTTCGCGCAATCGGGATCCGGTACCTTGAAAGGAAAGGTAACCGACGCCGACCTCGGTGATCCCATGCCCTTCTGTAGCGTCATCCTCTTCCTCAACGGAAACCAGGTGACCGGTGTGAACACCGACATGGACGGTGAGTACACCATCAAACCCATTCAGCCCGGCACCTATGACGTGGTGGTCAGCTTTGTGGGCTACCAGTCGCAGAAGATCACAGGGGTCAAGGTTTTGGCCAACAAAATCCAGTTCGTGAACGTGACCCTCTCGCCGGGGGTGATGATCGACGAAGCGGAAGTCATCGAATACAAAGAACCGCTCATCGACAAGGAAGGCGGTACGTCCGGTGGCACCGTGGCCCGCGAAGACATCGACAAGATGCCCGGCCGGGACGTCGGAACCATCGCATCGACGGTGGCC
>CBFHPD010000128.1:0-25092 GCA_965657495.1 uncultured Flavobacteriales bacterium
AGAAGTTAAGCCCACCAGCGCAGATGGTACTGCTACGGCGGGAGAGTATGTCGACGCCACTCTTGAGGGTTCCCCAACGGGAACCCTCTTTTTTTGTCCATATTTTTGGGAAGCTAGCCCCAAACCTCTGCCATGCAACGACTGCTCAACGCGTATGCGAATGCCTTTCAAAAGTGGATGCCGAGTCCCTTCGCGATTGCCGTGCTGCTGACGGCGTTGAGTGCCATCCTCGCATTGCAGGTTTCAGGGCCAGCGGAGGTGTTGGGAGCCTGGGTGGAGGGGTTGTGGAATGCTGGCTTGATCCGGTTTGGCTTCCAGGCGATGTTCATGCTCGTATTGGGGCATGTGTTGGCGTTGGCGCCACCGGTCCTGCGTGCTTTGGATCGGGGGGTGCTGTGGGTCTTGCGATCGCCGCGGTTGGCGGCACCGAAGGTTGCGGCTGTGGCGATGGCATTGGGTTGGTTGAATTGGGGATTGGGTTTGGTGGGGGGGGCGATTCTGGTAAGGGGAGCATTGGACGCGTTGAAGCACGAGGGCAATGCAGGGGGAGTGCACCCCGGGGTTTTAGGTGCTGCGGGATATACGGGATTGTTGGTTTGGCACGGCGGCTTGAGTGGGTCCGCGCCATTGAAGGTCTGTGAATCCGGGCATTTGCAGTCGCTTGCTCCGACGTTGGTAGGATTGCCCGATGCCATTGGCTTGGCAGATACGGTCTTTGCACCGTGGAGTGTAAGCATTACGCTGGTTGTGTTTGTCGCCGTGTTGGGGGTGTTCAGTTGGTTGGCGCAATCCGTTCAAGGAGATGAAGTGCTGGGCGTCGGTAGTAGGGTACAGCGGCAAGGAAATGAGGACGTGATGCCCAGCGGGTTTGGTGATTGGGCGGATGGGAGCCGATTGTTGCCGTGGGCGCTCGGGCTGGCTTGTCTGGCAGGGGCTGGTTGGTGGGCTGTGGCTTCGGGGCGGTGGACGGATTTGGGATTCATCACGCCGGACTGGATCAACACGGTGCTCTTGGGATCGGCGTTGTTGGCCCACGGTTCGGTGCGGAGTTTGTTGGCGGCTTTGGGCGAGGCCATTCAAGGGGCGAGTGGGATTTTGGTGCAGTTTCCGCTGTACTTCGGCATCATGGGGTTGGTGACAGGAACAGGGTTGGGAGGCATGTTGGCGGAGGCATTGGTGGGGGCGACGGATCGGGATGGACTGCCGTTTGCCTTGTTCCTGGCGTCGGGTGTGTTGAACGTGTTTGTGCCGAGCGGGGGCGGGCAGTGGGCGGTGCAAGGGCCGCTCGTTTTGGAGTCGTGCCAAACCCTGGGACTGCCGCTCGAAAAAGGCATCATGGCCATGGCGTTTGGCGACGAATTGACCAACATGTTGCAACCTTTTTGGGCCCTCCCGCTGCTTGGCATCACGGGATTGAAGGCGCGCGAAATCCTGCCCTACACCTTGCTGGTCATGCTTGTGGCGGGGACCGTTATGGCGGTGGGACTGGCCGTGATTTGACCCCGTTATTCGGCATCGAATTCCACCACCCATGCGCCGCGGAGTTGCCCGGCGGCGTAGCCTGTTGCGTCATCCTCGGGATAGCGTTCGGCAATGAGGCCGGCTGTTTCGGCGGCAATGTCCGTGCCCATTTGGCCGTGGCACTGCAGGCACATGGCGTTGGTGGTGATGGGAATGAAGGCCGTGTGGCTGCTGTGGGCCGTCAGCAATTCTGGCGTCCATTCCGCGCGGTCGTGCTGACGGGCCAAATACGCCGCCGATTCCCCAGTGGCGCGATTCGCCGCATTCCGCGGTCGGTCCGAAACCCTTCGGATCCGAACGTTGAGTGCTTGGGACATGCTGTCCGTCAATGGAATGGCCCGTTCGTTGCAAAAGGGCACTGCATGCGCTGGCCCGCCGGCAGCCAAGGCGGCCATCAGGTTTTTCCCCAGCACGCCTTTGGTGGCGCGCGCCCAATTTGCAGCCTGCTCCAACGGATTCACGGCTGTGGCTTCACCCGCCGTGTGAGCGCTCCATCCCGTCTGCAAAAAGTCCGTTGTGGCAATGAAGGCAGCGACGTTGGCCGCTTGCGTCCGGGTCAGCCCCATGTTGGGCATCGGACCGAACCGCTCCACCGCTTCACTCATCCGCGGCGCCACCCGATCCGGCTGGGACAAGTACGCCGCCAATCCCCCTCGGTCGCCTTGGTAGGCTCCGGCAATGTCGGCCCAACTGGGCGCGATTTGGGCCGCAGCGAGTGATTCCAAGCCATGGCACGACTGGCAGCTCGAGTGAATGAGTTGCAACCCCGCTTCCACATCCACCTTCACTCCGGGCGGTGGCCCGGAAGGTGCGGTGCTGCACCCCCAAAGCACAGCCACAGCCCCGAACCCAATGCTAACGTGTTTCATGCAAGCAGTATACGCCACGCCGCTGGTTCAGGCGGTGACATGGGGCACCGCCATCGCCAGGACAGCCCCCACGAGGTCCGCCCGCTCGTCGGGATAGCACATGGCGGGGAGGGGCGGCTGGGCGAGCCATTGCTGGATTTGGGGAATGAAATCCGTCGTCAACCGGGGAATGACATGGGCTCCCATCTCCTTCAGCGCCTGTGCATTGCACTGCTGTTCAAGCTGACCCGCCATCGGGATCACCAGCAGCGACTTGCCCAGGTGCAAGGCCTCAGCAGGGGCTTCGAACCCCGCACCGCACAACACGCCCGCACTGCTGGCCATGCTCTCCGTGAACGCGTGTGGGTCAGCGGGAAAGAAGTGCAGCCCGTCCCGGCGAAAGGGCTTTTGCCACCTCGGAGAGAATACATGGAATTCCCGCCCGGGAAAGTGCTTGAGCACCTGTGCGATGCGGGCGGAACTGTAGGCCGGCAAGTACACGGCGATGTGTCCGAGGTTGGAGGGCGCAGCGTCACGCACCGCTTGGCGGATGATGGGTGTTCGGATGGCATCAGCGTACGCTTGGAAGTGGAACCCCAGTGCCTGTGGGGTGGGGGCGTAGTGCTGCAAGACTTTGATGCTGAACCAATCTGTGCGCTCCGGTTTGGGGCTGTGCGGGTGGAGGACGGCGGCTTGGTGGCTGAGCCCCACCAAGGGCACGCCTTGATGCCGGCAGGCCCACGCCGTAACCGGCTCGAAGTCGTTGATGACCAAGTCGTAATCGCCGACGGGAACCGCCTTGATCTCGCGAAAGAAGTTCCGCGAATCCATTTGCATGAAGGAGGACCGCAGGTCGATTCCGCCGTTGCGCCCAAATCGGAATCCAAGCCCTTGAAAGCGGTGATCCACGGGAAGGTCGAAGCATTTGTCCGAAGGAGCGCTGCTCACCAAGACATCGACGTCCGCGCGCGCTCGCAGGGCAGGAAGCAATTCGACGGCACGCGTGTGGTGCCCGTTCCCCGTGCCTTGAAAGGCATACAGCACCTTCATCGGCTCAGCGAAAATTCCACGAGCAGCTCCTGGAACAATTCTTCGTCCCGTTTTGTCAAGGCCGGGTCCTCCAGCGCCACCGCATCCGGCTCGTGCGAGTGTAAGCGCCACCGACCGCCTGCGTACTCGAGGGCGGTGCAGTTTTCAACCCAGTCTCCGCTGTTCAAATACCGAACGGAGGCCCCAGAAGCGGTCTGCATCATGCGGTCGGCGGGCTGGTGGATGTGCCCGCACACCACGTAGTCGTAGCCGTTTTCCGCTGCGATTTCCGCCGCAGTAGCCTCGAATTGGTTGATGAATTTGACGGCGCCTTTTACGCTTTCCTTCACCTTTTTGGAGAGTGAAATCGGGCCCCTGCCGAATGATTTGAAGAGTTCATTGACCAAATAATTGATCCAAATCAACAGGTCATATCCCTTGCCGCCCAGTTTGGCGAGCCACTTCGAATACTGCATGGTGACGTCGAATACGTCCCCGTGGAAGAACCAAGCCCGCTTTCCATCCAATTCCAAAACGAGCTTGTTCACCAGTTCGAAGCTGCCCGTTTGAAATCCGACGAAGCGGCGGAACAGCTCGTCGTGGTTGCCGGTGATGTAGTAGATGCGCTTGTTTTGGGCCACCATGGACAGGATTTCGCGCACTACGCTCATGTGCGCAGGCGGGAAATACCGCTTGTTGAACTGCCAAATGTCCACGATGTCCCCGTTGAGCACCAAGATTTCGGGGTCGATGGAACGGAGGTAACTCAGGACGTCTTCGGCTCTGCAGCCGCGCATGCCCAAGTGCAAGTCGGAGATCACCGCGACCTGCACGCGACGTTTCGTTGGAATCATGGGGGCAAATTCCCGCGCTTATTTCGTCCGAGCACTAAGGGAGTGTGTTCACATCCGGCGCGTTTCGTTAATGTTTGGGGACGGAAGTGTTACCCAAATGTGGCGGCTTGTTTCCCCGGCGTTTTCCCGAACTTTGGCGCGAAACACACAGGGCATGAAGGGCCAAATCATCAAGTGGGCGAAAATGCTGTTCAACGTGGTCTACGAGGGCAGCCTGTTGCAGCGCGACATCCGGAAAATCCAAGGGGTGTCGGAGGAGGCGGTGTGGCATCACGTGTTCCGGGAGAGCTTCCGGCAAGCAGGCGACCTGCCGCTGAACATGGGCCGCTGGGCCGGAGGCGCCTCGTTTTTCTACGTGCTGCATCGTGTGCTGGAGGCGGTTAAGCCGGCGTACATCCTTGAAATGGGGCTGGGAGAGTCGACCAAATTCATCGCCCACCACACCGCCACCCACTCCCACGTGCGTCATCACGCGGTCATCGAGCATGACGCCGAATGGATCCGCCATTTTGAAGCCCGGGAAACGCTCGGGGAGAAAACCGCCATCGAGGTGGTGCCGCTGGTGAACTTGGAAGGGCGTTCGGATGGGATTGAAGGATTGGCTTACGTGCCGCTCGCGGTGAGCCATTGGGAGGCGGCGGACGTGGTGGTCATCGACGGACCCTATGGCCGCGGCCACCACGCCCGCTCCAACGTGCTCGAGTGGGTGCCGCATTTGACGCAGAACAGGCCGTTTGTGGCCCTTTTCGACGATTCACACCGGCCCGGTGAGCTGCGCACCATTGCCACCTTCATGGAACGATTGGAAGCGGCGGGCATTTCGGCGAAGCGCCGGGAATACGGCGGTTCCAAGTTGTGCACGCTGGTGTGTTCGGCAGACCTCGGTTGGCTCACGACCCTCTGAAATCGCGGGTGATGCAGGCTTTGCCCTATGCCATTTCGTTCGCTTGGAATCGCCTGTCGGGCGGTTTGGCCCAAAGCCGCGCACTGAACCAAGCGTACAGCCGCCGCCATTGGGGTCGGTTCGACACGCTCTTGCGGGACCCTGCGCTTCCCCGTCCCATCGCCCAGCTGTGGACCACCATGCGGGCCGACTACTTCCAAACACTCGGCGATGCGCCCGCCGCATGGAAGGCCACCCTGGACGCCCTGATGGTGCGCCGGCATTTCCTGAGCTATTTGGCCCACCAAAACTACCTCAGCGCCCTCATCGCGGCAGGCGACTTGGCCGCGTTCAAGGCGGCTTTCCCCCGCCAGCAGCGGGAGTTTGGCACGAGCCTGCCGCTCAACTTGGTACCGAGCCTTGGCGCCCTGTTCCATCGCGCCGGCGATCACATCGGCTGGTTGGATTTCGCCGAGTCGATGCGCGCCTCGGTGCCGCGCGGCAGCCGTGCCTTGTTCGACCTGAAGGCATTCGCATATGGCCATTTGGCCCGAGAAGCGGTGGGCATCACTTCGGGGCCATCCATTTCAGCTGGGTTGCACGCGTGGATGGTGCAACACTTCGAGCCCCATTCGCCTGCCGCTCAAGTGCTAGCGGCGCACGATGCCTGCTGGGAAGCCATCCGCGCCACGTCGTCGACGCTGCTCCTTGAGGTCCGCTACCGCCCCGAAGAGGCGCTCGCCTTGCGGAATCGGGTGTTGGCGGCGTTGCAGCAGCGCGAACCGCTGATGTTCCTCCGGCTGGGAGACGGCGAGGCCTATGCCTTTTCGAATGCCGCAACTGACGAATTGCCCAACTTCCGGGAAGATTTGGAGCACCTGTGGTGGGGCAAGGTGTTGCCGCCACCCTTGCGCGCCGAAATCGCCGAGGCCGTGCGAGCGACTGTCGGGGCGGCCGACATCATCGGTCTGCCGTCCACCCCGCGTTTGGCCCAAGTGCTCCACGCCTTCGAGCCCGCGCCCTTGCCGCCCGCCTCGCGCAAACAGCTCGGCCTGTTCCAGGGCGTGGAAGCCGCGGTCCGCTCTGGCAGTGTCCGCGCCTCGTGTTGGATGGATGAGTACGCGAACTACGCGTTCGTGGACCCTGCTGCTTTGCAAGAGCTCTTGGCGGCGGCGACCCGCACGGTCTTGATTGGCTGCTTTGAGATTCCTTCAGGCCATTTCTTGGACCGGCCGGATGTGAAGGTGGTGCCGATTCCGCCTGTGCAGAAGGTATCCCGGGCGTCCGGGGTGGTGTCGAGCGACCGGGTGCTGCCTGAGGTGTTGTCGGAGGTGGAAGGCCAACTCATCCCGCTGTTGCAACCCGGAGCCTTGTGCTTGCTCGCAGCCGGCATCGCGGGCAAACCCCTCCTGCACCTCGCCAAGTCGCGCGGGGCGGTGGCACTCGACTTCGGCAGCGGGCTCGATCACGTACTCGGTCACCGGACCCGCAGCCCGGAATTGCATCACCTGTTCGGAGGATGATGCTCCCCTGAGGGGGGGCAGTTGGGATTTGTCCCGTTTACATCGGCCGGTTGAAGACCTACCGAATGACGACCACGTGGCCGCGGAACTGCCTCGCAACCGCTTCGTCCGAGAGGCGAACCCGAACGATGTAGTTGTAGACGCCGTCTTGCACGTAGTAGGCTCCGTCTTTCGCATCCCCCATCCAGTAGCGGTAAGGGTCGTGGGTCTCAAAAATCACCTCTCCCCATCGGTTGAAGATGAGGGCGTGGAATTCCGCCCAGTTTGCTTTGTCCCCGTATGTGATCCACGCATCATTGAGTCCGTTTTCATCCAAGGTGATGGCGTTGGGGATGAAGATGGGTGAATCGTCGGCGGGGGCACCTGGCTCGATTGTGGGGTCGTTCGGGTCGGTTGATGCGTCCTCAATTACTTGAGAGAGCAAGGCGGTGCACCCCGACCCGCTGTTCAGGGTCACTTCGTAGAGGCCCGGCGGGACAGGAGAAATGACGTACGTATCCTGTGCCATCGGAAGTCCGTTGTGGGCCCATTCCACGCTGGACTCTGTCCCGTCGGTTTCGAGCAGCAAGGAGTCCCCCAAATGCTGTAGGTTCCCGGAGGGCGAGGCAAAGACGGTGACGGCATCTGCAATCAGGTGTTCGTCGCTTCCTGCGGCATTGGTGGCCACAAGCCCTACGCTGAAAACCCCTGGTTCCGTGTAGCAGACGGTGACCGCATCGGAGGCGCCGGATTCGGCCGGATTGCCTCCTTCAAAAAACCAGGTCACCTCCTCTTCAAATTGCGAGCTATTCGTGAATACAATGCATTCATTCACACAGATTTCGGCTTGGTTTTGGCCAAAACCAGCAACGGGGTCCTCCACATCGCTCGGCAACGCCGTCAGGGCAAAATTGTCGATCCCGGCACTCCCGGATGACGTGTTGTTGGCAGTGACAGCTCGGAAGCCCAGCGTATGCGTCGCCGATGTTGCCGTGAACGTGAAGGTGTATGGCTGCCAGGTCGCTTCGTTCGAACTGACTGCATCGGTAGCATCCACCAATTGGCCATCCAAATGGATTTGCCAGAGGACCTCGTTGGTTCCTGGAAAAAGGTTGGAACCCGCATATTCAAAACTCACTTCATACGCATTCCCGGGAATGAAACCGCCGACGGTCTGGGCTATGCCTTCTCCCGCGTTCAGGTCCTCCACATAGGCCCGCCCGTATGCCATCCCGTCAGAGGCAGCACTTGGAATCGTGGTCGGGCAAAGGGCGAAATTCGCTTCGTCAAAATTTTGGCCGGCATTGGAAAATCCATCCCAACCGTCCGGAGCCAAATTCACGTTGCAGAAAGTCGGGTCCCCCCAATCCTCCAACGAGGGGTTCAAGAACGATTGGCCATTCACGGACGCCATGGAGCACAGGAAGGGGATCAAAAAAGGTGGGGTCCAACGCATGCGATCTATGAAATTGCAGGAGGCAAGTTGAGGTCTATGGATTACCGCTTTCGGACTGAATTGGTTGCATTCCATGCTGAAGGGGCTTTCGTTCATTCGGGCTTCGGGCAATGGAGTATCTTCGAAGAAATTTCCCATGAAGCAACTCATTGCCATCCTGATTGCTGTCTCTTTGGGGGTGAACCTCAAGGCGCAGACATCCTGCACAAATCCCGATGTCAATTGCGACGGCGCCATCACCCTCGATGATTTGCTGGTTTTGCTCGTGTACTTCGGATACGTGGATTCGGACGGAGACGGCGTTTGGGAGGTAGCTGTGGGATGCGTCGAAGATGAATGTGGGGTCTGTGATGGTCCAGGTCCTCAGGTGCTGGCCATTGACACCATCACCTTCTCGCTGGATTCGACCTTCGTGGAATCATTGAACGCTTGGGAGGTGTACTCAATCCCGGACACGGCATTCACCTACGTCTGTTCAAACCCCGGTTGCACGGATCCCACAGCCGTCAATTTTGATCCTTTTGCCTCCGAGGATGATGGCAGCTGCGTCGAGACCAACCCATGTTACAGTGAAGGCAATTGGTCGTTTGACGGCCATACCTATGAGTTGGTGGTGATCGGGGACCAATGCTGGTTTGCAGAAAACCTTCGTTCGGAGCATTATTCGAACGGAGATGCAATCCCCGGCGAGTTGACCAGCGGCGAATGGACAAGCACGGACGCCTCAGAACTCGGAGCCCAAGCTGTTTACAACAACGACAGCGAGTCCCTGGCAGTTTATGGCAGGCTTTACAATGGATACGCTGTTAAGGACCCGAGGGGGCTCTGCCCCACCGGTTGGCACGTCCCATCTGATGAGGAGTTCATGGTCCTCGAAATGCATTTGGAGATGAGTGAAGCCGAGGTGCAATCGACCAGTTGGCGGGGTGTAGACCAGGGCATGGAGATGAAGGAAGTCAATGGGGTGACGCCGGGGTGGAACGGGAACAATGAAAGCGGTTTTACCGGGCTTCCGGCTGGCTATCGGCATCACAACACGGGCAACTATGCGACCCAAGGAAGCTACACATTCTTTTGGACTACGTCACAGAATACCGTCTACAACTGGTACCGTGGCTTGAGCAGCGGTTACACGGAGGTTGAACGCAGTTTTTCCAATTTGCGTGGCGGCTTTTCGATTCGCTGCCTTTGGGATTACGAGTAAGCTTGTCCCGCATGCTTCACTTCCCAATACAGAAGTTCGAGAAGATGTGGTCGAGGATGTCGTCCGGTTGGATGTCGCCAGTGATGGAAGCGAGGTGGTGAAGGGATTCGCGCACGTCGGAGGCGACGAGGTCGGTGGGGAGGCCGGATTGGAGGCCGGTGACGACTTGCTGCAGGGCGTGGGCGGCGGCACGCAGGGCTTCGGCGTGCCGGATGTTGGTCACGACCACGCTCGAGGCGCTGGTATCAAAGGAGGCCAAATCCACCAGCCGCTCTTTTAGCGCATCCAACCCGATTCCCTGCGCGGCACTGAGGTGAAGCACGTTGCCGCCGGCAGGGGGGAGGGCGTCGGTCTGGGCTTGGTCGATCTTGTTCCAAACCGTCAGGACGGTGGTCTCGGCCGGGAGGTTCAAGGCGGCGATGGCTGCGGCGGCATCGGAAGGGGCGTCGGTGGCGGCATCGAACAGGTACAGGACGACCTGGGCGCGCTGGGCGCGGTCGATGGCGCGCCGGATGCCCTCCGCCTCTATGGTGTCGGTCGTGTCCCGCAGGCCGGCCGTGTCGATGAAGCGGAACTTGACGCCGCCAAGGACGCACGTGTCTTCCACCGTGTCCCGGGTCGTGCCCGCGATGTCGCTGACGATGGCCCGATCGTCGCCGAGCAATGCGTTCAGCAGGGTGGATTTGCCGCGGTTGGGCGCGCCGAGGATGGCCACGGGCAGGCCGTTGCGGATGGCGTTGCCGGCGGTGAAGGAGGAGGCGAGGGAGGAGATTTGGGACAGGATTTGTTCCAGCAAGGCCAAAAACCGCGCCCGGTCCGCGAACTCCACGTCCTCCTCCGCGAAGTCGAGCTCGAGCTCCAACAACCCCGCGAAGCCGATGAGCTCCTCCCGCAACGCCCTAATCTCGCGGGCAAACCCGCCCCGCAGCTGGTCGATGGCCAACCGGTGCGCCCCCGCGTGCTCGGCTGCGATCAGGTCGCCCACCGCCTCGGCCTGCGTCAAGTCTATCCGCCCGTTCAGGAACGCCCGCGCGGTGAACTCGCCCGGCCCCGCGTGCCGGCACCCCGCGGCCAGCAGCGTCTGCACGGCCGCTTGCTGGATGTACGGCGACCCGTGCACCGACAGCTCCACCGTGTCCTCCCCGGTGTAAGAACCCGGCCCGCGAAAGACCGTGGCCACGCACTCGTCAAGGACCGCCCCCGCGCTGTCGCGCAACCGCCCGAAGACGACCCGGTGCGAAGAAACGCCCGCCAAGTCGCGCGAAAACACCTGCGAGACCACCTCAAACGCGGCCGGGCCGGACACCCGGATCACCGCGATTCCGCCCATTCCCGCGGCCGTGGAGAGGGCGCAAATCGTCGCGCCGTCCATGGGTTGCATCATTCCTGAGTTCATGGGGCAAATTTGGCCTAAATTTGGCCCGCGAAAACAAACCACCGCGTCATGAGCGTACTCGTCAACAAAGACTCCAAAATCATCGTGCAAGGCTTCACCGGCGGCGAAGGCACCTTCCACGCAGGCCAAATGATCGACTACGGCACCAATGTCGTAGGCGGCGTCACCCCCGGAAAAGGAGGCAGCGAGCACCTCGGCAAGCCCGTCTTCAACACGGTCAGCGAGGCCGTAGAAGCCACCGGCGCGGACGTGAGCATCTTGTTCGTCCCCCCCGCCTTCGCTGCAGACGCAATCATGGAAGCCGCAGACGCCGGCATCAAAGTCATCGTAGCCATCACCGAAGGCATCCCGGTGGCGGACATGACCCGTGTGAAGGCTTACATCGATGCGCGCGACACCACGCTCATCGGCCCCAACTGCCCCGGCGTTATGACGGCGGGCGAGGCGAAGGTCGGCATCATGCCCGGCTTCATCTTCACGCCCGGCCGCATCGGAATCGTCTCGAAGTCCGGCACGCTCACCTATGAAGCCGTGGACCAAATCACGAAAGCCGGCCTCGGTCAATCCACCGCCATCGGCATCGGCGGCGACCCCATCATCGGCACCACCACCCTCGAAGCAGTGAAGCTCCTCATGGCCGATGACGACACCGACGGCATCATCATGATCGGCGAAATCGGCGGTGACCTCGAGATCAAGGCCGCGCGCTGGATCCAAGAGAACGGCACCAAGCCGGTCGTCGGCTTCATCGCCGGCGTCACCGCACCGAAGGGCCGCACCATGGGCCACGCCGGCGCCATCGTTTCAGGCGAGGAGGAATCGGCCGAAGCGAAGAAGCGCGTCATGCGCGAGTGCGGCATCCACGTGGTCGACAGCCCGGCCGACATCGGCGCGAAGATGGCCGAAGTGCTCGGCGTCACGGCCTGACCTCAACCCTTCGACTGAAAAAAAGGGCGACCGCAAGGCCGCCCTTTTTTCGTTCAAATCGCCCGCCCCACCGGGTGCGGCACCCGCTCCCGCCAGCGCCCCGCCGTAAGGTCCGGGATGTCCACCCGCGTCGAGCCGTTGTCCACCGACGACTCGGACAGCGCCCCCACCATCGACCACAACGCCCCGTCGTACACGTTCAAGTCCAGCGCCACCCCTTCGTTGAGGCACCGGATGAGTCGGTACATCATGACGAAATCCATGCCGCCGTGGCCTTGGGGATGCTCGGCGGCCAGCGCTTGCAGCCGCGTCCACAACGGGTGCTCGTAGCGGTCCCGCATCTCGGCGGCGGCGCCCTCCTCGAGCCACCCGTGCCAATCCCAGGTCGGCCCGTGGTCCACGTACAGCCGCGACGGGTATCCGTAATGCACGGCTTTCGACCCGATGACCTTGTTCAGCCGGTTGTATGGCCGCCCCACGTGCGTGTCGAACTGCAACATGATCGATTTGCCCTCGGCCGTGCCGATGAGCGTCGTGTTCACGTCGCCGCACCGCACCTGCGCCGCCATGCCCTGCAAGGCCGGATCCGATGAAGCCGCCAAGGCCTCGCTCAGCGCAGCCTCCCGCGAACTCATCGAAACGAGGTGCGTCAGCGTGTCGCCCCGCAGGATGTCGAAGTACATCGCCACCGGCCCCAGTCCGTGCGTTGTGTACAGGTTGCCGTTCCGCTGCAAGTGGTGCTTCAACCGCCACCGGTCCTCGTAATACGTCGGGTCGAGCATCAGCGCCCGGAGGTCGTGCAAGTACGCGCACTCGGCGTGGGTGAGCGTTCCGAAGACGCCTTCCTCGATCATCCGCAGCAGCCCGAGTTCCTCCCCGTTGTAGCAGCAATTCTCGAGCATGATGCAGTGCTTCCGCGTCCGTTCGGCGGTTTCGACGAGCGCAAAGGCATCGCTGACCGTATAGGCAATGGGCACTTCGCACGCGGCATGCAGGCCACTTTCCATCGCGCGGATCGCCATCGGCGTGTGCCATTCCCAGGGGGTGCAGATCAAGGCCAAATCCGCCACCTCCTCCCGCATCGCCCCCTCCCAGGCCGCCTCCGACCCGGTGAACACCGCCGGCACCTGCCCGGGCTGAAAGGCCGCCACCTGCTCGAGCGCCCGGTCCACCTTCGCGGGGTTCACGTCGGCGAGGGCGGTGATTTGGGCGTGCCCCTCTTGGACGAGCCAGTGGAGCATGTCGATGAGGCCTTGCCCGCGGTTGCCGAGTCCGAAGACCGCCACCCGGACGGTGGGGAGGGCCGGGGCGGTGAGGTCAAAGGCGGAGCCGTCGGTGGTGCGGGACGGGGTTTGGCCCGACTCCGCCGAACGACCGCCCAACCCGCACGCATTCAACAGCGAGCCCAGGCCCAGCGCCCCGCTCGCGTGCAAGAAATCTTTCCGTTTCATGCCGCCCAAGATAGGCAGCGGTCACTTGCCGAAGTCCGGCTTCAACTCGTAAACCCCGGGCTTGCGGGGCTGCAAAATCAACTGCGCGAGCTTTTCACCCTCTTCGGGCCGTGCCACAAAGTCGATGCCGGAGGTGTCGATCCACAGCACCCGCGACCCGCGCGCGAACCGGTAGTGCTTGTGGTAGCCGTACGCGATCTTGTCGAGGTAGTCGCCGGGGAGGTCCTGTTCGTAGGAGCGGCCGCGTTGAACGATTTGGTCCCGGATGCGCTCGCGGTTGGGGTCGAGGATGGCGATGACCTCTGGCTGGGCCACCTGTTCTTCCATCAGCCGGTACATGGTCCGGAAGAGCTTGTACTCGTTCGCAGGCAGGTTGGCTTTGGCAAAAATCAAACTCTTCGCGAAGCTGTAATCGCTGATCACCCGTTGACGGAACAAATTCCGCGCGCCCAACGCCTCGCGCATCTGCCGGTAGCGGTCGCTCACAAAAGCCAGCTCCACCGAGAACGCGTGGTTGTCCGGATCGGCGTAAAACCGTTCCAAAAAGGGGTTCTCCGCAAATCGTTCGAGCAGCAGTTCGCACCCGAGCCGCTCGGACAGCTGCGTGGCAAAAGTCGTCTTGCCTGCGCCGATGTTCCCTTCGATGGCGACGAAGGCATACGGGGATGATTGAAGGAGGCTCATGCGAGGGTGACGGAAAGTTTACGCACAGGATGCGAGTCGGAACAGGCGGCCAAAATAGCACGAACCGTGCGATCTGCCCCTGCTACCCACAAATCCGGAGCCACTTCGGCCAAGGGTTCGAGGACAAACCGCCGCTCAGCGAGCCGCGGGTGCGGCACGGTCAAGTCCGGGTTCCGGAGCGACAGCCCCTCGATGGCCAACACATCGCAATCCAACGTGCGGCTCGCGTACCCCGCCCCAGTGCGCTCGCGCCCCGCTGCCTGTTCCACCGCCACGAGCCGCGGCCAAACCGCCTCCACCGCCTCGTCGACCTCCCACACCGCCACGGCGTTCAAAAAGTCCGGCGTCCCCTCCGGCATCCCCCACGCCGCAGTTTCGTACACCCCCGAGATCTCTTCCGGCGCCCCCCAAGCGGCGGAGAGCGCGGCCAACCCTTCCTTCAAATTTGCCTCCCGGTCGCCCAAGTTGCCCCCCAAACCGATGTACATCCGCATGCCCGCAAAAGTAAGCCCCCGTGTAACATTTTTTACCGCGGCGCGTCACACGCGCATCCGCTAACTTGCGGCACCAAAACCCCATTGCACCATGTCCTTCGGTAAAAACATCCTGTCGAGCTTCATCGGCTCGACCGTCGCCCTGTTTGTGGCCGGCACCCTCCTCATTTTTGTATTCGTTTCCGCCCTCATCGGGGGCTTGGTGTCGGCGTTTGCGGACGGCGAGGACGAGTCGGTGGACCTGCCGGAGGCGAGCGTCTTGCAGATCCATTTCGACGGGCCGATTGTGGAGCGGGGTGCGCAGGAGCCGAGCTTCAATTTGGGAAGCCTGACGCCTGAGATGCCCATGGGTTTGGACCAAATCCAAAACGCCCTCCAACGCGCAGCCGAGGACGAGAACATCGAAGGCATCGCCCTCCACGTGTCCTCCGTCGCCGCGGCCCCGTCCACCTTGCTCGACCTCCGCGCGGCCCTCGAGGAATTCAAATCCTCCGGCAAATTCATCCTCGGGTACGCCGAAGTGATGACGCTCGGCGCCCTCTACCTCAACTCCGTCGCCGATGAGCTGTACCTGCATCCAAACGGCGGCGTGGAACTGACCGGCATGCGCCTCGAAACCACCTACTACACCGGGATGCTCGAAAAAGTCGGCGTCGACGTGACGGTGGTACGCGGCCCCGACAACGCATACAAAAGCGCGGTCGAGCCCTTCATCCGGAAGGAAATGAGCGCGTCGAACCGCGCCCAGTTGACGGCCCTCCTCGACGACGTCTGGGATGAAGTGCGCGGCGGCATCGCCCGCGGCCGCGGCATCGCGCCGGACAAGATCGACGCCATTGCGGAAAGCCTGTCGGTGCGCCTCCCCGAGGACGGCGTGGCAATGGGGCTGTTCGACGGCTTGCTTTACCAGGACGAGTTCGAGGCCCTGCTCGAGGAGCGGCTGGGCGAGGAGCCGGAATTTGCGTCCCTCGGCGAGTACACCTTGCCGGAGCGCTTGTTGGGCCAGTCGTTTGGCCAAATCGAAGAGCTCATCGAAATGATGAACGAAGCCGAAACCGAGCTCGACGACGACCTCCTCGGCGGGGAAGTCGCCGTGATCTACGCCGTCGGGGGCATTGAAAGCGGCGAAGGCGATGCCGAGACCATCGGTTCGGAGACGCTGGCAGAAGCCATTCGCCAAGCCCGGCTTGCGGACGATGTGCAGGCGGTGGTCCTGCGGGTCAACAGCCCGGGTGGATCGGCCTTGGCGAGCGACGTGATTTGGCGCGAAACCAAGTTGCTCACCGAAGCCGGCAAGCCCTTCGTGGTGAGCATGGGCGATTACGCGGCCTCCGGCGGATACTACATCTCGGCGAACGCAGACCGCATCTTCGCCAACCCCAACACCATCACCGGGTCCATCGGCGTGTTCGGCATGATCCCCAACGCGCAGGAGTTGCTCGAGGAGAAGATGGGGCTCGCGTACGATGAGGTGGCCACGCACAGCCATGCAGGGGTGGGGCTCAACGCTCCGCTCGACGACCTGCAGCTCGAGGCCATCAACGAGGCCATCACGGACATCTACGACGATTTCATCCGCTTGGTCGCCGAAGGGCGCGGCCTCACAGTGGACCGGGTGGACCAAATCGCGCGCGGCCGCGTGTGGTCCGGCGAAGACGCCCTCGAGGTCGGCCTCGTCGATGAACTCGGCAACCTCGCCGACGCCATTGCAGCAGCGGAATCACTCGCCGGCCTCGAATCCGGCGCGGACCGTGTTTACCTCCCCGCCCAGCAGGACCCGTTCGAGGCGTTCGTCGAAGACTTTGCGGGCGTGGAAATGGCGTTGCGCCAGCTCGGGTTCGACCCCGCGCTCGTGTCGGACTTCCGCGCCGCAGCGCGCATGGTGGAACGCGGTGACCGCGTGCAAGCGCGCATGCCGTTCTCCCTCCGCTTCCACTGACCGCCCAAGGAATCCGCGCGGTAGCGCGTATCTTCGGCATGATGGAATGGATGAAAACCGCGTTCTGGGGATTGCTGCTGCTGCCGCTTATCGCTTGCGGCGGTAGGACGACAGCGCCCTTGGCAACTGCTCCGGTGATGCCGGAAGCACCGTGCGAAATCGTGGCCGCTTCCATCGACGGCGACCTCCTGTTCCTGACGGTGGAATACGGCGGCGGCTGTGCCGAACACGAAGTGACAGTGGAATCGGCTGGCCCGCTCATGAAGAGCTTGCCGCCGAAGCAACCGCTGCGCGTGGTGCACCGCACCGAAGGCGACCCGTGCCGCGCCCTCATCCAACAATCCCTCGAAATTGATTTGAAACCGTGGCGGGGAACCCCGAGGGGCATCACCGTCATCCTGCTTGAAAATTGGAACGAACCTTTGACGTATGAATATGACTGAGTTTTTCCGCCAAGTGGCGGTGTGGAGCGCGGTGGCTGCGCTCGGCTGGTCGGCGGATGCCACAGCCCAAATCAGCCGCGGAGGCACCCCCGAGTGGAACGCCATCAACGCAGAGGCCCTGCCGGTGATGCGGATGCCGGCCATCGATAGGGAAGCGCTCGCGGCGGAAGACGCGGTGACGGATCAGTACAAGGAGGCGCCGTGGCGCTTCGGAGTGGAGTACGACGTGGACGTAGATCCGGCGTCGGCCGGGGTGTGGACGGTGGAGGGCGAAGAGCGCGTTTGGCGCCTTGCGGTGGAATGCCCGGAGGCCCTCGGCATCAGCTTCCTCTTCGATGCGTTCCACCTACCGAAGGGCGGGCGCTTGTTCGTTTGGAACGCCGACCGCACGGATTTCATCGGGAGTTTTGATCACCGAAACAACAAGGAGTGGGGGAGCCTCGCTTTGGGCCAAACCCTCGGCGACCGCGTCATCGTCGAGTACCGCGAAGTGCTCAACGCGCCATTTCCCGCCGACCTGCACATCGGCCAAATCGTGCACAGCTACCGGAGCATCCAACGCCGGGCCGCTGCCGTGGCCGACGAGCTCCTCGACCGGGGACCCTACGGCAACTCGGGTGCGTGCAACATCGGCATCAACTGCCCCGAGGGTGACCTGTGGCAAGTTGAAAGCCGGAGCGTGGCCCTCATCATCAGCGGCGGTTCTGCAAGCTGTACCGGCGCGCTGGTCAACAACACCTTGCAAGACGGCACGCCGTACTTCTTGACGGCAAACCACTGCCTCGGCAACCCCAACAACTGGACCTACCTCTTCAACCACGAATCCGCGAGCTGCAGCGGGAACACGGGCCCCACAAGCGACATCGTTTCGGGCGGCACCCTCCGCGCGAGCAACGCCGGTTCGGATGTGGCCTTGGTGGAGCTTTCCGAAGTGCCCCCCGCTTCGTACAACGTGCAGTACGCCGGATGGGACAACAGCGGCACCGCTCCGGAGAACGTCACCTGCATCCACCACCCGAGCGGCGACTTGAAGATGATCTGCCACGACGAAGACGGCCCGGTCACGGCGAACCAGGGCGGCGCTGCGGTATGGTACATCAGCGAGTGGGAGTGGGGCGTAACAGAGCCTGGCTCGTCGGGCTCGCCCTTGTTCGATGAGGACCACCGCATCGTCGGCCAGCTTTATGGCGGCGGCGCAGCCTGCAGCGGCTCGGTGAACAACGGCCAGCCCGACTGGTACGGCCGCTTCGACGTCAGCTGGGACGCCGGCTCCTCCGCTTCCACGCGGCTGTGGGACTGGCTCGACCCCTCGGGCGGCAACGTCCAAATGCTCGACGGGTGGCCCGAAGGGTCCATCAGCTACGCGAACGACGCGTCGGTCGGGGTCACGGGATTGCCCGGAGGCGTGCTGTGCGGCGGTGGACAAGTCACCCCCAGCGTTACGCTCACGAACATGGGCACCGAGGAGTTGAACTCGGCCACCATCTACTACAGCTACAATGGCTTGAGCGGCTCATCCATCAATTGGACCGGGAGTTTGACCCAGTTTGAAAGCCAAGAAGTGGAGCTCGCGCCGATGACGGCCATCGACGGGGTGAACACCATCGATGCGTGGGTGGAAAGCCCTAACGGCGCCTTGGACGAGAACACGGGCAACAACACCATCCAAGCCGAATTCAGCGCTTACGCAGGCGAGACCTTCGACTTCCAGTTGGAGTTGATCTTGGACGATTACGGATCGGAAACCACATGGGAAATCCTGCGGTTGGGCCAAGTCATCTACGAAGGCGGCCCGTACAGCGATGGCACCGACGGCGAAGTCGTGGTGGAGGACCTGTGCCTCGAGGATGGTTGCTACATCCTGAAGGTGTATGACGCCTACGGCGACGGGATGTGCTGTGAATATGGCGACGGCAGTTGGACGGTCCTCGACGAGGAGGGCGACATCGTGGCCACGGGCGGAACCTTCACCAACCTCGATCAGGAGCAGTTCTGCACGGACGCTGCAGGCGTGGACGCGCCCGTTGAAGCGGCCCTTGCGCTCGTGCCCAACCCGGCCGCAGACCAGGTGCAGCTGATGACCGCGCTGGGCGGTGAGGTCGTGGTGCGGGACGTGCGCGGGCGCGTGGTGTTCCGCGGGCGCGCGGTGGAAGGAGCGAACCGGTGGTCCGTGGTGGATTGGCCGGCCGGGGTGTATGTCGTGGAGGTGCTGGACGAGGCGGGGCGCCGTGCGGTGAACCGTTTGGTGGTGGAGCGCAACTGATCCGGCAGGGATGGTAGCTGCTGCGGCGATTGCGCTGGTGGGCGTGGTGCTTTGGTGGCTGTGGGACGCGTCGTTGGCTTGGTTCTCCTGGAAAGCGGGGAGCCGGCCGGCGGCGCGTTCGCCGTTTGAGGGGGGGGTGACGGTGGTGTGCTGCGTGCGGAATGGGATGGAGCACCTGCCGGAGTGGGTGGAGGGGGCGCGTGCGTGGGGCGTGCCGGTGGTGGTCGTGGATGATGGGAGCACCGATGGGACGGCGGAGTTTCTGGCGGGCGTGGAGGGGCTGCGGGTCGTGCGGCTGGAGGGGTCGCGGCCCGGGAAGAAGGACGCGGTGGTGGCGGGGGTGGCGGCCGTGGAGACGGGGTGGGTGGCGTTGACGGACGTGGATTGCCGGCCCGGGGCGGATTGGTTGGAGGGGTTGGGGGCGGCGGCCGGGGACAGGGCGGAGGTGGTGGTGGGGTTGAGTTGGCCGACGCGCGGGCGGGTGCGGCTTGTGCCGTTGGTTGAGGCGGTGGCGGTGTCGCGGCGGTATGCGGCGGCGGTGGGGGCGGGCCGGCCGTACATGGGGGTGGGGCGCAACATGGCGTACCGGGTGGAGGGGTTTCCGGGGTTTGGGCGGCATGCGGAATGGGCGAGTGGGGACGACGATTTACTGGTACAGGATTGGCCGGAGCGGTCGGGCGTCAAGCGGGTGGACCAAATCCGATTCGCCCCCTCGCACGTTCCCACCTTCGCGCCAGCAGGCCGGCGGGCGTGGCGCCGCATGAAGCGCCGCCACGTGAGCACCGGGACGGCCTATCGCCCGGCGGTCGTGGCGGCCCTTTCGGTCCCGGGCTGGGCAGCGCTGTGCTGGCTGGGCGGCACGGCCGCCCTTTGGTGGCAATGGGCGGAGGAACCGTCGGCAGTTTTGCACATCGCATTATGGATAGTCCACGGCGGTGCCCTCAGCGCATGGTTGCTTCACCTGCTTACCTTTCGGATGTTCGCAAAGCGCTGCGGCCTATCGGGGCGAGCGGCTTGGGGAGGAGTGCTGCAACCGCTGGTATTCCTGGAACAGGTGGGCTGGACCGCCCACGTGATTTGGGCCACGCGATTTGGCCTGAAACACCCCGAGCAATCGTGGTAGCCTCAACGCGATGCGGACACACCACACACGCCAGCGCACTGCCATGCAAATCAATCCCAACCTCTCCGACAAAGCGCGGAAAGATTACGACCTCGTACTTCGCGCCAACCAAGGCGACCAAATGGCCTACGCGGAATTGATGGAGCGCTATCGCGACAGCATCTTCCACATGATCAACAAGATGGTCTTCAGCTCAGACGACGCCGAGGACTTGACCATTGAGGCCTTTGGCAAGGCGTTCCAACGGCTGGACCAGTACACGCCCGCCTTCGCCTTCTCCACGTGGCTGTTCAAGTTGGCCTCCAACCACACCATCGATTTCATCCGGAAGAAGAAGCTGAACGCGCTGTCCCTCGACCGCGGATTTGCGAACGAAGACGGGGACATGATGGAAATCCACGTGAAGGACAACGAACTCGACCCCGTCGAGGCGCTGCAGAAGAAGGAACGGGTGGCGCGGATGCGCGAAGTGGTGAGCGCCTTGAAACCGCGGTACCGGCGGCTGGTGGAGCTCCGCTATTTTGAGGAACTGAGCTACGATGAAATCGCGAAGGAGCTGGATTTGCCCTTGGGGACCATCAAAGCGCAGTTGTTCCGGGCCCGGGACATCTTAGCCGAGGTCATGAAGGAAGCCCGTGAAGCCATCTGAGCCCTTTCCGTATGCGGAGTGGGTGCCCTTTCTGAGCCCCGCCCAAGTGGAGCAGCTCCACGCCCTGCGCCCCCTGTATGCCGAGTGGAACGCGGCCATCAACGTCATCTCGCGCAAGGATTTCGACCAATTCGAAGAACGCCACGTCTTGCACAGCCTGGCCATCGCACGCGCCATGCGCTTTGCGCCGGGCAGCCGCATCCTCGACGTCGGCACCGGGGGCGGCTTTCCGGGCATCCCCCTCGCCATCGCCTACCCCGAATGTGAGTTCGTGCTCGTCGACAGCATCGGCAAGAAGATCAAGGTGGTGCAGGCCGTGGTGGATGCGCTGGGGGTGCAGAACGTGACTGCCATTCACGGCCGCGCCGAGGAGGTGGAAGGCCGCTTCGACTTCGTTGTTTCCCGCGCCGTCACCCGACTCGCCAAGTTCCTGCCGTGGGTGCGCGACAAATTCGATGGGCGATCCATCAACCCGTGGCCCAACGGCATCCTCTACCTGAAAGGCGGGGAGCTGGCCGCGGAATTGAGCGAGGTCAAGCCAGCCACCGAGCAATTGCCCATCCCGGCGTGGTTTCCCCAGTCCTTCTTCGAAACCAAGTTCGTGGTCTACGTGAAAATGCAGTGAACAGGTGCGTGCGGACCGCCTTGTCGATCCCTTAAAACGTAAGAAGGGGAACTCCTTTGAGTCCCCCTTCTAAAACCTGCAAGAAATTGAAACCAACACAGTATCTCGACCGTGTCTGCATCTAAGACGAAGCCCGATTCCAAGGGTTGCCTGTTTTTTTTGAACTTTCTTGCGTTTAATTTGTAACGAGTTGTAAAACAGTGAGTTGATGATTGATTTTTCGAGGCAATTGGGGGTTTGGGCGGTCACCGTGGTGGGGGGGAGCTTCTTGGTGGCGGTCGCCATGGTGGTGCACAGCGATTGGACCCATGCCGAAATGCCGTACAACTCGGATAGCATCGCCGGGATGACCATCATGTCGTCCTTGGCGGCGGTGCTGTTTTCAGCTCCCACCGTGCTCGCCATGATGGGCCTGGTGGGATGGGGCCACGCGAAAGGCTGGGCGCAACGGCAGCTGATGGTGCGGGTGCAAGCGCTGCACGCAGTGGGTGCGGCCGTGACCTTCGGGATCATTTTGTACAACGATTGGGACCGGTTTTCCGTGGCGTGTGCCTTGATTTATCCCAGCCTAGGTGCGCTCTTGTGGGCACGCCACCTGAATCGGATGCGCCCTCAGCGCTCGAAGCGGTAGCCCACTCCCCGCACGGAGAAGAAATGCTTCGGCTTCTTCGGGTCCGGCTCGAAGTACTTCCGAAACGCGAGGATGTAGTTGTCGATGGTGCGGGTGCTCGGAAAGACGTCGTATCCCCAAACCACCTCCAAGATCTCCTCCCGGCTGACCACTTCACCTGCCTTGCTGGCGAGCAGTTTGAGCAACATGGCTTCTCGCTTGGAGATGCCCTGTTCGGCGCCGGTGTGGGTGACGATTTGGTAGGCCCCGAAGTCCACGTAGCACTTGGCGCCAAACGACAACTCGGTCAGCTCGGCCGAAGCCCCCCCTTGGTGGTTGAGGCGGATGAGCTTCTTCACCCGGAGCAAGAGCTCTTCGAGGTTGAACGGCTTGCCGAGGTAGTCGTCGCCCCCGAGCCGCAGCCCCTCGACCCGGTCCTCGCCGGAGTTTTTCGCAGTAAGGAAAAGGATGGGGGTTTGGTTGCCTTCAAGCCGGATGGTCCGGCAGATGTTCAGGCCGTCGACCTCGGGCAGCATCACGTCGAGGATGGCGGCGTCGAGCCGTTGCGACCGAAATGCTTGCAGCGCACTGGGGCCGTCGGCGGCTTCGGTCACGTGCCAGCCCTCTTGTTCGAGGTTGATTTTCAGCATGCGGCGCAGCGCAGCGTCGTCTTCGACAAGGAGGAGGCGCACGGAAGGTTGGGACTGGTCTGACATGCCGTAATTTTCAGGTCAAAATTACACCGACCATGGACAAATCCACCGAAGGCTGGGCGCCAAACATCGGCGAGGTGCTGGGAATTGAAGTGCAGGAGGTTTCCGAAGGGCGCGTCACCGGGCGGATGCCGGTGGATTCCCGAACCCACCAACCTTACGGATTGCTGCACGGCGGGGCGAGCGTGGTGCTGGCGGAAACCCTCGGTTCGGTCGGGTCGCACTTCATAGCGAAGGAGCAAGGCAAGCACGCCGTGGGCATCGAGGTCAACGCGAACCACGTCCGCGGTGTCCGATCCGGGTTCGTCCACGGCACGGCGGAGCTGAAGCACCGCGGCGGCCGCTTGCACATTTGGCACATCGAAATCGTCGACGACGCGGGGAAGCTCGTGTGCACCTCGCGCCTGACCACCATGCTCGTACCCGCTCATGGCTGAGGTCAGGCTGTGGTGGCGCATGCCCGGAGAACCGCAGGTGATGACCCTGCAGCCGGCGCCGGACGGGGAAACGGTGTTCCATTTCGCGCCGTTCGTCAACGACCCGGCGCACCCGCACCTCGAGTTCCGGGGGCGGCCGGTGCCGGCGGACGTGCCGGAGCCGGGGACGCTGCGGTTGGAACCGGGGCAGGATTTGGCCTTCCAGCCGACCAGCCGCCGCGAGCACGTCCAAGCCATCCAATCGGGCCTGCGCGCCATCGCCCGACGCGAGTTCGAAAAGGTCGTGCTCAGCCGCGTCCAAGTCGTTTCGCTCGAACACAGCACCCCGGAAGCCGCTTTTGCCGCCAAGTGCGCCGCTTTCCCGGACGCATTCGTGTACCTGTTTCACCACCCCGCGACCGGCACCTGGACCGGCGCCACGCCCGAGTTGCTGCTGAAGCGCGACGGCGAGGCCTTTGAAACGGTGGCGCTTGCGGGCACCCGGCGCACGGACATCCGGACGGAGTGGACGTCCAAGGAGCGCAACGAGCAGGCGGTGGTGACGGCTTACATCGAGCGCGTCCTGCAGCGTTTGGGCATCCGCGAGGTGGAGGTGGGTACGGTGCGCGACCGGGTCTATGGCCGCATTGCCCATTTGGAAAGCCAAATCCGCTTCCGCTCCGCCACTTCCCTCACCGCCCTTGCCCGCGCGCTTCACCCCACCCCTGCGGTAGGCGGCGCCCCCCTCGCTGCGGCCCTCCGCTTCATCGCACGGACCGAACGCCGTTCCCGCGGCTACTACTCCGGCTTCCTCGGCCTTGACGCCCCCCAAAGCGGTGCCCTGTTCGTCAACCTCCGCTGCATGCAATGGCTCGCCGAAGGCGTCCGGGTCCACGCGGGCGGCGGCATCGTCGACGGTTCGGATCCCGACAGCGAGTGGGAAGAAACCGAAGCGAAAATCGCGAGCATCCTCTCGGGACTCGTGCCCTGAAGTACCTTTGCGGCATGTGGACTTCGGATCACGTGGCCGCGCGTTGGATTGCGGAAGATTTGGCAGCCTACGGCCTCCGCCACGCTGTGGTGGCTCCGGGATCCCGGAATGCGCCGTTGGTGCTCGCTTTGCACCACCACCCCGCCATCGAAGTGGTGGTGGCCGTGGACGAACGGGCTGCCGGCCACATCGCCCTCGGTTTGGCCCTCGGCACCCGCTGTCCAGCAGCGGTGGTCACCACGAGCGGCACGGCAGCCGTGAACCTCGGACCGGCCCTCGCGGAGGCCTTCCACCAGGGCACCCCGCTCATCGCCCTTACGGCTGACCGGCCCGCAGCCGCCATCGGCAAAGGCCACGGCCAAACCGTTGCACAATCCGGCTTGTTCACCCCCCATGTGGCCTTCCAGGGCGACCTCGACGAGACCAAGCAATCCGCCACCGAACTCCGCGAGCAGCTGCGGAAGGCGTGGCAAGCAGCGCGCTCCGGCCCGGTGCACCTCAACGTCCCGTTCGAGGAGCCGCTTTACGGGTTGGTGGAAACGGTGCCCGCGCCGCCGCCGCCCCTCACCGCGCCGGCACGGATGCCCGCGCCCCGTTTCGAGATGCCGCCCGGCGCACGCGTGCTGCTGTGGCTGGGCCCCGCCCCCCACGTGGAGCGCAGGACCGTGCCCCGCGCTTGGAAAGAGCGCATGGTGGTGCTGGCGGATGCATTCAGCGGATGGAAGGGCGCGTGCGCCTCGGCGGATTGGTGGTGGCGGCACCGCGGCGCGTGGTTGCCCGAGGTGGTGGTGACGGTGGGCGGGCCGCCGATGAGCAAGGCCCTGCGGAACGGGCTCACTGCGGCGGGGGTGCGGCATGTGCACCTCGGCGACCAGGCGTGGGACGTCTTCGGTACGCTCGAACACCTGCCGACGGACGAGCCGGCAGCGGTGCTCGACCGGTGGGTGGCGGCCAGCACGGCGCGACCGGCGGGTTGGGCGTTCGCAGCTCCCGAGCCGGCGGACACGGCCTTCACTGATTGGGAGGCCTGGCAGGCCGTGGCGGCCGCGGTGCCTGCCGATGCCGCAGTGC
>CBFHPD010000129.1:0-5273 GCA_965657495.1 uncultured Flavobacteriales bacterium
CTCCGGGCCCACAAGCATTGACCGTTTTCTACAGCAACGGTTCAATGAGTGATTTGAATACGGAAAATGCAGGCGCTGTCACCCGTTGCGTGAAGGATTGATGGCCATGCGGATAATTTTCAATTACTCATGGGTCGTCGGGGCGATGGTGTTCGCCTTGAACGCGAATGCACAATCCACGGGCCCTTGTGCTGGTGAGACAAGCTACACGTACCACACGGTGACGTACAACTTGGTGGAATTGGGCGATGATTGTTGGTTCGCCGATGATCTTGCAACGGAAAACCTGAACACGGGTCAGTCAGTTCCTGATTACGGGGTTTCAGTGATTAACCCCGCTCAGCCTTGGGAACCGCAGGGTGTGCCACAACATGTATCGTCACCCTACGGTGGCAACGCTTACAACTACATTGCATTGGTCAGCGATGCACTCTGTCCAAAGGGGTGGCACGTTCCGACAGTGGATGACGTGAACAACGCTTCAGGGGACGCTGGATTTGCATCAGCATTTTCTTCGGGAGGATTTTCTTGGGATACAGATTACAGCGTGGGGATAGACGGTGCATGGGCGATTGCGACCACTCCGGGCCCACAAGCATTGACCGTTTTCTACAGCAACGGTTCAATGAGTGATTTGAATACGGAAAATGCAGGCGCTGTCACCCGTTGCGTGAAGGATTGATCTGGAATTGCGCTTTGAACAAAGTAGGAGGAGGCCCACCGTGGCCTCCTCTTTCTTTGAAGGTGATGAAGGGCGTTCCTTGTCTGCGACGTGTGGGGTAGGTGCTCGGGTGGGTTGACTATCTTCGCTCCATGTGGACAGAACGGATGATGGCTTTGATCGATTTGGCCTTGGATGAGGACCTTGGGCGCGGTGATCACACGACCGCTTCGAGCGTTCCGGAGGGTTTGCAACGGGAGGGGGTGATCCGGGCCAAAGAAACGGGCCGCGTGGCCGGGGTGGAGGTCGCCGTGAAAGTGTTCGAGCGGGTGGATCCCACGTTGCAGTGCGACGTGCTGCGTCCCGACGGGGCGCCCATTGCCCCGGGCGACGAAGTCCTCCGCGTGCGCGGGGCGGCCCGGAGCATCCTGATGGGGGAGCGCTTGGCCTTGAATTTCATGCAGCGCATGAGCGGCATCGCCACCCGCACCGCCGATGTCGTTCAGCTGCTCGAGGGCACGCGTTGCCGCGTCCTCGACACCCGCAAAACCACCCCTGGACTGCGCGCCTTCGAGAAGTGGGCGGTCCGCATCGGCGGCGGCGTCAACCACCGCATGGCCCTCGACGACATGATCCTCATCAAGGACAACCACGTCGATTACGCCGGCTCGATGACCGCCGCCCTTGAGGGCGTGCACCGCTATGTTGAGGCCGAAGGGCTGGCCATTCCGGTGGTTGTCGAGGTCCGCGATGAAGCCGAAGCCGACGAAGCCCTGGCGGCTTCCCAGCGGTTCGCGCGCCCGGATGGCACCCCGCTCGTGGCCCGGCTCCTGCTGGACAACCACAGCCCCGAACAAGCTGCCGCCCAAGTTGCGCGCCTCTCCGGCCAAATCCCGCTCGAAGCTTCCGGCGGCATCACCCCCGAAAACGCCCGCGCCTACGCGGAGGCCGGGGTGGACTTCGTGAGCATGGGCTGGTTGACGCACAGCGTGCCGAGTTTGGACTTGAGCCTCAAAAGCGTGGACCTGCCGATGCCCTGAGCCATGGCCGATCACCCGTACCAGTTCGACCTCGAAAACCGGCCGCTGTTCAAGTGGCTGAGCCAGCGCAAGGCGTTCCTGCGCGGGCGGCTGGTGCTGCGACGCGTGCACCCGTGGGGCCCCAAGGAAATGAACCTGTACGACGTGCTGCGCTACTTTTTCGTAGGCATCGTGAACGGCTCGGTAGCCACGCGGGCTGCGGCAATCAGCTTCCGGCTGTTTCTCGCGTTTTTCCCGACGATGATCGTGCTGTTCAGCATCGTGCCCTACACGCCGTTGTCCACGGAGGATGTGCTGACCAGTTTGGAGTTGCTGTTTCCAGGCGAAACCGTGGAGCTGTTCGAACAAACCGTCACCGACTTGCTCGATCAGCGGCAGGGAGCGCTGTTGAGTCTGGGTTTCGTGTTGATGCTGTTCTACGCGTCGAGCAGCGTGAATGCGGTGCTCACGGGGTTTGGGGAGTCCTTCCACATGGAGCGCCGGCCGGATTGGGTCGTGTTCCGATTGATGTCTGTGCTGTTGCTCTTGGTGCTGTCGTTGCTGTTGGGCGTAGCGGTGTTGTTGGCGGGGTTTGCCGGGGATGTGCTCATTTGGGCCGAAAGCCGGGGGTGGTTGGACGCGGAGGCACTGCCTTGGTTGACCGTGGCGCGTTGGATGGTTTCGTTGGCGTTGGTGTACACCAGCGTGAACATCCTTTACCATGCGGGCAACCGCGAACGGCAGCGCCGCTTCACCTTTTCGGTGGGAGCTTCGATGACCACCGTTTTGATCGTCCTTTTTTCACTCGGTTTTTCCTATTTCATCGAGCAGTTCAACTCATACAACCGCCTGTACGGCTCGCTCGGTACGTTGCTGGTGACCTTGGTTTGGGTGAATTCAAACAGCTCGGTGCTCTTGCTGGGATTTGAACTGGACGCCGCCATTCACCGAGCCCGCAGACGGGACCGGGCGGACCTCCCGTTCTCCAGCCGAGCTTAGGGGTGCAACCTTCAGCAGTTTCCTCAGGTTTGTTCAGCGAATTGATTTGCCCATGAAACTCTTCGTGACGATCCTTTTGATGGCAGCGGCTGTGACCGCACAAGGCCAAGCGATGTCGCTGTTGGGGCGCTGGAAAACCGTGGACGATGAGACGGGCCGCATCCGCAGCATCGTGGAGATCACGGAACGTGAGGGCAGGTTTTACGGCCAAATCCTGGAGCTGTTCCGCCTTCCCGACGAGGACCCCAATCCCCGCTGCACGAAATGCGAGGACGATCGCAAGGACCAACCCGCCGTGGGCATGGAAATCGTTCGGGACATGGTACCGAATGGCTCCGAAGCCGAATGGGAGGACGGCACCATTTGCGACCCCAAAAACGGCAAGGTGTACGGTTGTGAGATGTGGATCGACGCCGATGAACCCAACACCTTGAACGTCCGCGGTTACATCTTGTTCCTCTACCGGACCCAGCAGTGGCACCGGGTCAGTTGAACCGCCCGCCCCATCGTTGTTGCACCGCTGTTTTCAATTCCGGGAACAGCCCCGCGAAATAGGCCGTGCCGAGGACGGCAGTGGAGGCCAGCCCTCCACGGACGATCGCTTCCAAGTAACCGTGCCCGTCCCAAAGGATGGGCGTCAACAGGCCGGCCGTTCCCACCACCCCGCCGATGGCGAAGATGGCCACCCACGACCAAGTGAAGGGGTGGATGCCCACCTTCTTGTAGACGATGCTCAACCGCCAGGAGGCGTTCCAAACCGCGGTGAAGAGCGTGGCGAGTGCCGCCCCCGTCACGCCCCAATCAAAGACGGACATGAACAACCAGTTCGTGAAGACGGTGGTGACGAGCAGGCCCAAATTGATGGGCAAATTCAAGCGGTAGTGCGGGGTGTGGCCCAGCACGATGTTGGTGGCGGAGGTGGAGCCGAGGATGATGCGCTGGAATCCAATGGCGATGGCGATGCCGGTGATGCCCGCATACGCTATAGGCAGCGCACCGATCAGCGGCGTTAGTCCGGACAGCACCCCCGCGAACACGGTGGTTCCGAGCAGGAGGGTGACCCGGGCGTGCTGTTGGATGAAGGGTTGCACGACTTCGGGTTTGTTTTCCGCGATTTGGGCAGCGAGCAAACCCGAGAAGATGCTGGCGAGCGCGCGTTGGGGCATCAACACCACGCTGCCGATGAAGAATCCCATGGTGTAAACGGGGACCACAGAGAGTCCGAGCAAGCTTCCTACCATCACGAAATCGAGGTTCGTGGCGATGACTGCTGCGCCGGCGGTCAGGGACGCATACCCCCCGTATTGCAAGTTCTCGCGCCAGTCCAATTCGCGCAGGCGACGGAAGTGCACCGGCGCTCCGCTGCGCCACATGAAGACCACGAGCAAGGCCGTTCCGACCACCCAGGTGAGGACATAAGCGGGCACCATGTGGTCGACCGTGATGTAGCCGAAAAGGAGGGCGCAAGCGAGGACCAAGTAGCTCATTTTGAGCCACACCTCCGTCACCCATTTGGTCCACGATCCCTTCAGTTCAATGACCAGGTGGCTGTTGGAAAGGTTGACGACCAAGGTCAAGGCATTCATCAGCAAGAACAGCCCGAGGTGGCCGACCAGCAGCCCGCCTTCCTCCGCGTCCAATCGCCCCAACACGGCGTCGCCGTTCCACCACAAAATGCTCGCCCAAACCGCCAGCATGATACCGGCGATGAGCCAAGTGGAGCCATGAAGGGGCCCCCGCAGATCCGGGGCGACCAACCGCGATCTCCGCATGATGATGCCGTTTCCGCCCAGCGTGAGCAAGGGCGCGATGATGCCGCTCCAAGCGGTCAGGACGCGGATGAGCCCCCAGTACTCTTCGGCCCCGTCAAAGGCGCGCGGCAAGACGAGGACGGTGTTGACCGTTCCGGCGACGAGCCCCAACGCGAGCGCAACGCTCGACCGACCTGCTTCTTTTGCTACGACGCCCATTCAGGGCTCAAAAGTAATTTGATTTGGGGTCGAGCGTTACGCAGTAGGGGCAGTATTGTGCGTCTTCGTTGTGTTGGATGGCGATGACGCCGCAGAACAGGGCTTCGAGGTGCTCGGCGAGCCAAGCGAGGAAGGCGTCGGCGTGTTCCGAGGTGAGGACGTCGGTGCGGTCCCACTTGAGGTGCATCAGCCCGGATCGGGCCCGGCGGCCGGATCGGATGCCGGCGCGGACGCCCGGGTGGTCGGGGGCCGGGGTGGAGGTGGGCACGCCGTGGGCGTCGAGGCCGCGGAGGGCGATGACGCCGTAGACGAGCAGTTGGAGGGCCTTGGGGTGTTTGCCTTCTCGGATTTGGTCCACCCAGCCTTCGGCGCCTTTCAGCGCAAGTTCCTTCGCTTCGACCTTGCCGGTTTTGTAGTCGATCATGACGGGGTGGCCGTCCTCCACGTCCACGCGGTCAGCCTTGCCGTAGAGGGCGATTTTGCCCACGGGAGCCGGCAGTTCGAATTCCGCGCGGAGGGCAATTTCCAGCCCGCGCAGGGTGCGCTGTGCCCCGCTTTCGAGTTCCGCGATTTCTTGCTTGACGAGGGCCGCCACCGTTTCTTCGGCGAGTTGGCGCCAAATTC
>CBFHPD010000130.1:0-4727 GCA_965657495.1 uncultured Flavobacteriales bacterium
CTCAAGAACGAGGTCAATGTCCCCATCGCGGGCGGCGTCTACATCATCCACGTCGACGTCCCAGGCGTCGGTGAACGCATCATCAAGTGGTTCGGCGTCATGCGGCCGACCGACTTGGACAACTTCTAATTTGAGAACCTGAAACGATCATGAAAAAGGCAACCCTCTCCCTCTTCGCATTGCTCCTCGCGGGCACCACAGCGTGGGCAGGAAACCCCGATCGCGCCGGGTCGGCAGGCGCAGGCCAATTGCTCATCAACCCATGGGCACAATCCAATGGTCTCGCTGGAACCAACATGGCCACGGTCCAAGGATTGGAGTCGTGCTTCTTGAACGTGGCCGGTTTGGCCTTTGTCGAGAACAATGAACTCGCGTTCGCCAACACCCAATACCTGAGCGGCACGGGCATCTCCGTGAACAGCGTAGGCTTCGCGACCTCCATCGGTGGCGAAGCGGTCCTCGGCATCACGGTGATGACCATGGGCTTCGGCGACATCGACATCACCACGTACGATTTGCCTGAAGGAGGCATCGGCACGTTCTCGCCTTCGTTCTCGAACATCGGAGTGACGTACTCGAAGGCGTTCTCCAACTCGATCTACGGCGGCATGACGGTGCGCATCATTGGCGAAGCCATTTCCAACGTCCGCGCAAGCGGTGTGGCCTTCGATGCGGGCATCCGCTACATCAGCCCCATCGATGAGCGCCTCACCTTCGGCATTGCATTGCGCAATGTAGGAGCACCTATGCGTTACGGCGGCGACGGCTTGACCGTCACAGCTACGCCCCAAGGAGCGGCGAACAGCCTCACCGTGCTGCAGCGTTCCGAGCGGTACGAATTGCCCTCGCTCGTCAACATCGGCTTCGGCTACGACGTGGTGTCCCTCGAAGAAATGAAGGGCACGCTCACCGGGCAGTTCGTCTCCAACTCGTTCACGAAGGACCAATTCGGCGCTGGCTTTGAATTCCAGTACAAGGAAAGCGTCACGCTGCGCGCTGGCTACATGTGGGAGCAAGGCATGCTCGACACCGAAACCATCAGCACCGCTTATACCGGTCCCGCTGCCGGCCTCACCGTCAGCGTGCCCGCTGGGCAAGGAGGTGGACGCATCGGCCTCGATTACGGGTACCGCACCACCAATCCGTTTGGCGGCAACCACAGCATCGGGGTGCACATCACCATGTGATCCCGCTGCTTGCTGAGTCAGAAATTCTTTACATTTGTTTAAAGAGAAAGCCCGCATTCCGGGTTTTCTCTTTTTTACGTCCTGTGGCTTGCGGGCCGCCCGGGCGCCTCAAAACAACCATCCCATGTCCAATAAATCATATTTCACCCCAGAAGGCCTTCAGCGCCTGAAAGACGAAATCCACCAGTTGAAAACGGTGGAACGCCCGAAGATTTCACAACAAATCGCTGAAGCACGGGACAAGGGCGACTTGAGCGAAAATGCGGAGTACGATGCCGCCAAAGAAGCGCAAGGCTTGCTCGAGGCCCGCATTGCGAAATTGGAGAACACCTACGCCAATGCTCGCCTCATCGACGATTCCCAAATCGATGCCTCCAAGGTCTACATCCTCAGCACGGTGAAACTGAGGAACCAGAAAAACGGAATGGAGGTCACCTACACCCTTGTGGCGGAAAACGAGGCCAACCTCGCTCAGAAGAAGATTTCCGTGGAAAGCCCCATCGGCAAAGGCCTGCTTGGCAAGGCGGTGGGTGAAGTGGCCGAAGTGCAAGTGCCCGCGGGCATCATTCCCTTCGAAATCCTCGAAATCTCCCGGTAATGCCAAGCATCTTCAGCCGCATTGTCGCCGGCGAGATCCCCTGCCACAAGGTGGCGGAAGACGACCGCTTCCTCGCGTTCCTCGACGTGTTCCCGCTGGTGGAGGGCCACACGCTCGTCATTCCGAAGCAGGAGGTGGATTACATCTTTGACCTCGACCCGGAGACGTTGGCGGCCATCAATGGTTTCGCCCAGCAAGTGGCAGGCCAAATCCAACGCGCCATCCCCTGCAAGCGCATCGGCATTTCCGTCATCGGCCTCGAAGTGCCCCACGCCCACATGCACCTCATCCCCCTGAACGCGGTCGCTGACATGAATTTCGAGCGCCCCAAGCTCAACATGAGTGCGGAACAACTCGCCGCCATCGCCGAGCGCATTCGCACCGCCTGAATCAGCGCTCGAAGGACATGAGGGCCGTCCAAATGCTCAGGACGCCCTGGTCTTCCCGGGTCCAAATGGGACGCACCACCCCGGCATGCGCCGAAATGTTGTTGTAATCCCCGAAGAAGGAGGCCTTCCCGGGAACGAAAGGACTTTCACTCACTGTTAAGTGCTCCCACGTCGTTCCTCCATCGAAAGAGCTCGCCACGACAACCTCCGTCGCCACGTCCATTCCGGACGTGGCCCCACTCCGGTCGTAATACACGACGTGCACCCCCCCCGTAACGTCATCCACGGCCATCCACGTGAAAAACTGATCCGTTGCGGTATCGTCCCCATTGACCCGAACAGGGGCTGACCACGTGGCGCCTGCGTCGTCGGAATGGCACAGCCACACATCGCTGTCTCCCACCCCGTTCCGCAAGTCCGTCCAATTCACGTAAATCCGCCCCCGGTGTGGCCCGTTGCTGCAATCCACCTCCGTCACCGGCATGCCATTTGCCCTGCCGATGCCCGGTACCACCCGGTCCCAGCCGCCATCAATGTTCGCCACCGGCATTTCATGCGCCCCCCATTTCCGGCCTCCGTTTTCCGAGCGGTTGAACCACAGTTGTTCGTCACGGGCCCACACCACGTTGAGCGCGCCGTCCGGGCCAAACGCCGGCACCGCACCCTCCACCGTGGCATCCCCGTCCCGGCAGTCGCCTGCCACCGCACTCACCCGCACCGGGCGCGACCAACGCCGTGCCCGCCGGTTGGAGGCCGCGCAGAGGATGACGGAACTGTCGGCATCTGCGGTGCTGCCATAGGCGTCGAATTGCGTCCAGCAGGCTGCGATTTGGCCTCCATCCAGATCCACGTCCGCCCACTCCTTGTCCTGGTCCTTCGCCCCATTCAAGCCCATGTAGCTTCCGCGCGACCACTTGCGCCCCCCATCCCGGGAGCGCTGGCAAACGATGCGATCCAGCAAGCCCTTGTCCGCCCAGCCCTTGCCCGACGGATCGCTCAGATGCAGGTAGTAAAAATCGCCCGTCGGACTGCCGATGACGCACGGATCGCCGAACACCCCGTGCGGTGAGACCAATTGGTCCCGCGTCCACGTCGCTCCGCCGTCCACGCTGCGGTAGACGTTGTCAAGGATGGAACCCGCCACGACCACGTTGGGGTCTGCAGGCGAAACGGCGATGGACGGCTCACACGGCTGGTAGCCCATGCCGTCGTAACGGTGAATCAGCACGTTTTCCGGCGCTTGCGCACACACACTCGCCGTCCAAACGAGGCACAACGCCCCCAGCAGGAAAGCCTTCATTCGGCCACCGCCACAGCGTTCAGCTCCTTGCGGATTGCCTCGATTTCGGCCTTCAGGGCTTGCTGAATCTCGAGGATGGCTTCGTCGGACATGCCTTCAAGGCTCGCCCCGCCGTGATCGTGCGAGTGGCCGTGGTCGTGCGAGTGGCCATGGTCGTGGTCATGCGCGTGGTCATGCGCGTGGTCGTGCGCGTGGTCGTGGCCGGGCACTTCCACCACCGCTTCGGAGAAGTCGTGGAAGCGCATGTCGAGGGCACTGAGTTTGGCCTCCAGCTGTTGCAATTGCAAGGCCAAAGCCGTGTCGCCCGCAGCGAAGGCCGCCTCGATTTTCTCGCCGGTTTGGCCCAGCTCCACCACCAGCGACTCGTGCAACTCCGAGGACAGGCGGACCACCTCGTCGTGGACAGCCATCGCCTGCTTCAACGTGGCGGAAGGCTCATCGCCGCAGCCGGCAACGAACAACGTCAAGGCCAAAGCGGCCGAAGGAATGAAATGTTTCATGGGAATGTGGATTCGTCGGGAGGTGGGACCGGGTCGTAACCGCTGTCGCCCCACGGATGGCATTTGCTGATGCGCCGCAAGGAAAGGAGCAAGCCGCGCCAAGCGCCGTGGACTTGAAGCGCCTCGACGCTGTACGCAGAGCAGGTCGGGTGGAAACGGCAGTTGGCCCCCAGCAAGGGACTCAACAGGGTTTGGTACACCCGGACCAAGGCGATCAACACGTGGCGCATGCACCAAATTTAGGGCATCCGCTCGAGGGCCATGAGCAACGCCACCGAGAACGTGCCGGCGCAAACGAAGACCTGCTGCTCGCGCTGTGTGACCCCCAGCGTCCGCAACAACGAGGCCACTGCGAGGAAAGCCAGCAGGAACGCCAGCTGTCCGATTTCCACCCCCAAATTGAAGCGCAACAACGGCATCACGATGCCCTCCCCCGGATCGCGCGAGATGCGGAAAAACGTCGAGAAGCCCAGCCCGTGGATGAGGCCGAACGCCACCGTCACGCCATACAGCCAGCGGCCCGGCCGGTAGCCCTGCCCCTTCGCTGCACTCCGCCGCAAGTTCAGCAGCGCCGTCACCACGATGCTGACGGGGATGAGGAACTCGATCCAGGTGCCGTTGGGCCGGACCCAGTCCATGCCCGCTAAGAACAAGGTGACGCTGTGCCCCAGCGTGAAGGCCGTGGCCAGCAGCACGAGCCGCCCCGCGCCCTTCCAATCCGCCCACGCCGCCAGAGCCAGCAGGTACAGCATG
>CBFHPD010000131.1:0-20000 GCA_965657495.1 uncultured Flavobacteriales bacterium
TGCATGCGGGAACTGCCCGGGCGATGGCCTGGACTTGGAAACAGTTGTATTGACGAATGAAGGGGAAGGCACCTGGCCATTCAACTACGTCGCTGTGGATTCAGCTTGGGCCCAAGAGCATTTGCTCGAACTGAATCGGGCAGGCTCAAGAAATGCACACGCCATCCTGACCGCACCCAACGGCCAGGGCCTGCTCCTTGAGCTGGACTTTTTGGATTGCAATGGCAACTGCAACTACACGGGATTCATGGTCGGAAAGCAAAAACTCTTCATGAAAATGCCCGAACAACCCACGCATGAATTGATCCTCGCCGACTACTTCGAGGGAGGATTGCCGGGTGGCTCCACAGTCAGGATCCTCGATGTTTTTTGCGATTGCAATTTGTCCATCCCGGACTTGTTCCGGAATTGCGATGGAACGTGTGCTGAAGATACCGATGGGGATGGCGTCTGCGACCTTGAAGAGGTCGTCGGGTGCATGGATTCCACCGCTTGCAACTTCAATGCCAACGCTACAGATGACAGCGGAGATTGCATCCATGCAGCGGAGGGACAACCTTGTGGAAGCCCTTCCTGTGACTACTTGGTAAGCGTCACGTACGATGGCCACGAATATCCTTTGGCACCCATCGGCGACCAATGTTGGTTCCAAGAGAGCCTCCAAAACACCCATTATGCCAACGGCGACGAAATTCCGGTCCAAATCCAACCCATTGTATCGTCAAATCTCAAAGTGGGTGCTCGGAGCGTTTTTGACAACAACGAAGCCAATGCCTCAATTTATGGTCGGCGATACAATTGGAATGCAGTAATCGATTACCGGGGGCTTTGCCCAAGTGGATGGCATCCAGCAACGCTGAATGAATGGTATGCGCTTTTGGATGCCTTCGGAGGCCCCAATGCCGCCGGCCCCGCCATCAAGTCCGTCGGCCCTTGGAGCAATGCAACCAATGAGTCGGGGTTCTCATTGCTCCCAGGCGGAGAATACCAAGGGGGTGGGCTGCAATTGCACGGGGTTTCCCTTTGGACAGGCACCTCAACTTCAGGCCCGAAGGCCTGTAGAATTTCGGTTGGCAACTCGGATACAATGGTACACCCCGGCTGCAACAATTACCGCAGGGACCACCGATCTGTTCGTTGCATCAAAGGCGACTTCCCTTCCGTCATCGGTTGCACAGACCCCCTTGCATGCAATTTCAATCCTGAAGCGAATGCATCGGCTGCGGAGGAGTACTTGGAATCGTACGGAGAGGCGTCCATGACCGACTTGTGTTACTACCCGGATGCGTGTGGAAACTGTGATTTTGATTACCAAAACTTGGGATCGAACAACCAATTCTGTGGCTGCGATGAAGCCGTAGATGCGTGTGGAATTTGCGGAGGAGATGGCACCTCGTGCGTCCCGGGATGCATGGACGAGGCAGCGTGCAATTTCGACCCCGAAGCCACGCTCGATGATGGAACTTGCGAAATTGACAACGCAGGCCCGGTTGTGGAAACAACCGATATCAGCCTAGACCTAGGTGGCGACGGCATGGCCGCCATTCCTGTGGAAGCCATAGTCCTTTCTGCTATTGATTTGTGCAGCGGGTCGGTGTCCACAAGCCTATCGCCGGCGCAAGTGGATTGCAACGACGTAGGAACTGACGTTGCCGTCACCGTCCTGAGTTCCGACGGTCAAGGGAACATGACCATCGCAACCGCAACCGTCAGTGTATTGGACCCGAATAATCACTGCCCCGCTTCCAATGTCGTATTGGGGTGTACCTATGCGGAGGCGACGAATTTCGTCGATACAGCAAACCAAGACGATGGCAGCTGCACATTTGAAAGCACCGGCGGCAATGGAAGCAGTTGCCCCGACTTGAATGGGGACAACGTGGTAGGAACGGTTGACCTCTTGATGCTGCTCGCCGGTTACGGCGAACCATGTGACGATTGATGTTTTGGTCGGATTGAGAAGAGAAAACGGCGCTTACCAAGTTGGTAGGCGCCGTTTAAGTTCATTTCAATGAGACCAAATCAACTCACAAGCCAAAAGCCTTGCGGACTTCGTCGACCTTGTCGAGCTTCTCCCACGGGAAGAGCTCCACGGTCACGGTGACATCCTCGCCGTTGGCGTGCTTGAAGGTCTTGGTGACGGTTAGGGGTTCGCGGCCCATGTGGCCGTAGGCTGCCGTCTCCTCGTAAATCGGGGTACGCAGTTTGAATTGCTCCTCGAAGGCGTATGGCCGCATAGGGAAGATGCCGCGGGCGATTTCAGCGATTTCGCCGTCGGTCATGTTCAAGTGGGATGTGCCGTACGTGTTGACGTAGAATCCGACGGGATCGGCCACACCGATGGCATAGGCCAATTGGACCAACGCTTCATCGCAAATGCCCGATGCGACGAGGTGCTTGGCGATGTAGCGGGAAGCATAAGCCGCGCTGCGGTCCACCTTCGATGGATCCTTGCCGCTGAAGGCACCGCCGCCGTGGGCACCCTTGCCGCCGTAGGTGTCGACGATGATCTTCCGGCCGGTCAGGCCCGTGTCGCCATGTGGACCGCCGATGACGAACTTGCCCGTGGGGTTCACATGGAGCTTGATGTCGTCGCCGAAGAGCGCTTGGACGGCCTCGCCCATGGAGGCCTTCACCCGCGGGATGAGGATGTCCTGGACGTCCTGCTTGATCCGGGCGAGCATGGCCTCCTCGCTCGGATCGAACGGATCGTGCTGGGTCGAGACCACGATGGCTTCGATGCGCTCGGGCGCATCGTCGTCCGCGTACTGGATGGTCACCTGCGACTTCGCATCCGGTCGGAGGTACGGCATGGGGCTGTTCTCCTCGCGGCGGATGTTCGCCAGTTCGCGGAGCAAGCGGTGGCTGAGCTCGAGCGGCAAAGGCATGTAATTCTCGGTCTCGCTGCACGCGTAGCCGAACATCATGCCCTGGTCGCCGGCGCCTTGCTCCTCCTTTGTGGTCCGGTCCACGCCTTGGTTGATGTCGGGGGACTGCTCGTGGAGTGCGCTGAGGATGCCGCAGGACTGCGCTTCGAACATGTAGTCGCTCTTCGTGTAGCCGATGCGCTGGATGACGTCGCGGGCGACGGATTGCACGTCGACGTAGGCGTCGCTCTTGATTTCGCCGGCAAGGACGACCTGGCCGGTGGTAACGAGGGTCTCGCAGGCCACTTTGGAGTCGTGGTCGGTGGCGAGGAAGTGGTCGATGATGGCGTCCGAGATTTGGTCTGCAACCTTATCGGGATGCCCTTCGGAAACGGACTCAGAAGTGAAGAAGTAGCTCATGTGGGGGCAAAAATACGCGGAAATCGCGCTCGGTTCATCTTGCGACAACCTTGTGGAAATCTCGTCGGTGGCGCGTACTTTTGCCATGCTTATCGCGAAAGACGGAGGGACTGGCCCTGTGAAGTCTTGGCAACCCGGGAATGGGCCGGGTGCCACATCCAACCCGGTTGCGGGAAAGATGAGCAACGGAAGCGCCCGCTGGGCCTTCGTCTGCGCGAACGAGCACTTATTAAATGCGCAGGCACATGGAGAACCGTACAGCTTTATTGGAACAGGCAGCCGCCGAGCGCGTGCTCGTCCTCGATGGCGCGATGGGCACAATGATCCAGCGGCACCGGTTGGACGAAGCGGACTTCCGCGGGGAGCTTTTTGCCCATCACGAACGGCCGCTGAAGGGCAACAACGACGTGCTGTGCTTGACGCAGCCGGACATCATCCGCGGCATCCATGCGGAATATCTGGCGGCGGGAGCGGACCTCGTGGAGACGAACACGTTCAGTGCGACGTCGATTGCGCAGGCGGATTACGGGCTGGAGGATTGGGCGTTCCGGATCAACGAGGCGGCGGCGCGGCTGGCCCGGGAGGCGGCGGACGAGGCGGAGGAACGGACCGGGGTGCCGCGGTTTGTGGCAGGGGCGCTGGGGCCGACGAACAAGACGGCCTCGCTTTCGCCGGACGTCAACCGGCCGGGATACCGGGCCATCACGTTCGAGGAATTGGTCGAGGCGTACAGCGAACAGGCGCGGGGGCTGATTGCAGGGGGCGCGGACATCTTGCTGGTGGAGACGATTTTCGACACGTTGAACGCGAAGGCGGCGCTGTTCGCGGTAGAAGGGGTGATGGCGGATTTGGCCTGCACGCTGCCGATCATGATTTCTGGCACGATTACCGACGCTTCCGGTCGCACGCTGAGTGGCCAAACCACGGAGGCGTTCCTCATCTCGCTGCAGCACATTCCCGCTTTCAGCATCGGCCTGAATTGCGCCCTCGGCGCGGACCAACTGACGCCCTTCCTCGAAGTGATGGCGCGCGAGGCCCCTTGCCGCGTGAGCGCGTATCCAAATGCCGGACTGCCCAACGAACTTGGCGATTACGACCAAGGCCCGGAAGCCATGGCCGCGGCCGTAAAGCCCTTCCTCGACCGGCAGTGGCTCAACATCCTCGGCGGCTGCTGCGGCACCACGCCCGACCACATCGCCGCCCTTGCCCGCGTGGCCGCCGGCGCTACCCCACGTCCCCTGAAGCCCGTCGCCGCATGAAAACGCTGCAACTCGCCGGCCTCGAGCCGCTCAACGTCACCACCGAGTCGAACTTCATCAACATCGGGGAACGGACGAACGTCACCGGAAGCCGGCGCTTCGCCCGCCTCATCCGGGAAGGCCTGTACGACGAAGCTTTGGCCGTTGCGCGCGAACAAGTCGAAGGCGGGGCCCAAATCCTCGACGTGAACATGGACGAGGGCCTCATCGACGGCCCTTCAGCGATGCGGACCTTCCTGAACCTCATCGCCGCCGAACCCGACATCGCCCGCGTGCCCATCATGATCGACTCGAGCGATTTCGCCGTCATCGAAGCGGGCCTGCAAGTGCTGCAAGGCAAAGGCGTGGTGAACTCCATTTCGCTGAAAGCCGGCGAAACCGAGTTCCTCGACCAAGCCCGCCGCATCCGCCGATACGGGGCCGCTGTCGTGGTGATGGCCTTCGACGAACAGGGCCAAGCCGACACGTATGACCGCCGCATCGCCATTTGTGAGCGGGCGTACAGTTTGCTGCGCAGCATCGGATTCCCAGCCACTGACATCATCTTCGATCCCAACGTCTTCCCGGTTGCCACCGGGATGGCCGAACACCGGCGCAATGCCCTCGACTTCATCGAAGCCACCCGCTGGATCCGCCAGCACTTGCCTGGTGCGCACGTCAGCGGTGGGGTTTCGAATGTCAGCTTCTCCTTCCGCGGCAACCCCGTGGTGCGCGAGGCCATGCACTCGGCCTTCCTCTACCACGCCATCCGCGCGGGCATGGACCTCGGCATCGTCAACCCGACCTTGCTCGGCGTGTACGACGACATCCCCGCCGACCTGCTCGAGCGCGTCGAAGACGTCCTGCTCGACCGGCGCGACGACGCCGCCGAGCGCCTCCTCGCATGGGCGGATGCCAACAGCAGCTCCGCGGCCCGCGGCCCAAAAGAGGCGGCGGCCTGGAAGCAACTGCCTTGGCGCGAGCGCATCCAACACGCCCTGGTCAACGGCCTCACCGAATGCATCGAGGAAGACGCCGAGGCCGCGCGGGTGGCGTTGGGGTCGCCTCTGGCGGTCATCGAAGGGCCGCTGATGGACGGCATGAACGAGGTGGGCGATCGCTTCGGGGCCGGCAAGATGTTCCTGCCCCAAGTCGTGAAGAGCGCGCGGGTGATGAAGGCGGCAGTCGCCTACTTGACGCCGTATTTGGAGGCGGAGAAATCGGGGGGCAAGCCCGCAGCGACCGTGGTGCTGGCGACCGTCAAGGGCGACGTGCACGACATCGGCAAGAACATCGTGGGGGTGGTGCTCGGTTGCAACGGTTACCGCGTGGTGGACCTCGGCGTGATGGTGCCGAAGCACGAAATCCTGGATGCAGCGGAGCGCGAAGGGGCGGACGTCATCGGGCTCAGCGGCCTCATCACGCCGTCGCTCGAGGAGATGGCTGAGGTGGCGGAGCTGATGGCCGAGCGGGGCATGACGCAGCCGCTGCTCATCGGCGGGGCGACGACCTCGCGGGTGCACACGGCCGTGAAGTTGGCTCCGCGCGCGCCGGGGGTGGCGGTGGTGCACGTGAACGACGCTTCGCGGGCGGTGCCGGTGGTGGCGCAGCTGGTGTCGGATGGACAGCGGGGCGCGTTTTTGGCCGAGGTGGAAGCAGACCAAACCAAGGTCCGCACCCACTACGAGCGCGACCGCGCCGCCAAGACCCTCCTCCCCCTCGACGCGGCCCGAGCGGCGGCTTGGCAACCCGGCGGCGGCCCGGCCCCATCGCCCGCCCACCCCGGCGTCCACGTGTTCAAACACGTGCCCGTCACCACCCTCCGCCCCCTCATCGACTGGAGCCCGTTCTTCCAAGCTTGGGGCCTCGCCGGTGCCTACCCCCGCATTTTGCAAGACGAAATCGTGGGCGAAGAGGCGCGCAAAGTGCAAGCCGACGCCGAGGCGCTGCTTGACCAATGGGCGGCCGGTGAACACGTCCGGCCGTGTGCCGTGGCCGGGCTCTTCCCTGCCCACAAAGCCGGCCCCGAGTCCATCGACGTCGCCGGTCACCGCTTCGAATTCCTGCGCCAGCAACTCCCCCAACGGGACGGGATCCAGCGCTCCCTCGCCGACGCCCTCGCCACGAAAGACCACATCGGCTGCTTCGCCACGGGTGTTCACGGCGTGGAGGAATGGGCGGCTGAGCAGGACGACTACGCGTCCATCCTCGCAAAGGCCGTGGGCGACCGCCTCGCCGAAGCGCTGGCCGAATGGCTGCACCGCGAAGTCCGCACGCGGCTTTGGGGCTACGCGCCGGACGAAGCCCTGAGCAACGCTGAACTCATCCGCGAACGCTATGCTGGGATTCGGCCGGCCCCGGGTTATCCAGCGTGTCCAGATCACGAGGACAAGCGCGCGATTTGGTCCCTGCTCGATGCCGAGGCCCGGCTGGGCATGCGGCTGACGGAGACGCTCGCGATGACGCCGGCTGCCGCGGTTTCCGGCTATTACTTTGCGCACCCGGATGCGCGCTATTTTGCTGTAGGCCAAATCGGAGCCGACCAACTCTCCGACTACGCTGAGCGGCGCGGATTTGAACCTGCCCGGGCGCGGAAGGCCTTGGCGATGAATGTGGATTTGGCATGAAAATCACGCAACACTTGCAGGAGGCGCAGCGCACCCTGTTCAGCTTTGAACTGCTGCCCCCGCTGAAGGGCGAAAACATCGGGCGCATCCACGAGGTGGTCGAGTCGCTCATGGAATTCCAACCCAGCTTCGTCGACGTGACCTACCACCGGGAGGAGTTCGTTTACCGCGAAGTGCGGGGCGGGCTGCTCGAGAAGCGGACGGTGCGGAAGCGGCCAGGGACGGTCGGGATTTGTGCCGCGATCCAGCACAAGTACAACCTCGACGCCGTGCCGCACATCATCTGCGGCGGCTTCTCGAAGGAAGAGACGGAAAACGCGCTCATCGACCTCGACTTTGTGGGCGTCGAAAACGTGCTCGTCCTGCGCGGAGACCCGATTCGGAGCGAAGGGCGCTTCAAGGCCGAAGCCGACGGGCACGCCTACGCCATCGACCTCCTCAACCAAGTAGCGGACATGAACCGCGGGCAGTACCTCGACCCCGAATTGCGCAACACGATCGCCACCGACTTCTGCATCGGCGTGGCCGGGTACCCCGAAAAGCACTTCGAAGCGCCCAACGCCGCGAGCGACCTGCGGTGGTTGAAACGGAAGGTGGAGGACGGCGCTGAGTACGTCATCACCCAGATGTTCTTCGACAACGCGGCCTACTTCGCGTTCGTTGCGGCCTGCCGGGACGCGGGCATCACCGTCCCCATCATCCCCGGATTGAAACCGCTCACTTCCCGCCGGCAACTGCAAGCCCTGCCCCAAAACTTCCACGTGAACATGCCGGACGAGCTCGTCCAAGCAGTCGAAAAAGCCCGCGACGACCGGGAGGTCAAGGCCATCGGCGTGGAGTGGTGCATCGCCCAAGCGAAAGAGCTGAAGGCGGCGGACGTGCCGGCGCTGCACTTCTACACGATGGGCCGCAGCGAACCGACCGCCACCATTGCGCGGGCGGTGTTCTGATACGCGTTATTAGGCATTGTGATGATTGCGGAGGGCGCGGTGGGCGGACCTTTGCGGCATGGTACGCATTGGAACCGATTGGAGGCACGCCGCAGGGCTGCTGATGCGCGGGGCCCTGGTGGCCTTGCCTACTGAAACCGTGTACGGGCTCGCCGGTCGCGCGGATGATCCGACGGTGTTGCGCCGGATTTTCCAGGCCAAAAACCGCCCCGCCCACAACCCGCTCATCCTCCACTGCGCCGACGTCGCCCAGGTTGAGGCCATCGCCGAACTCCCTCCGGCGGCCCGCGCGCTCGCCGACGCCTGCTGGCCCGGCCCGCTCACCCTGCTCCTCCCCCGCCGCACCGGCGTCCTCGACGAAGCGTGCGCCGGGCTGCCCCGGGTCGCCGTGCGCATCCCGGCCTCGGAGGCCTTCCGCTCCATCATCCGCGCGGTGGGCGTCCCGCTCGCGGCACCGAGCGCCAACCCGAGCGGCTACGTCAGCCCCACCCGCGCCGAGCACGTCCTTGCCGGACTCGGCAGCCGGGTGGACCACATCCTCGATGGCGGCCCCTGCCAGCAGGGTGTCGAATCCACGATCGTCGGTTGGGACGCCAGCGGCCAGGGCTGGATCTACCGGCTCGGCGCCCTCAGCCCGGAGGCCCTCCACGTCCTGACCGGCACCCCTTGGCCCCTGCTCGCGGGCAACCCCGAACGCCCCGCCGCGCCGGGGGCCCTGTTGCAACACTACGCCCCGCACACGCCCGTCACGTTCGACATCCCCGGACCGGGCGATGCGTGGGTGACCTGGTCCGAACGGGCCGCCACGTGGACGGGCGAGCCTGGGATTGTGCGCACGCCCCTCAGCCGCACCGGTGATTTGGCCGAAGCCGCCCGCCACCTCTACCACGCGCTCATCGAACTGGACGGCAAGGGCGTGGGCCGCATCTGCGTCGAGCCCTTCCCAGAGCATGGACTCGGAGCCACCTTGAATGAACGGGTGGCGCGGGCGGCTGCCGCGAAGACGAGTGCTGCATGAACCTCGCCTTGTTACTTGAAAACCTCACGAACCCCGCGCTGCTGTTCTTCTTGTTGGGGGTGCTCGCAGTGCAGGTGAAATCGGATTTGGCCATCCCCGAAACCTCTTCGAAATTCATTTCGCTCTACCTGCTGTTTGCCATCGGCTTCGAAGGCGGGCAGGAAATGGCGCACAGCCCGTCCGGCAGCGAGTTCCTCAAGGCCGCTGCGATGGGCATCGGGCTGGCGACCGTCGTGCCGGTTTACGTGTTCTTCCTTGCGCGGGCCAAACTCGGGTCCGAAAACGCAGGCGCCATCGCCGCCGCGTATGGGTCCATCAGTGCCGTGACCTTTGTGACTGCGGTCAGCTTCCTCGAAGCCCAGGGCATTGCCTTCCACGGCCACCTCGTGGCGGTGATGGCCTTGATGGAAGCGCCGGCCATCGTGGTCGGGGTGTTCATGAAGGAGCGGTTTGGGTCGGGATCGGGGTCGGCTTGGGCGTGGAAGGACGTCATCCGGCACGCGCTGACGAATGGCAGTGTGGTGCTGATTTTGGGCAGCCTCCTCATCGGCGCCACCGCGAGCGAAGAGCAGGCGCAGGGCATCCACCCGTTCACCACGGACTTGTTCAAGGGATTCCTCGCCATCTTCCTGCTCGACATGGGGCTGGTGAGCGGGCGCGGCCTGCGCAACTTCTCGCGGTACGGGGCCTTTGCGCCGATGCTCGCGGTGGTGCTGCCCTTGGTCAATGGCGCGGCCACCGCCTGGCTTTCGGGGTTTTGGTTCGACGCGCCGGGCGACCGGTTCCTCTTCTCCATCCTCGCCGCCAGCGCTTCCTACATCGCGGTGCCTGCTGCCATGCGGCTCGCAGCTCCCCAAGCGCAACCCGGGCTGTACATTCCGATGGCCCTTGCTGTCACCTTCCCCGTGAATTTGACGCTGGGCTTTCCCTTGTACCAGGCCATCATCGGTTAAGGGCGTGCGGCCCAAGGGAAATGGGCTGCGACGATGTCCTCGCATTTGGCGAGCATGTGCTGTTCAAAGCGTTCGCGCAGCGGGGTTTGGCCTTTGCCTTTGCGGCTGACCAGTTGCCAAACCGTGTCCCACCCCCCATCGACCGGCTGCGATTCAATGAGCCCTAACCGGCGCTCGGTCGCAAATCCGGCGATGGACATCAGCGACACGCCCATGCCGGCAATCACCGCTTGCTTCACCGCTTCGTTGGTGGCCAGCTCCCAAACCGGGGTCACGTCCACGCCCCGGTCCTTCAGCAAGCGTTCGAACGCACGGCGCGTGCCGCTGCCCGCCTCCCGGAAGATCAAGGGCGATTCCTGCAGCCATTGCGCGAACACAGGGCCGTCGGGCGATGGGATCTTCCATCCCGCCGGCGCCACCATGTGCAAGGCGTTGGCTACCAACGGAATGGACTCCACCTCCATGCGTTCCGGGGCCAGGCTCACCAGCGCGTAGTCCACGGCGTTCGCTTCGAGCAACTCCAGCACGCGGCTGCGGTTGGTGACCTCCAGCTGGATGCCCACTTGCGGGTGGTCAGCGGCGAAAGCGGCCAGGAACCGCGGGAGCACGTACTTGCCCGTGGAGACGGAGGCGATGGACAAGGTGCCAGTCCAGGCATTGGTTTTGGCATAGCGCTTCGCGTGCAACAGCTCGGCCTCATGCAGCACCCCTCGGGCGCGCTCGAGCACCTCCCGGCCGAAAGGCGTCAAATCCATGCGGCGGCCCACCCGCTCAAACAGCGGCTGCTCAAAGCCGTCCTCAAATCCCCGCAACTGCATGGAAACCGCGGGCTGCGTCAAGTGCAATTCCTCCGCCGCTCGCGTGACACTGCCGGCTGAAACCACGGTTACAAACGCCCGGAGCTGGTGGAGGGTAAAATTCATGACAGCAAAACAAGGCCTGCTGCCCGTTGGTTCAGGCAGTAAAACATCAGCATACCTTATGCAGGCATTAAGATTCGTCTATTTTTGTCACTTGACGTCCATTGCAAACCCATCGACATGCGATGCAACCATTCACCTTAACTCAACTACATGCCAAAAACTGAAGATTACCTCGCGCTGGACGGCGCGATCAACGAGGCGTTTCAAGCCAGCCTGACCCCGTGGGAAGCGTTCCGCCTCCTGCAAAGCGGGCACGAGCGGTTCTTGAACCACCTGACCCACCGGCGTTCGCGCGGCAACCTGCTGGCGGATGCGGCTTCTGGCCAGTACCCATATGCGGCGGTGCTCGGATGCATCGATTCGCGGGTGCCCGTGGAGGAAGTGTTCGACGCGGCGTTCGGCGACATGTTCGTGGCGCGCGTGGCCGGCAACACGGTCAGCGACGACATCCTGGGCAGCTTGGAGTACGCGTGCAAGTACGCCGGGGCGAAGCTCATTTTGGTGCTGGGCCACACGAAGTGCGGCGCCGTGACCGGAGCGTGGAGCCACTTGGTCGACGGGCACATCACGGGCTTGTTGGCGCACATCGAACCCGCCGTGAAAGCGACCCAAGCCGAACGCGGAACGGAGCCGACCGACGAGAACTTGACCGCCTGCGTGACCGCCAACGTGTCCCACACCGTGGACGAAATCCGGCGGCGCAGCACCATCCTCTCCGAAATGGACGCCGACGGGCGCATTGCCATTGTCGGCGGCTTGTACGACGTGTCCACCGGGCGGGTCGAATTTGTGAACGTTCCCGCATCCGTGTTGGCATGATGGAAACGACGCGGTTCCCTTCGTTGCGCTTGGTGATTGCCGTGCTGGCGAGCCTGTGGTTCGTGGCGCAGGTGGCGAGCGTTTGTGAATCGCACCCGGGTTTGGCCTATTTCCAGGCGGACCAAAACGAAGACGAGGAGCATCAATCCGTGCCCATGCCGGAAGATGCGGAGGAGGAGGGCGACAGCGATGAGGAGCCGGATGAGGCGAAAATGGCGCTGCGTTGCCCGATGGAAACACCGTGGATGCCCGCGGCCGAGCGCGACCATTCCTGTGACGCGGAGCGCTTGAACCGGTGGTGGCTCGGATTGCCTCCGACACCGCCTCCAGAACGCGGCTGACTTCCCGCCGCCCGCGCGCAAGCGCCCCCCTTTTCACACAGCCTTCACCGCTGGCCGATGACGCGCCGGCCTCAATTGTTGTTTCATGTTCAAGTACCTCAAGCAGGATGTACCTGCTTCCATCGTTGTTTTCCTTGTCGCCCTGCCATTGTGTCTGGGCATTGCGCTCGCGTCCGGGGCGCCTCCGTTATCGGGCATCATCGCCGGCATTGTGGGCGGGCTGCTGGTCGGCATGCTGTCGGGTTCGCCGCTGGGCGTCTCCGGGCCGGCCGCGGGGCTGACCGTCATCGTTCTCGGGGGATTGGAGTCCCTGCCGACCTTCGAATTGTTCCTCAGTGCGGTGGTGTTGGCCGGATTGGTCCAAGTGGCGTTGGGGCTGTTGCGCGCCGGTGTCATCGGGCTGTATTTCCCCTCTGCCGTCATCCAAGGGATGCTCGCGGCCATCGGGATCATCATCTTTCTGAAACAAATCCCGCACGCCATCGGCTACGACGCCGACCCCGAAGGCGAAATGGAGTTCCTGCAGGAAGACGGGTACAACACCTTCTCTGAACTCTACCATGCCGGCGCGTTGTTCGAGCCGTGGGCGGTGTTGATTGCTGTGGTTTCGTTGGCGGTGTTGCTCTTGTGGGAGACGCCGTGGATGAAGGGAATGAGCTGGACGCGCCTCGTGCCCGGGTCGCTGATTGCGGTCGTGCTCGGGGCTGTGTTGCAGGGGCTTGCGCCGGCGCAATTTGGGCTGAGCGTGGATCACCTTGTTTCCATTCCCTTGACGGACGACCCCGTTTCCCTGTTGAGTTTTCCCGACTTCAGTGGGTTCTTGAGCCGGGAGGTGTGGGTGTTGGCCATCACCTTGGCGGTGGTTGCTTCGCTTGAAACGCTGCTGTGCGTCGAGGCCACCGACAAGCTCGACCCGCACAAGCGCGTGACGCCTACGAACCGCGAGCTGTTGGCCCAAGGAGTGGGAAATGCAGTGAGTGGCCTCATCGGTGGGCTGCCGGTGACGCAGGTCATCGTGCGGAGCTCGGCGAACATCCAAAGCGGCGGGGTGACGAAGCTGAGTGCCATCCTCCACGGAGCCTTTTTGCTCATCGCAGTCCTGACCATTCCGCAATGGCTGAACCTCATTCCCCTCGCGAGCTTGGCGGCCATCCTGCTCGTCGTCGGTTACAAACTGGCGCGTCCGGCCACCTTCAAGCGAATGCATGCCCAAGGGGCGCGGCAATTCGTGCCGTTCCTCATCACGGTGCTGGCCATTGTGTTCACGGATTTGCTCGTGGGCATCGGCATTGGTTTGGCCACCGCGGTGGTGAGCATTTTGCTCGATCACTACCGCCGTCCCTTCACGGGATACAGCGTGGACCCGGCGACCCGGACCTGCGTGGTAACGCTGCCAGAAGACGTGACGTTCTTGCACAAAGCTGGCCTGCGCGAAGCCCTTGCTTCCATCCCCAGTGGAGGCAGCATCCGGCTCGATGCGTCGAAAGCCATGCGCGTGGATCCCGACGTCCTTGAAATCATCGCCGACTTCCGCGAACACGCGGCCACGGACAACATCCAAGTGGACTACATCGCCCCCGCCGCCAAGGGCCCGGACAAACCCTTGCCCGCGTTCAAAAAGGCGTTACTTCTTGCGGAAGAAGAGGCGAAGCGACGCTCCTGAGAAATCATAGGCCTCCCGCAAGTGGTTCTCCAAGAACCGCTTGTAGGGGTCTTTGACATACTGCGGCAGGTTGCAGTAAAAAGCGAACGTCGGAGTCTGCGACTGGATCTGCGTCACGTACTTGATCCGCACCATCTTGCCCTTGTACATGGGCGGCGGCTGGTGGTTCATGATGGGCAGCAGGAAGTCGTTGAGCTCGCTCGTGGGGATGTGCCGCTTGCGGTTTTCGTGGACGTGGAGGGCCGCCTCGAAGGCCTTGATGATGCGCTGCTTGGTCACGTTCGAGGTGAACACAATGGGCACGTCGGTGAAGGGGGCGATGCGCTCGCGGATCTTCTCCTCGTATTCGGCCATGGTGTTGTTGTCCTTCTCGATGAGGTCCCATTTGTTCACCACGATGACGATGCCGCGGTAGCTGCTGACCGCTTGCCAAAACACGTGCAAATCCTGCCGCTCAAACCCCTGCTCCGCATCGATGAGCAGCATGCAGACGTCGCTTTCGTCGATGCTTTTGATGGTGCGCAGCGTGCTGTAAAACTCAAGTTGGTCCTCGATTTGCTTGCGCTTCCGGAGGCCGGCGGTGTCGACGAGGTCAAAGTCGAATCCGAACATGTTGTAGCGGGTGTGCACGCTGTCGCGCGTGGTGCCGGCGATGTCGGTGACGATGTTGCGCTCCTGGCCGAGGAGTGTGTTGATGAGGGTGGACTTGCCCACATTGGGACGTCCGATGATGGCGATTTTCGGCACATTGCTCTCCTCCGGCTCCGGCAACGCCGGCAACGCCGCCACCAAGGCATCGAGGAACTCACCGGTGCCGTATCCGCTCGCCGCGCTCACCCCATGCACCTGCGAATCGATGCCCAATCGGTAGAAATCCGCACTCCCCACATCGTGCGCCCCCGTGTCCACCTTGTTGCACGCCAGCAGCACCGGCTTGCCGCTCTTGCGCAGCAGCTTGGCGATGTCCTCATCGAGGTCGGTCACGCCGGTCTGCACGTCCACCATGAAAACGATGAGGTCGGCCTCCTCGACGCTGAGGGCCACTTGCGCACGGATGGCCGCCTCGAATTTGTCGTCGCTCTTCGTGATCCAGCCGCCGGTGTCGATGACCGTGAAGGCTTTTTCAGTCCAAAGCGCATGCCCGTACTTGCGATCGCGGGTCGTGCCGCTGGTGGGGTCGGTGATGGCATCCCGAGTCTCCGTAAGCCGGTTGAACAGGGTGCTTTTGCCGACATTCGGGCGGCCAACGATTGCAACGAGGTTTTGCATCTCCAAAGGGTTCGACGGGCAGCGGTGCCCAATCAGCCTGCAAACTTACTGCGCGGCGGGCGAAGCGGGAGCAATTCGAGGTGAAATGTGAGCGGGGGCTGACGTATTTTCGGATGCAATCTGAATCGCCCCATGGCCCGCGTGCTGCTCTTCACTCCGCCGTTCACCCAGCTGAACACGCCGTATCCGGCGACCGCATACCTGCAAGGGTTCCTGCGGGGCCGTGGAGTGGATTGTGCCCAAACCGACCTCGGCATCGAAGTGCTGGACCGGCTGTTCTCGCGCGCGGGGCTGTCACAAGCGTTCGACGCCATCGGCGACCTGGGAGAATGCACTGGACGCGAAGGGTATTACCTGCGCGCCATCGACCCGGTGATGCGGTTTTTGCGCGGCGGCGACCCCACGCTTGCGCGGCAGCTGGCGGCCCCGGGATTTCTGCCGATTGACCTTTCCGAGCAGGAAGAAGCCGACCTCGAATGGGCCTTCGGCACGATGGGGCTGCAGGACCGGGCGAAGCACTTGGCCACCCGGTTCTTGGAAGATTTGGCCCGGATCATCGTGGACACCCTCGACCCCGATTTTGGGTTCACCCGGTATGCGGAACAATTGGGGCGTTGCGCTTACACGTTCGATGGGCTGCACGCCCGGCTTCAGCAACCGCCCTCGTACACCGAACGCATCCTCCTCGACCTGCTCGAGGAACACCTCGACCGCCACACGCCGGAATGGGTGGGGCTCAGCGTTCCCTTCCCAGGCAACCTGGTCGGAGCCTTCCGCATCGCCCAGTGGATCCGGGCCCACCGGCCTCAGATCCGCATCGCCCTCGGCGGCGGGTTCGCCAACACGGAATTGCGTGGCGTCCGGGACCCGCGGGTGTTCGACTACGTACACGCCATCACCCTTGACGACGGCGAACGCCCGTTCCTGCAGTTGCTCGACTGGTCACGCGACCCGGACACGCGGCTGCGGCGTACGTTCATGCGGGGCTCGGATGGCCGCGTCCAATACCACGACGATCCGACCTTGCCGGACTTCAAGCTCGCCGAGACCGGCACCCCAGACTACACGGGGCTGCCGCTCGACCTGTACATCGACGCCATCGAGCAGACGAATCCGATGCATTCGCTTTGGTCGGACGGCCGGTGGAACAAGTTGACGCTCGCGCACGGGTGTTACTGGGCGAAATGCACGTTTTGCGATGTGTCGCTGGATTACATCGCGGCGTACGAGCCGGTGGCTGCGCGGCTATTGGTGGACCGCATCGAGGAGCTGGCGGCTGCTACAGGCCAAACCGGATTCCACTTCGTCGACGAGGCCGCCCCCCCTTCCCTCCTGCGCGCCCTCGCCCTCGAGCTGCTGAAGCGCGGCGTGGTCATCACGTGGTGGACGAACATCCGCTTCGAAGCGCGGTTCACGCCGGGGCTGTGCCGCCTGCTCCGCGCCTCCGGGTGTGTGGCCGTGGCGGGCGGCCTCGAAGTCGCTTCGGACCGGCTCCTGGCCCTCATCGAAAAGGGCGTCACCGTCGACCAAGTCGCGCGCGTGGCCCGCGATTTCACCGCCTCGGGCATCCTCGTCCACGCCTACCTGATGTACGGGTTCCCGACCCAAACCGCGGGCGAAACGGTGGATGCGATGGAACGCGTGCGGCAGCTCTTCGCCGCGGGGGTGGTGCATTCTGGGTTTTGGCACCGCTTCGCCCTGACCGCCCACAGCCCGGTCGGCCAACATCCCGCCCGCTTCGGCATCACGGCCCGCATGCCCGACGCGCCCTTCGCACTGAACGATCTCGAATTCGACGATCCGACCGGGACAGACCACGGCGCTTTCAGTGACGGGCTGCGGATCGCCTTGTACAACTGGATGCGGGGTGAAGGGTTGGACCTGCCGCTGCGCCGCTGGTTCGACCACCCGACCCCCAAGCCGCGGGTGGCGCGGGATTGGATCGAGCGGGTGCTCGAAGCGCCCGGGGCCGCCGACTCGCCGCACGCGCAGGTGGTTTACCTCGGGGCGCCGTTGGTGCGCCGGCGGGCGGTGTGGGTGGCACAGGGGCCGGAGGCGTTTGTGGAGTGGGCCATGCGGGAGGAGGAGGCCGGGGTTTGGTCCGAACGGCTCGCCAGCGTGCAGCCGGGAGCGCGCAAAATCACCGCCGCATCCGCCGAATGGCTCGCCGTCCCCTTCGCCCAAGCCCTGCTCAATGCCGGCTTGCTCGCAACCGCTTGATGCCGCTCACCGCGAGCAACGCGACACCGCCAACCGCGCCACTCAACAGCAGTTCCATGCCGAAGTAATGCGCGGGCAAGTGGTGCGCAAAGATGCCGCCCGACACCCACAAGAGCGCGAAGGTGCCGATGGCGCCGATGGCCTTGATGACCCAAGGCAGCGCCTGCACAAAGCCGCGGCCGACGCGCTTGGAGAAGGATGTGCCCCGCCGGATCAAGGCCAGGCCAAAGTCGTCCATGCGCACGATGAGCGCCACCAGGCCATAGACGCCGACCGTGGCGAGCAACGCGATGAGGGAAACGACCACGATTTGGACCAGCAGCGGTTCACCGGTCACACTGCTTAGCGCGATGATGATGATCTCCACCGACAGGATCATGTCCACGAAAATCGCCCCTTTGATGCGCGCGCGCTCGTCACCTTTGGCCTTCGCCTCGTGCGCATGCCGCTTCCGCACATGGTGCCACACCTTCTCCACGCCTTCGTAGGCCAAATACACCCCGCCCACCACCAAAATCGGCTCGATCACCCACCCCGCCAGCGCTGTCAATACGAACCCCAAGGGCAAGATAATCACCTTATTCACCAGCGATCCTTTCGCAATGGCCCACAGCACAGGCAACTCGCGGGACGCCGAAAAGCCCGAAGCCTGCTCCGCGTTCACCGCCAAATCATCGCCCAACAGCCCCGCAGTCTTCTCCGTCGCCACCTTCGTCACACTAGCCACATCATCCATCAACGCGGCCACGTCATCCAACAATGCGAAAAATCCTGTTGCCATGGTGCGAAAATAGACGCCCGAGGCAAGGATTAAAAGTTGTGAGGGAAACGTTTCAACCATGCACCGCGCGCTCCGACATGACCGTTCCACATTCGTTAATAGTTTGCAATTTAACTTTCATCTTTTCGAAATCAGCATTCGTCTTTGTAAATTCAAAGCATGCATCGAACCGCCTTCCGTTTTCTCATGGCCGCGATGGGCATGATGTTTTCCCTGATCTCTTGGGCGCAAGCTAACCGAACCCAACTCATCCCACCACCCGAGTTGTGGATCCGATCGGATGTCGATCGGGACTGGGGGCAGCCCCTGGTGATGACCACGTGTGCAGCGCCGATTGAACTGCAGGAGCAGCGGGAGGAGCGCACGAACAGCGCCACAGGTTTGGTGGATGTCGTGCGCACGTTCACTGCCACGTGCCCCTGCTCAGAATCAGTGTTGGTTGCGCAGCAAATCGTGCACATGCTGCCCGCCGCGCCGCTGCCTCAATCCATCCCTGCCACGGGATGTGCCCCCGGGTTCGATGGGGCGCCCAGCTTGTTGGAGCGGGCCATTGGCGAACGCGGCGGTTGGGAATGGAGTGGCTCCAATGATTGCGCGGAACAATGGCGTGAGCAGGAATTTCCGCTCTGGTACACGGCATGTGGCTTGGGAGAATCGTGGTTGGTTTGGGAAGCAACGGGGACTTGCGGCGATGTGTCCCGTCATACGCTGGTTGCCCGGACAGTAGGAGGGCCTGCTCCTCAAGGCCAAATCTCACTCGCAGAATCCGTCGACGAGGCGTTCTTCCTCGCAAGCGACTTCCCTACCGGTCCGCTGACGGCCGCTGACGTCCAAGGGGCGGCATTGCCCCCGGCTCCGACCTACCGCACATGGAACAACAGCACCGGCGGCTTTCAATTGGTTTCAGTTGGGTGTGGTCCCGCTGCGGTAGTAGGCCAGCAAATCGTAGAAGTAACTGGCAACAATGCCCCTCGGTTCAGGGTACGTCCTGAAGTGGAAATGGTGTGTGGAACAGAACCTGCGTTTTGGCCGGAGGTCCGTTGTCAGGATCGGCCGGTGGCCGGTTTTGGCCCGCCCCCCGATCCGCTCGACATCCCGTACCAAGAGACGCGTGACACCATCCCCGGTGACTGCCCAGGTAACTATTCGATTGTCCGTGAATTCTTTGCAGAAGACGACGAAGGAGCCACGGCGACTGCAAGCCAAACCCTCATCTACCGCGACCAAACACCCCCTGCCTTTTTCAACAGCCCCGAAGAGCTCGTATGGCACGGTGACGACTGGCCGCCAGCAGGACCCACCGCCCAAGCGGAAGATGCGTGCAGCAGCGAGGTCACGCTCGTGTGGTCCGACAGCTTGGACTGCGCCACCGGTGGGCTGGTCCGCATCACCACCGCATCCGACGGTTGCGGCAACCTCGCAAGCCTGCGTCAGCGGGTGCTGCCGAAAGAACCCACGCCGCAACTCGTCCTGGCCGTCGGATGTCCCGATCCCGAAGCGCTGAACTACACCGCCGATGCCTGCTACCAAGAGGTACATTGCCTCTACCCCGGCGACTCCGACTGCATGGGCGACATGGACGGCAACGGGACCATTTCCACCGGCGACCTCCTCGAACTGTTGGGCATCTTCGGATCCCTTTGCACAGCGGACTGACCCCTCGCACATCCCAACGGGGCCAGAACATCCAAACCAGGCAGCCATTCAACCACCATTCTGTGTGAATCCATCCACAGGCCCAGGCCCCATTCGCCCCTCAATAGGGCATTTCATTGAAGTAGTTACCCGGTGGAAAGTACCGCGCCACCACATACGTCCCTCCCGACTCGGAAGTGGCTACCCCCATGCCGACTTCACGGGTAGCGTGCCACACCATTTGGGTGTAGTGTCCAACCTCTGAGAAATTGTGGT
>CBFHPD010000132.1:0-14701 GCA_965657495.1 uncultured Flavobacteriales bacterium
CCGCGTCCGGACATCACTGAGCCCATTCGCACCACCGAAGTGCGCGACACGGTCTATGGAAAGGATGCCCTGCCCATGATCGTGCAAGCCTACCCGGTTCCTGCGCAAGGCACGCCGGATTACTATGCGGTGGAGATGTTGAACCAGGTGCTGAGCGGCGGGGAATCGAGCCGGCTGAACCGCCGGGTGGTGGACGAGGAGCAACTCGCCCTGTTCTGCGGCGCCTTCAACTTCGGGTTGGAAGACCCGGGCCTGACGTTTGCCTACGCGCTGGCGAGCATGGGTGTGGATCCGAGCGATGTGGAGTCGGCCATGAACGAAGAGGTTGAGAAAATGCGGAACGAGGTCATTTCTGACCGCGAGTTGCAGAAGTTGAAGAACCAAATGGAGGCGCAACTCATCCGTTCGCAGCGCAGCATGGCCAGCATCGCTGAGTCGCTCGCGAATTACCACGTGTACTTCGGGGACGCCAACCTCATCAACACCGAAATCGAACGCTACCTCGCCGTCACACCGGACGACATCCGGACGGCAGCGGAAACCTATTACGCCCCCGAAAAGCGCGTGACCCTTTACTTCATGCAATCGCCGAACCCTGAATCTGCCGAACAATGAACCGCATTCCTACCCTCCGTTCCGCGCTGATGGCCGGCTTGTTGGTCATCACTTCCTGGGTCGGCGCCCAAATCGACCGCTCGCAAGCACCCGAAGCGGGGCCCGCTCCGATAATCTCCATCGGCAGCTACGACATGAAATCGCTCGACAACGGGCTGACCTTGATTGTCGTGGAAAACCACCGGCTCCCGGTGGTTTCTTGGAGCCTCACCTTGGACATCGACCCCGTCTTCGAAGGCAGAAAGGCCGGATACGTGGACTTGGCCGGTTCCCTCATGACCACCGGTACGGCATCCCGTTCGAAGGCAGACATCGACGAGGCCATCGACTTCATCGGTGCCCGTGTCGCGACGAGCCCAAGCGGCGCCTTTGCCACGTCCCTTTCAAAGCATTCCGATGCCCTGCTCGAGGTGTTTGCGGATGTCATCCTCAACCCATCCTTCCCGCAGTCCGAATTGGAGAAGGCGCGGAAGCAAGCGCTGAGCGGATTGCAGGCGAACCAAACCGACCCCGGCAGCATCAGCGCGAACATGCGGGCGAAGGTGCTGTTTGGTGACAAGCATCCATACGGGGAAGTGGAGACGGAATCCAGCATTGAGGCCATTGTGCGGGAAGATTTGGTCAACTACCACCAAACCTACTTCCGCCCCAACGTGGCCTACCTCGTCGTAGTAGGTGACATCACCGCGGAGGAAGCGGAGCAGAAAGTGGCGGCCCACTTCGGGGAATGGAAGCGCGCGGCTGTGGACGACCGCTACCAGCCCATCCCGGCGCGGCCTGAAGGCAACCAGGTGTGCTTTGCAGATCTGCCCGGATCCGTACAAAGCGTGGTGCAATTGACCCACGTGGTGGACCTGAAACCGGGGCACCCCGACGCCATCGCGGCCTCGGTGATGAACTCCATCCTCGGGGGCGGGGCCTTCTCCGGCCGGTTGATGCAAAACTTGCGGGAGGACAAGGCCTTCACCTACGGGGCGCGCTCTTCGCTGTCAACCGACCCTGTGATGGGCCGGTTCACGGCGTTTGCCAACGTGCGCAATGAAGTGACCGACAGCGCCGTGGTGGAATTCCTGCATGAGATCGAACGGATGACGCAGGAGCCGGTGGATGCGGCGAGTTTGGAAACCACGCTGAATTACATGACGGGTAGCTTTGCGCGGTCGCTCGAACAACCGGAAACCGTGGCGCGGTTTGCCCTGAATACAGCCCGTTACGACCTGCCTGAGGATTACTACGCCACCTACCTCGAGAAACTCAATGCCGTCACGGCAGCCGATGTGCAGCGCATGGCTGAAAAGTACCTGCGCCCTGAGAACTTGTACATCACTGTGGTGGGCAACCGGGAAGAGGTGGCCCAAAGCTTGGCTCGCTTCGATGCCGACGGAGAAATGGCTTTCTACGATGCGTTTGGGAACCTCGCGCGGGCGCTGGACCCCGCTCCAGAGGGCATGACCGCGGCAGACGTGTTCAACTTGTATTACACGGCCCGTGGAGGGGCGGACAAATTGGAGGCCTTGAAAGGCATCCGGATGGAGGGCAGCATGGAGCCGGCCCCGGGGATGAGCTTCAGCTTGGTACGGGAAACCATTTTTGGCCAAGCCACGCGCCAAGAAGTGACCATGATGGGGGCTCCTGTGATGTCGGAAATCGCGACCACCGAGGCCGGCCGCACCACATCGCAGGGCACGCCTCAAGCCATGGACGAAACCGAGTTGCTCGGCGCCCAGCAGGACCTATACCCTTGCTACTTGCTGCATTTGGAGGAACTCGGGTTGACGGCTGAACTCGTGGGCATCGATGGCTCGAAGAGCACACCGGAGTTGGTGGTTGAGCTGAAGGGGGCTTCCGGGAAGACGGAGTTGCGCTTTGACTTGATGACCTCGTTGTTGGTTTCCGAAACCAGCCAACGCGAAGGGCCCATGGGCAATGTCGTCGTCACGGTCAAGTACGCGGAATACGAAGAGGTGAAAGGGTTGAAATTCCCCATGGTCGCTGAGCAATCTGCAGGCGGCCAAACCATGCCGATGCGTTTCGACAACATCGCGTTGAATCCGAAACTCGACGCGAACCTGTTCGAGTTGAACTGATGGCGGACGTGCCGTTGATTGCCTTGCACGGGGTGCGCCTTGCTCGGCAGGAGCATGTCGTGATGCAAGGTGTGGACTTGGCTGTGCAACCGGGGGAGTTCGTCTACCTGCTGGGCAAAACCGGGAGCGGCAAAAGTTCGCTGTTGAAGTGCCTATATGGCGAACTGCCCCTCGAATCCGGACGCGGTGAGGTGTGCGGCTTTGATCTCACCACCATTCACGCGAAGAACGTGCACACCTTGCGCCGTCAATTGGGCATCGTTTTTCAAGACTTCGCTTTGTTGCCCGACCGCACGGTAAATGCGAATTTGGAATTTGTGTTGAAGGCTACCGGATGGAAAGATGCACCAGCGCGGGAGCGGCGGATGGCCGCTTGCTTGAAGGACGTGGGGCTCGCGGAGAAAGGGTACAAAATGCCGCATGAATTGTCGGGCGGGGAGCAGCAACGGGTGGCCATCGCACGGGCGCTGTTGAACGATCCTCCATTGATTTTAGCGGATGAGCCCACGGGCAACCTCGACCCCCAAACCACCGAAGAAATCCTGAACCTCCTGCACGGGTTGGCGCAGGCGAACCGTTCGGTCCTGATGGCGACCCACGACCACCACGCGGTGGCTCGGCACCCCGGGCGGGTGCTGCGCTGTGAGGCGGGGCGTCTGCATGAAGCCCCGGTGGGATGAACCCGTTGCTGAGCGTCGTGGTGCCCGTCTTGGAGGCAGAAGCAGCTTTGCAGCACACGTTGGCGTCTTGTGCGGGAGCCGATTGGCTGGAAGTCATCGTTCAAGACGGCACACCGGGCGCCGCTTCGGGCCAAACCGATCGAGTGCACCGGTTTGCTGAAGCCGACACCAGCATTTACGATGCCATGAACAAAGGCCGAACGAAGGCTTCGGGGCGGTGGATCCTTTTCGCCGGAGCCGGGGATCGCGTCGGCGACCTCGAGGGGGTGCAGAACGCCCTGCTGTCGGGCCATCCGGAGGTGCACGTATTCAGGACGGTGCTGGGGACCGAGCGGGAAGCAGGAGTGCCCATGGCGTATGCGGCGCGGTGGGACCGGTCGATGATTTGGCGGAACACCGTCCACCACCAAGGAGTTTGCTACCGGGCGGATGCGCTCCCGCAAGCGCCATTCGACCGGAGGTGGCGGGTGCTTGCCGATTACGCCCTGCACCTGGCCATGTGGCGCGCGGGGGCCCGGGCGATGTGCCACGAGGTCACGGCCATGGAAGTGGCGCCGGGTGGGGTTTCGCGGCGCTTTGTCCCTGCCCTGTATGCGGAGGAATGGCGGATGAAGCGCGACGTGCTCGGGGCCGCTTGGGCAGTCCTTCAAGTGCCGTGGTTGGGGGCAAAATGGGCGTTCAAGCAAGGGGCAAGGTTGCGCCGGTGAGGGTTTGGATGTAAATTTGGTCTACACCAAATTGATGATGTACCCACCCGCGCACACCCGCCCCTGCAGCAGCGTTGAAACCGAAACGCAAGAAGCAGTTGCCCTCGAAACCGACCTCGGCGAAGAATGGCACATCGTGCTCTACAACGACGACGAGAACACCTTCGACCACGTCATCAACATGCTCGTGAAGCACTGCGGCCATGACCCGCTGCAAGCTGAACAATGCGCGGTCATCGTGCACTTCAAAGGCAAATGCCAGGTCAAGTCCGGGTCCTACGCCCTCCTCGAGCCCATCTGCACCAAGCTGCTCGAAGCGCAGTTGAACGCAGAAATCGAACCTTAAGCGACCGCCATCCCTTTCATCGCGCGGATGGCCGCGTGCGGGTCCTCCGCGTTGAAGGTCGAGGACCCCGCAACGAGCACATCCGCACCCGCCGCGTAGAGGGCTGCCGCGTTCTGCGCATTCACTCCGCCGTCGATTTCAATGTGGGCGGTGACGCCTGCAGCGTCCATCATCCCGCGGAGCAAGCGGGTCTTCTCGTAGGTCCGCTCGATGAATTTTTGGCCGCCAAATCCCGGGTTGACCGACATCAAGCACACCAAATCCAGCTCCTCCAACACCTCGGAAAGCGCCGCCACCGGGGTGTGCGGATTGAGCGCCACGCCCGCCTTCATCCCCGCGGCGCGGATGGCCTGCAAGGTGCGGTGCAGGTGCGTGCACGCCTCGGCATGCACCGTGAGCACGTCGGCTCCGAGGTCCGCGAAGGTTTGGATGTAGCGGTCGGGATCAACGATCATCAAGTGCACGTCGAGCGGCTTCTTCGCGTGGCGCGCGATGGCCCCGATCACCGGCATCCCGAAGCTGATGTTGGGAACAAACACGCCGTCCATCACATCGAGGTGAAACCAATCGGCGTCCGACGCATTGACCAGTTCGATGTCCCGTTGCAAGTTGGCGAAATCAGCGGCCAACAGGGAAGGCGCGAGCAAATGTTCCATGGCGCAAAGGAAAGGACAAACCGAAATTTCCGACCTTCGTTCCATGGATGAGTTTCCCACAACGCATCCCCGAATCCTCGGGGTGACGGGCGGCATCGGAGCGGGCAAGTCGACGGTGGGGCGCATGCTCGAAGCGCTGGGGGTGCCCGTTTGGCGTGCGGATGACGCGGGCCGGGCGCTGTACCGATCGGATGCCACGCTGCGCCGGTGGGTGGCCGACCGCTGGGGCGCGCACTTGCTCGTCCGCAATGCGTCGGGGGAAGATGTGGATGTGGACCGGGCGGCTTTGGGCCAAATCGCGTTCCACTCCCCCGCCGACCTCGCCGCCTTGTCCGCCCAAATCCACCCCCGCGTCGCTGCCGCCTTCGCCGCTTGGCACCGGATGCACGGGCAGCGGCTCGTGCCACCCGCCTGGGTCGCCCGGGAAGCCGCCATCCTCTTCGAGTCGGAAACCGATCGCGACTGCACGGCCACCTTGACCGTGGAGGCCCCCATGGAGGAGCGCATCGCCCGCGTGATGCAACGGGACGGCAATTCAGCCGCAGCCGTCGAGGCCCGCATCGCGCGCCAGTGGTCGGCCGCCGAACGCCAAGCCCGCGCGCGCTTCACCGTGCACAACGGCATAACCGACCGGCTCTTCCCACAAATTTGCGCGATTTGTGAAGAACTTCAGGGCGCAATCAACTGCCATTTCAAGTAACTTGAACGCATGTTCGATCAATGGAGTCAAACCGAGGTCTGGGCGTTGTTCTCCCTCCTCTTGTGGCTGGCCGAAGTCTTTGTGCCGGGCATGATTTTAGGGTGCCTGGGCACGGGAGCGTTGGGCGGATTGGTGGCGGCAGCGCTGGGCGGTTCCGTTGAAGCCCAATTGATCGCGGCTGCAGCATCCAGTGTGGCCGCCTTTTTGTTCCTGCGGCCGTTGGCGCTCAAGCGGTGGTTTCGCGGGGCGAATGTGCGGACGGGGGTCGAGGCCTTGGTCGGGCGGGAAGCCGTGGTGACCGCCGCATTCGATCCACGGACCCACCACGGGAGGTGCAAGGTGGACGGGGACGATTGGGCCGCGATTTGGTCCATCCCTGAGCAGCCCTCCCCCCGCATCGGCGACACCGTCCGCATCATCGGCACTTCGAGCAACACCCTCCTTGTAACCCTTTAATCATTCCTTCTCATGGCATCCGGAACCATCCTCTCCATCGTCCTGCTCATCATCGCCATCGCCATCGTGGTGAAGGGCGTGCGCATCGTGCAGCAAAGCGAAACCATGGTCATCGAGCGGCTCGGCCGCTACCACAAGACCCTAGCGGCAGGCATCAACATCATCATCCCCATCGTCGACCGGCCGCGGCCCATCGCTTGGCGCTCCCTCCGCGAACAATCCGGCCGCCGCGTCATCCAATACCAGAACAAGGAACGCGTGGACATGCGGGAAACGGTGTTTGACTTTCCCAAGCAAGGCGTCATCACGAAGGACAACGTGGTCACGGAAATCAACGCCCTCATTTACTTCCAAGTCGTGGATCCCATCAAAGCGATTTACGAGATCAACAACTTGCCCAATGCCATTGAAAAGTTGACCCAAACCACGCTGCGGAACGTCATCGGCGAGCTGGAACTCGATGAATGCTTGACCTCCCGGGATACCATCAACATGAAGCTGCGGACGATCTTGGACGAAGCCACGAACAAGTGGGGCGTAAAAGTGAACCGCGTCGAATTGCAGGACATCAATCCTCCCATGGACATCAAGGAGGCGATGGAAAAGCAAATGCGGGCGGAGCGGACGCGCCGGGCGCAGATCATTGAGGCGGAAGGCATGAAGCGCGCGGCCATCCTCCAAGCCGAGGGCCAGCGGGACGCGGAAATCAACGAGGCCGAAGGCAACAAGCAGTCGCGCGTGTTGCGGGCGCAAGGGGATGCTGAAGCCCGGTTGGCCATCGCAGCGGCGGAAGCAGAAGCCATCCGGCGGATTGCGGATGCGGTGAGCCAAACCAAAGCCGATCCCACCCAATACCTCATTGCCGTGCGCTACATTGAAACGCTCGAGCAAATCTTGCGCGAAGGCGGGGCCGGATCGAAGACCGTATTCATGCCTTACGAGGCGTCCGGGTTGATGAGCAGCGTCGGCGGGTTGAAGGAATTGTTGGAAGCCAGCAAGTGACCGGACCGGCGTGATTGAGACCCACCTCCCCCGGCAGCTCTCTGGCCAACGGTACGACCAGTACCTGGCTTCGGGTTGGTTCCGGGGCTCGGTGATGCTCTACAAAATGGACTTGCTCATCATGGATGAGCAACTGTGGTCGGTGGTGAACATCCGGCTGAAACTCGCGGAATTTGCGCTGCGGAAAAGCCAACGCAAGTGCATCCGCAAAGTGGAGGACCGCTTCGAGGTGCGGGTGCAGCCGGCCCGCGTGGATGCCCCGCGGGAGCGCCTCTACCAACTCCACAAGTACCGGTTCAAAGGGTTCGTCCACAGCACCCTTGGGGAATACCTGCATGCGGGCTTCAACCGGACGGTATTCAACACCATGGAAGTCGCTGTGTATGAAGGAGATCGGCTGATGGCCGTGAGCTTTTTCGACCTGGGCCACCAGGCGATGGCTTCCCTGTTGGCGTTGTACGACCCGGAATTCAAGCAGTACAGTTTGGGGCGTTACACCATGCTCAAGGAAGTGGAGTTTGGCCAAAACGAAGGCTACAAGTGGTATTATCCCGGTTACGTCCTCGATCGCCCGTCCATGTTCGACTACAAATCGGAGCTCGGCCCCATGCAATATTACACCGCGAGCCAACGGTGGGGGGCCTACAGCAACTACCGATCGGGCAACAGCAAAGCGCAGGCCCTTGCGAGCCGGACAGCCCAATTGCGCACGGCCCTGCAGAGCGCCGAAATCCCCTTCGGCGAGCGGTTTTACCCGTTTTTCAGCATGGCGTACTTGGGGATTTGGGGGCATCAGTTTTTACACCTGCCGGTGGTCTTTGAGTTGGGCGCTGACGTCCATGGGATGCTGGTGGTGGGCGTGGACCCGGTGGAGCTGGATTGGGTCATGGGCTACATGCATCCCTGCCGCGATGAGCAGCAATTCCTCAACCGCGAGCACGCTGTTGAATACGATGACCCCACGGTTTACCTCGGGCACCTGATGGAGTTTGTCCCCATCCGGCAGCGCTACGAGCACGCCGATGAAGTGATTGAATACTTGTTGAATTGGGGCGCATCCGTCGCCCATTATCCCCCTTTCCCCCATCCATGAAGCGACTGGTGAGTTGGAATGTCAACGGCGTGCGCGCGGTTGTGAAGAAGGACTTTGATGCCCAAATCGCGGCCTTGACGCCGGACATTTTGTGCCTCCAAGAAACGAAGGCCCAGGACGACCAAGTGGTCGAGGCGCTGGCGGAAGTAGAAGCGCTGAAGGGTTTCCATTTATCGACCTCGTCTGCGGTGAAGAAAGGCTATTCGGGGACGGCGTTGCTGAGCCGGGAGGAGCCCCTGTCCCTCCGTGAGGGCATCGGAGTCGACGAAATGGACCAAGAAGGCCGGGTCATCACCGCGGAGTTCGACGAGCTCTTTGTGGTCACCGTCTATACCCCGAATGCTTCCTCGGGATTGAAGCGGTTGCCGTTTCGGGAAACTTGGGACGTCGCCTTCGCGCGGTTCATCGCCGAGTTGGACGCCACAAAGCCCGTGGTCATCTGCGGGGATTTGAACGTGGCGCATCAGCCGATCGATTTGGCCCGCCCCGACGCCAACTACAACAAAACACCGGGCTATACCCAAGCCGAAATCGACGGCTTGAGCCGGCTGCTTGAGCGCTGTTCGCTCACCGACGCTTGGCGGGCGCAACATCCCGACGAAGTGCGCTACAGTTGGTGGAGCTACCGCGGCGGTGCGCGCGAAAAGAATGTAGGCTGGCGGTTGGATTACACCTTGGTGAGTGCGCGGTGGATGGAGCGCATCGAGTCGACCGAAATCCACACGGAAGTGACGGGCAGTGACCACTGTCCCGTGAGTTTGACGTGGCGTTGAAGCCACGTCCTTGAAGTGGTGAGCTGCATCGGTGAATCGGATGCGGCGGTCAGGTGAGCGGATGAGTTAATTCGCTTGCAAACCTTTAATCACCCTCTTATGAGACAGTTGTGTATGAGCGCCTTGATCGGTGCTGCGGCGTTGTCGGGTCTCGGCAATGTGCATGTTTTGGGCCAAACAGCGCCCCCCTGCACCACGTGTGCAGGCGACCTGAATGGAGACGGCCTCATCGGCCTCGAAGACCTGTTTAGCATCCTCACCTGGTACGGCGCGGAGTGCCCGGTGGACACCACGGAATCCACCGCGCCCACCCACACCGTGTACCTCTCCGAAATCCATTACAACCCCTCGACGGCGCAAGGATCCGACACGGACTTTGAGTTCATTGAACTCCACAACCCCGCTGCCACCACCGCTCATTTGTGGGGATGGAACGTGGCGGGCGCCATCACGGCCGAGTTGCCCCAATCCGCTCAAATCATGCCGGGTGGATTCCTCGTGCTCGCCCGCAACGCCGACTCCCTGTGCGTCCTGGTCCCGTCCTCGAGTCCCTGTTTCGAATGGGATTCCGGCCAAAGCCTGAACAACACCGGAGAGACCGTGGAGCTCTACCGCGGGGACGGCTCCCTCAGCGATGAAGTCCCCTACGAGGACAACGACGGGTGGGTCGGCGCACCGGATGGCGACGGGCCGAGTTTGGAATGGATGGACACCGGACTCGACAACGACGACCCCGCGAGTTGGGGCGCCTCCTTTGTGCTCGGCGGCACGCCCGGACAGCCCAACAGCATGTGGGGCTTGGGCGATCCAGAATGAATCAGGCGGCGGGGTGCAACGCTTGCACCTCGCCGTCCACTTCAACTTGGAGGGCAGCCCCCTCCTTCAGCCGCACCGTGGTTCCGGAAGCGTTCACCGCGACTTCAAGCAACCGGCCACGGAACCGAATGAAGTAGGTGAACCCCTTCCACGCCGCGGGCAATTGCCCCTTGAAACACGGGATGCTATCCTTCACCCGGAAGCCCCCAAACCCTTCGACAACGCTCAGCCAAGTGCCCGCCATCGACGTGATGTGCAGGCCCTGATACGCTTCTGCGTTGTAATCGTCCAGGTCCAGCCGTGCGGTGCGCAAGTACAACTCGTACGCCTTTTCCGAGCGGCCGAGCTTGGAAGCCAACACCACATGGACACATGGCGACAGGCTGGATTCGTGCACGGTGCGCGGCTCATAGAAATCGAAGTTCTCCGCATGCACCTCCTGTGGAAAATCATCCTCGAAGAAGTACATCCCCTGCAGCACATCCGCCTGCTTGATGTACACGGAACGCAAGATGCGGTCCCACGACCAGTACTGGTTGATGGGACGCTCCTTCGGGTCCAGTTCGCTCACCAGCACCTGTTCCTTGTCCATGAACCCATCTTGCTGGAGCCAAACTCCCGTTCCCTCCAAGCGCGGCAAATACATGCCCTCTGCCTTCTTCCGCCAGTCCGCCACCTCGGCTGCGTGATCGAAACCGTACTGCGCAACGAACGCCGCATAGGCATCGGGTGCTGCCATTTTCAGTTCATCGGCTACCTGCGCCGTGTACCGCAGGCACCACGCAGCCAGGTAATTCGTGTACCAGTTGTTGTTGACGTTGTTCTCGTACTCATTGGGGCCCGTGACGCCGAGCATCACCCATTGATTGCGTGCTGCACTCCAGTTGACGCGCTGCGCCCAAAAGCGGGCCACCCCTAACAGCACCGGGAATCCCTTGTCCGCGAGGTAAGCAGTGTCCCCGGTGTATCGGACGTAATTGAAAATCGCGAACGACATGGCGCCGTTGCGGTGAATTTCCTCGAACGTGATTTCCCACTCGTTGTGGCACTCCTCCCCGTTCATCGTCACCATCGGGTAAAGCGCCGCTCCATCTTTGAATCCCAACTTCTCCGCGTTCTCCACCGCCCGCTCCAAATGCGCAAACCGGTAAGCGAGGAGCTGCTTGGGCACGTCCACCGGGTGGGTGGCGAGGAAGAAGGGCAAACAGTAAGCTTCCGTGTCCCAATAAGATGCACCGCCGTACTTCTCCCCGGTGAAGCCCTTGGGACCAATGTTCAGTCGCTCGTCGTCACCGCGGTAGGTTTGGTTCAGGTGAAAAATGTTGAAACGGATGCCTTGCTGAGCAGCGGCATCGCCTTCGATGGCGATGTCTCCGGTTTCCCAAATCGCTGCCCAAGCCGCCACATGATCCGCCAAAAGCTTCGCATACCCATCGGCTGCCGCTTCTGTGGCAGCTGCTTCTGCCGCCGATTGCACTGCGTCCTTGGGTTGCTGCAAGGTGGACACCAATCCGACGAACTTTTCGCACACCACCCGCTCGCCCGGTTGCAACATGGCCTGTTGGCCGATGACCACCCGGTTGCCTTTGACTTCGAGGGCGGGCTCGGTGAGTCGCGGGCCGTCGAGCTGTGCCACCATGGCCGTGCCCACGGTGAAGGCGGTCTTCAGCGTGGTGTTGACCACGGCTGCCGTGCCATGCTCCGCGGACGCATCCACGGCGTCGACTTGCCAGAACGCATCGTCCCAATTGGAATCTTCATTGAACACATCGCCATCAAGCCCCGGCTTCAAAGCGATGGACATGTCCCCCGATAGGGCGGTGACTTGGTAGCGGATCGCCGCCACTTCCGGGCGGTCCATCGAGCAAAACCGCTCCGAAGCGATCCGGATCCGTTCGCCCCCGGCGCACGTCAGCTCCACCTCCCGGCTCAGCACACCGCGCTGCATGTCCAATTCCCGACGGAATGTGTCCACGGATGCCGCAGTCGCCAAATCCACCACCTGGCCATTGACTTCCACATCAATGGCAATCCAGTTGGTGGCGTTCAGGACCTTTGCGAAGTACTCGGGGTAACCGTTTTTCCACCAGCCGACTTTCGTTTTATCCGGATAGTAGACGCCGGCGACGTAGCTCCCGCGCAGGGAATCGCCGCTGTACGCTTCCTCAAAATTCGCGCGCTGGCCAAACCGGCCATTGCCAATGGAAAAAATGGATTCCGAACGCCGGACATCCTCGGGATTCCATCCCGTCTCTACCACCCGCCACGGGTGCACCTCAAGGTAGGGTTTCATGCAAGCAAGGATTGATGCGCCCTGAGCGGGCTTCAGGTTCACGAAAAACGGCCCGAAATGGATTCCCAGGACTCGCCTTCGAAGCCGGAGATGACGGCATCCGCCTCCCCCAAGATCGCCGGGTCGCCCACACCTATGACCGGGAAACCGCCCGATCGGGCGGCTTGAACGCCCGCCACGGCGTCTTCGAACACCAAGCACGCCGACGGCTCCAGTCCCAGGGCCTGAGCCCCCATGAGGAACACCTCCGGATCGGGCTTGGACAAGGTGATGTGGTTGCCATCGATGACCGCCTCAAACGCGGGCTTGAGCCCGATGAGCTCGAGGATTTGGGGGGCATTCTTGCTGGAAGAACCCAAGGCTATTCGGAGGCCGGAGCGCTGCAAATCGGCCACGAAATCGGCCACACCGGGAAGCAGCTCCTCGGGGCTCATCGTCGCGATGAGCTCGAGGTAATGGGCGTTTTTCTTGTCCATCAGCTGCAACTTGGTTTGGGAATCCAACACCAAATTGCCCTTCGATAAAATGACCTCCAGGCTGTCCACGCGGGACAAGCCCTTCAGCCCCTCATTGTCCTCATGGGTAAACGGGATGCCCAACTCCTCGGCCAACCGCTGCCACGCCACGAAGTGGTGCTTCGCAGTGTCCACGATGACGCCGTCCATGTCGAAAATGCACGCACTGAACTGCATCGCTTCGGCTTAGGCGGTGATTTCCCCGGGGATGATGTGCTTCACGTGGTAATTCGCCAACCCGTCGATGGGACGTTTGGTGATGGAGCCCACGCGAATGTCCTCGCGGTCGCATACGTGGCGCAAGACGTCCTGAAAATGATAGGCCACCGAGCCGACAAAGTTCACTTCCACCTCGCGGTAGTTGGCGAAGCACTTGATGTGCACGTCCACGAACGCTTGGAACCCCTCTTCCAGCCACGAGATGACTTGGGTCCGCTCCTGATGGCGTCCGAGGAAGGTCATGAAGCTCGCCAAGAAGACATTGGCGTTGGGCTCTTTGTACACCCGGTTCACCAAATCGTCCTTCGTGAATCCAAAGGTGTTCACGAAGTCTTCTTCGATAGCCGGATCGAGCTTCTTGTAGAGGTGGGTCGCAATCAACCGCTTGCCAAACCATGAACCGCTCGCTTCATCGCCGAGGATGTACGCCAATGCAGGCACTTCCTCGCTGACCGTTTCCCCATCGAAGTAACAGGAATTCGAGCCCGTGCCGATGATGCAGGTGATGGCCGGTTCCCCTGAATACGTGCTGAACGCAGCGCCTTCGAGATCGTGCCCGACGTGGACCTTCGCAGACTTGAAGACCCGCTCAAGTCCTTCTCGGATGATGGCGCACAAAGCCGGTGAGCTGCTTCCAGCGCCGTAGAAGTAGACCAGCTCGACCTCGTCGGCACATTCCACTGCCTTGGGGGCCGTCAACATCTTCTCCTCCACCAAATCAGCGCTGTGGAAGTACGGATTGAACCCCATCGTGTGGAATTCCGTCAGCACTTCCCCTTGCTCGTCAATGCACAGCCAATCGCACTTGGTTGAGCCGCTATCTGCAATTAATATTTTCAAAACGTCTTGCTTAAGAGTAATCAGATGCGTTGGACCAAATCCGCAACGCGCGTCGCATATCCCGCTTCGTTGTCGTACCAGCCGAACACCTTCACCAACGTGCCGCTGACCTTCGTCAGTTCCGAATCAAAGATGCAGCTGTGCGTGTTGCCCACAATGTCCACCGAAACGATGGGGTCCGTGGTGAATTCCAAGATGCCCTTCATCGGACCTTCCGCTGCTGCCTTCATGGCTGCATTGACCTCTTCCGCCGTGGTTTCCTTGCGCACGATGCAGGTCAAATCCGTCACCGACCCCGTAGGAGTGGGCACGCGAACCGCCAACCCATCGAGGCGGCCGGCCAATTGTGGCAAAACCAATCCCACTGCCTTGGCAGCTCCGGTTGACGTAGGAATCATCGACAACGCCGCTGCACGGGCCCGGCGCAGGTCCTTGTGCGGTGCATCCTGCAAGCGCTGGTCCGCCGTGTATGCGTGCACCGTGGTGATGAACCCGCTTTCAATGCCAAACTGATCGTCGAGCACCTTCGCCATCGGTGCGAGGCAGTTGGTCGTGCATGACGCGTTGGAAATGATGGTGTCTGCTTCGGTGAGGATGTCATCGTTCACGCCGAGCACCACGGTTTTCAATTCTCCCTTCGCAGGAGCGGAGATGACCACCTTCTTCGCTCCAGCAGTCAAGTGCGCCGATGCCTTTTCTGCGTCGGCAAACACCCCCGTGCTCTCGATGACCACGTCGATGCTGTGCGTTCCCCACGGCAATTCCGCCGGGTTGCGTTCCGCCGAAATGGAGATGGTGTTGCCATTCACCACAATGTTCCCCCCTTCCACGCTGACGTCGCCGTCGAAGCGGCCGTGGATGCTGTCGTACTTGAGCAAGTGAGCCAACGTGTTGACGTCCGTC
>CBFHPD010000133.1:0-1298 GCA_965657495.1 uncultured Flavobacteriales bacterium
GCGATGGGGTGTGTGACCAGTGGGAAGTCACGGGATGCCAGGACGACCTCGCTTGCAACTACGCAGCGGAAGCCACCGATGAAGGCACCTGCACCTATGCCGAGCTTGGACGCGATTGCGAAGGCATGTGCTTGAATGATGCCGATGAGGATGGGGTGTGCGATGCGGATGAACTCGCCGGATGTTTGGATGAAACGGCCTTGAACTACGTGGCATACGCCACGGATGAGGCCCTCTGCATCTACGAGTCCGACTTCGTGAACAACTGTCCTTCTGACCTGTCGGGAGATGGTGAGATCAACACCGCTGACCTGCTCCTCTTGCTGTCGGGATTGGGCTACTCATGTGAAGAGTACTACGGGATTCCCGAATAACAGATTACGGGGCAACCTCGCCGCAGGTTGCCCCGTATACTTATGGTATGATTGAGGCCCACTGCATCACGTTGATGGACGAGCAAAAACGGCTTGACCACGTCCAAAAGGAAGCTGCGAAATGGGGCGACAGCTTCCGTATTCGGACCGCGATTGATGGCCGCAAGGTCCCCGTTCATCCCTTTGAAGAAGTTCCTCCCGGCTGGTCGACCACGGAAGCAAGGAGGCTTGCGACCCACGTCGGGCTCTTCGAAGAAGAGATGACCGATGCCAGCCGAGCCTGCTCGAGAGGGCACGTCTCGTTGGCGCTCGAATGGTTGAAGCGGGTGGAGTCCAAGGAAGTGACCGAACGCGACTACATGTTGATTTTGGAGGATGATTTCGCTTGGAACAACCTGCCGGAATTCAAGGTTTTCCTCAGCCAATTGGAGCAACAGGCCAACCCCGCATTTGACATGATCCTTGTCGGCTACCGCGGCGGAGAAAAACGCCACCTCAAGGCCGATTGGCACCGTTGGCTTTACTCGCAAAGGAGCCGGAGAACGGCAAACCGCGCCGAATCGGCAAGGCTGCTCCTCGAGTCGAGGCGCTGGCCCGGGCGCAAAAAAGGCCCCTTGCAACTGCGGTCTGCCGGCCACCACCGCGGCACGCACGGCTACTTGATCAATGCCGCCGCCGCGCGGGGCATGGTGCACGTGGGCAGCAGCCTCGCCTACCCCGCGGATTTCTTTGCGCGCATGATGGAGGCGTTCCAGTTCGCAAGGGTTGGCATCACACCCGAAAAATGGGTCATCACCCAAACCGAATTGGGATCCACCATTCGGGATGAAACCGAATTCCTCGAATCAGCGGTGCGCTTCCCAACGGACTGATGTCTGCTTGGGTTTGAACGGAATTTCCGACCTTGCGGGCATGAAGAAGTTC
>CBFHPD010000134.1:0-4609 GCA_965657495.1 uncultured Flavobacteriales bacterium
CATCAGGATGTGGTCGTTCAGCGGGTTGTAATCGATGCTGTTCATGTGCACGAGGTCCGCCGGCGCGCCGCTTTCCGTGGAGTAGTTGACGTCGATGCGGCCGGGGTTGGCTGCGGGGTCGCCGAAGTTAGCGCTTTGCGGGTCGATGTTTTGGACCAAATGGTCGCGCATCTTCCACTCCCACACCACCTCCGCTCCCCCGGCGCCATCGGGCTGCAACTCAACGACCTTCTCGTACCACAACCCGCTGGCATCCAGCAACTCGGGCAAGCGGCCGTCCGCCACCGCCGTGGCCGAATCCACGCGCTCCCAGCAGATGGCGAGCACGTTGCCATTCGGCATCGGGGCGATGTCGTGGTGGAACCGGGCGGAATCGTCGTTCTGCGTGTACGTCCAGACCATATCGTTGTCCCAGGTCCTGCGTTCCACGGTCGCCCCGCCGCCGCCTGCCCAGATGGGATTGCCCGCAATCGAAGCCGGCCGCCACGTCAGGATGAGGTCGCCGTTCGGCTGCAAATACGCGGTGTTGCCCGGCCGCTGGTCGAGCGCGCCTTCCCAGCTGTGCACGACTTCGCCGCAGGCGTTGATGAGGAACGCGTTGGGCTGGTTGTGCGGGTAGAGCAGCGTGTAGCCGGTGGCGGCTTCGGCGGGGTCGTACATCGTGGTGCCGACCGTGTTTTGGGCGGTCGCAAAGGCCGTGCAGGCGAGGAGGCCAGCGAGCAGGGTCAGGGGGCGGATTTGATCCATGGGGTGCGCGTGCAATCGTTGGTTTGGGAGCCAAAGGTATGAAGGACGTATGCGCCGGCAGGCCAAATCCCGCACGCCACGCGCCCCGCCCCCCGCCACGGCCCCTCGGCCACCACCCGCCCGAGCACGTCCCGAACCTCAAACCGCGCGTCCGTCCCCACCGGCTCCCCCCATTGCAACACGTCGCGCGCCGGGTTCGGCCAGACCCGCCGCGGCGCGGGCCCCACTTCGGCGATGCCGGAGTACACCGTGCAGCCGCTCAGGTCGGGCTGGAGTTCGATCGGCTCGCCCGGGGTGAGGTCGCGGCCGTCAAAGCCGGGGAAGTCGGGGGCGTAACGGCGGGCGAGGAAAACCGCGTTTTGGACCGGCGTATACCCCTGCGTGTTCACGCCGAAGCCGCTCACCGGGTTCACGTACTCCCACACCAGCGTGCCGTCCGGCTGCACCTCGGTCAAGTGCCCCGAGGCCCCCTCGCACGCGAGCGTGTTCCCGTTCGGCAAGCGCTGGGCACCCGAAATGTTCCCCGAATAAAAGTCCAGCGTCGGCACGGCCGGGTACACCCAGTCCGCCGCCTCCGGCCCATAAGCCGCCCCGTCCTCCAACGCATACGTCCCGCCTGCCAGCAACGGCGGCGTCCACTCTTCCACGGTGCTGTACGCCCCTTCCGGCCGCTGGGCCCCGTTGTTGAACACGAGCAGCGCCTCCGTCCCGTCGACCCAGTGCACGTCGTGCTGCCCATAAAACAACCGGTCCGCCTCCGTCCCGCGGCCGTACGCCTCGGGGTTCCCATACCGGTACAGCAAATCGCCGGCCGGCCCCGCCGCCTCCACGGTGGTCAGGCCGTGGTCGATGACCCAGATTTCGTTGAACTTGCGGGATGACAACACGATTTGGTCCAACTCGGCGTGGTAGCCGATGGCGTTCACGTGCAGCCAATCCGCCGCCGCCAACTCGCCGCCGCCCGGCCCCGCCCCCCCCGCCAGCGCGGTCGCTTCGTAATTGATGTCCAGCCGGCCGGGGGCATCCGCCGGCGCCCCGTAGCCCGGCAACGCCGCATCGAAATCCTGCACCAAGTGGTCCCAAACCGACCACTTCCACACCACTTCATCCGCAGCATTGCGCTCCTCCACCCGCGTCACCCACACCTCCGGCGAGGTCAGCTCCGGGTCGCGTCCGCGGGCGATGGCCTCCTCCGCAAAGTGCCGCTCCCACGCGATGAACAGCAGGTTCCCGTTGGGCAGGACCGTGAAATCGTGGTGGGCGTGCAGCGCGTCCGTGGCCGCGTTCCAAGACGCGACCAGGTTGCCGTCCCAATCCCACCGTTCGAAGCCCCCGCCGATGCCCCCGCCCGCGAACACGGTCGAGGGCAGCTGCACCGAGCGGATAAGGTCGCCGCCGGGCAACAGGTAAGCCGAAAGCCCAGGCCGGTAGTCGCTCGTCCATTGTTGCACGACTTGGCCGCAGTTGTCGATGAGGTACGTGTCCGTCGAGCCGTTGGGCGCGAGCAGGGTGTAGCCGTCGAAGGAGGCGGGGGTGTTGAGCAGGGTGCCGACCGTGTTTTGGGACCAAACCGATCCCGCCACCGCCAACAGCAGCGCCGCCTTAAACCAGCGGCATGACGCGGTCCAATTTTTCATGTTCGATGAAGGATGCTTCACGGGCCCACGCATTGAACTGCATGAAGTCCGCCCGGGTGACGCCGAGGTGTTCGGCCATCAACCGGTATTCGTTTGACAAATCCGTGTCCATCACCCCGGGGTCGTCCGTGTTGACCGTCACCCTTACGCCCGCATCGCGCAGCCGCAGCAGCGGGTAGTCGGCCAGGTTCGGCGTCGCCTGGGTCAGCCAGTTCGAGGTTGGACACAGCTCCAACGGCGTGCCCGTCCGGGCGAGCAAGTCGGTGACCGACGGGTCGTGGATGGCCTGCACCCCGTGTCCGATGCGGTCGGCTCCCATCTCCTCGATGGCCACCCGGATGTTCCGCGAGATGCCGGGCACCGCCGGCTCGCCCGCGTGGATGGTCACCCCAAACCCCTCCCGCTTCGCCCGCTGGAACAGCGGAATGAACGGCTCCGGATCGCAATCCACTTCGTTGTCGGCGAGGTCTACGCCCACAAACCCTTCCCGGTGTTCCAGCGCAAAGTCCAGCCAATTCGCATTCACTTCCGGCGTGTGCGTCCGTTGCAGGATGCAGATGAGGCCGGTGGCCATGGGGTAGGCGGCTTCGGCGCGGGCGCAGCCCCGGCGGATGGCATCCTGGAGCCGGTCGGCTTGCATGTGCGTGTGTTTGTCCAGCAGGAAGCTCGGGGCATACCGCAGCTCGAGCACCTGCACGCCATGGTGCACGTACATGTCCTCGCACACCTCGAAGGCGAGCTGCTCCATCATCTCCTCGCTCGCCAACAAATCCCGCACGTCGAGGAACTTGTGCAGTACCTCGGGCAAGCTGGTCATGGGCTCTTGGATGAGGAAGGCGCGGGCAAAGTCGGCGTCGCTCGCCACGTCCATGCCCTGCGCCAAGGCCCACTGTTTCAGAGTGGACGGTCGGAAGGCGAGTTCGAGGTGGCAGTGCAGCTCGACTTTGGGCAGGTCAGAGTAGGCGTTCATGGGGAGTGCAAGTTACGAAGCGAGCGCGCGGTGAGACGGGCGCATTGGCCGTATTTTCGCCCCATGGCCGTCGAGATCAAGAACAAGAAAGCGTCCTTTGAGTACTTCCTCACGGACGAATTCACTGCGGGGATGCAATTGGTGGGCTCAGAGATCAAGTCGATCCGGGCGGGGAAGGCGAGCATCACCGAGGCCTACTGCCGGTTCCACGACGGGGAGTTCTACCTGTTCAATGCTTACATCGCGGAGTACCCGAATGCGGGGTACGCGGGCCACGAGTCCCGCCGCCAGCGGAAGTTGCTGCTCAAGAAAGTGGAACTCCGCAAGTTGGAGAAGAAACTGAAGGACGTAGGGGTGACGGTGGTGCCCACGTTGCTGTTCATCGGCGATTCGGGCTACGCGAAGCTGAAGATCGCCATCGCAAAGGGCAAGAAATTGCACGACAAACGGGATACGCTGAAGAAGAAGGACATCGCCCGGGATTTGGACCGGCGCATGGACTGACCTCAGATGGCCAGCTGCGGCTGGGCCTTCACTTTGTAGGTGTTCACGAATTCCTCCCAGTCCCACAGGAAGTGAATGAGCAGGGCGTGCAACTCCTTTTGGACGTTCGGGTCCGGGGTGGAGATGGAGGCGAAGTACGGATCCTGGAAGGGGATGAGGTTGTACTTGTACATGACGAGGCGCGTGAAGCCGCGGTCGATCTTCTTCGACGGGTGGTTCACTTGCTTCATGTACGAGCGGTAGGTGCTGACGCGCCGGGTAAAATCGTCGTTCGTCAGGTCGAGGGCGCGGGCGAATTTGGCGCAGATGCGCTTGACCAAACGCCGATCCACGCCCGGCTCAAAATGCTTCGGAATGGATTGCAAGTTGGCCGCCACAACCGCGAGCAAGAACCGGCCGTAATCCTCCGGGTCCACCTGCGGCGACTGCAAGAATCCGGGGCACTCGTTGATGGATTCCGCCACCAACGGCCAACCCGCCTCCACGCTCTCAAACGTCGTGTTGACGAACAGCGTTGCCACTTGCTCCTCGGTGAGCTTCTGCTTCACCAGCTTTCCAAACATTCCCCAAGTATTCATCCTTGGGAACCAAAGCTACATGTTCGTTCCCATGGCCCGTCAGGTGGAAAATTATACACTATTCACAGGGTTTTCCACAATGCCGCGCGGTGGGGGAGGCGCGAATTACCTTTGCGGCCATGTATAAGTGGTTGAAGCCGTTGATTTTCCGCGTGGATCCCGAGCGGGCGCAC
>CBFHPD010000135.1:0-5508 GCA_965657495.1 uncultured Flavobacteriales bacterium
CACCAGCGAGGCGTGCCCGGCGCCCTTTACATCGGCACCACCCGTACGGTGTACTACACCGACGACAGCTTGGACGATTGGGTCTTGTACGCGACCGATTTGCCTGCCTCCACCGCCGCGGTGTTCTTGCAACCGAATTACTGCGGGGGCACCATCCGTGCGGCGGGCAACCGCAGCGTGCACGAAGCCCCATTCTACGCGCCGTCCGCCGTGCAGGCTGGGTTCATGGCGTCCCGACTTGAGGTGAACCTCGCGAGCCCGTGCGACCTCGAGCCCGTGCGGTTTGCGGACGTTTCGGTGGCTCCATGCGAGGGCACGACGTACGCGTGGTCCTTCCCCGGTGGCCTGCCGGCCACGGCGGACACTCCGGAAGTCGAGGTGCTGTACGAGGCGCTCGGGAGCTACGATGTGTCGCTGACGGTGACCGATTCGGCAGGCAACAGCAACACGTGGACGTGGCCGAACATGATCGACGTGGTCGATGCGCCGGTCGTGCAAGGCAGCCTCGAGGAGGACTTCGATGGCGCGCAATTCCCGCCGGAGCATTGGCGGATGGACGTGCCGGGCCACGCGTGGGAGCACGCATATGATTTGAATGACGCGACGAACGGAGTGGCCCAGTTCCCGAATTACTGGGTGGACACGCAAGGGGCGGAGGACCTGCTCATCACGCCGGGCTTCGATCCTACGGGCATGGAAGTGGTTCGCTTTGATGTGGCCCACCGCCAGTACGCATCGTACGTGGACGGGTTGGAGGTGTGGGCGAAGCCGGCGGGGGCGACGAGCTGGTTGCCGCTGTGGTCGGCTTATGGCGCGGACTTGTCGGTGCCGGATTGCTACACGTGGTTTTGGTACGACACGGGTGGGGAGACGGTGTGGGCGACGGTGGAGGTGCCGTTGCCGGAGGGGCTGACGGGCGGCGGCGTGAGCTGCCTCGAGGTGGCCTTCGTGAACGTGGGCGGGTATGGGAACCACATTTGGTTGGACAACGTGTTCGTCGGGCCGCTGGTGCCGGATGCGGTGGGGGAGGTGGAGCGTCCGGAGGTGAGGCTCGCGCCAAACCCCGCCACCACCGAGGTCCTCTGCTTCATCCCCGAATCTCTGCTCGGCGCGGCCTACACGCTCCGGGACCTGACGGGCCGTGCCGTCCGCACCGGTCGCTGGGCTTCCGAGCGCACGCCGCTCGCCCTCAACGGCCTTTCGTCCGGGCTTTACGTCCTGACCACGGAAGGCGGCAGCACCCAACGCCTCGTCATCCGATGAAGGTAACGGGCGTCCCGGATGCCTCCCGCATCCCGGCGGTCGACCCCGGCCCCGCGCTGCTGGACGGCACGCACACCGTAATCGACACGCGCTCTCCCGCCGAATTCGCAGCGGGCCACATCCCCGGTGCCCACTCGGTCCCCCTCTTCGACGACGACGAGCGCGCCGTCATCGGCACCCTCTATAAAAAGGAAGGCCAACAAGCCGCTATCGCCCAAGGCCTTCAAGCCGTGAACCCCAAGCTCACCGCCCTCATCGAGGCGGCCCAAGCCCTCCACGACGGCCGGCCTCTCCTCGTGCACTGCTGGCGCGGCGGCATGCGTTCGGCCTCTTTGGCCTGGCTCTTCGCGGAAGCCGGCCTCCCCGTGCAGCGCTTGACCGGGGGCTACAAAGCGTACCGCGCCTGGGCCCGCGCGGAACTCGCGGCTCCCCGCCCGTACGTCATCCTCGGAGGCATGACCGGGGTCGGCAAGACCGCCCTGCTTGAAGCGTTGGCGGCCCGTGGCGAGGCCGTGCTGGACCTCGAGGGACTTGCCCAGCACATGGGGTCGGCGTTTGGCAACCTCAACGAACACGCTCAGCCCAGCTCCGAGCAGTTCAGCAACGACTGCCACGCCACCCTCCACGCACTCGAGCGCGCCCCCCGCATCTGGGTCGAAGACGAAAGCCGCCAGGTCGGCCGCGTGCACCTGCCCGAAGTGCTGCACGAACGCCTGCGCCACGCGCCCTACCTCGATATCCTGCGCACCGATGCCGAGCGGATCGACCACTTATGTGACGTGTATGGAAGTGCCGAGCCCGAAGCGCTCAAGGCCGCTTTCACCCGCATCGGCCCCAAGCTCGGCGGGCAGCACGTGCAGGCCGCCCACCAAGCGCTCGACGCCGGAGATTTGCGCACCGCTGCTGCCATTGGCCTGCAGTATTACGATAAGCTTTACCGGCACACGCAACAGCGGTACAAGCGCAGGCAAACAGCAACCTTTGACGCCTCGCATGCCACGCCCACGCAGGCTGCCGAGCAACTCGCACTTTTGAACTTCGTTTGATGGAACCCATTCGCTTGACCCAATTTTCGCACGGAGCCGGATGCGGCTGCAAACTGAGCCCTGCCGTGCTGCACGAAATCCTCAGCGGGGTGGACCGCAGCGAGCAGTTTCCGAACCTCATCATCGGCAACGACACGAAGGACGATGCGGCGGTGGTGGACCTCGGCGATGGCACGGGCATCATTTCGACGACCGATTTTTTCATGCCGATTGTGGACGATCCGCGGACGTTTGGGCGCATTGCGGCGGCGAACGCCATCAGCGACATTTACGCAATGGGCGGTACGCCGCTCATGGCCATTGCCATCCTGGGCTGGCCGCTCGGGAAGATTCCGGAAGCGGTGGCGAGCCAGGTCGTGGACGGTGGACGGAGCATCTGTTCGGAGGCGGGGATTCCGTTGGCGGGGGGGCACAGCATCGACAGCCCTGAGCCGATTTTTGGCCTGGCGGTCACGGGGCGCGTGTCGCTCGATCGGCTGAAGGCGAATGCGGCGGGGCAGGCGGGCGATCGGCTCTACTTGACGAAGCCGTTGGGGGTGGGCATGTTGACCACGGCGGAGAAGAAGGGCCTAGTGCGGTCTGAGGATTTGGCCTTGGCGGTCGATTCCATGCAGCGTCTAAACCAAATCGGAGCCCAGCTCAGCGCCCTCACCGGCGTCCACGCCATCACCGACGTCACCGGCTTCGGCCTCCTCGGTCACCTCCTGGAACTCGCGGAAGGCGCCGGCCTCAGCGCCACCCTCGACCTCACGCGCGTCCCGCTCCTCATCGGTGACCGCCTGCGCCAGTACCATGCCCAAGGCGCCGTCCCCGGCGGTGCGCGCCGCAACTGGGCGAGCTACGGAGACCGCGTGAGCCCCGTCGAGGGCTTCGACCGCGACATCCTCTGCGACCCCCAAACCTCCGGCGGCCTCCTTCTTTCCGTGGCCGAATCGGCTTGCGAGTCGGTGGAGCGAACCTTGCGGGATATGGGCTGCCCTGCCCAAAGCATCGGGGAACTTCGGCCACTTGGCGCGTACCCCGTTATTGAGATCCGGTCATAAAAAATGCCGGACCGCACAAGGCGATCCGGCATCGTTTCAAAATCCAGCGGTTTACGACTTGCTCGTAGCGAGCGAGTAAATGACCAAGCCGAATCCAATCTTGTTCACAGCATCACCGATGTTGTAGACGATGTCCATCCATGCAGTTGCAGCCGTAGCGTCTTCTACAAGCACCATTCCGAAGAGGCCACCGGGTGTTCCGAGGATGTAGCCCAGCGGGTAAATGGCCCAACCCACGAGGACGAACCAGGCGAGTACCTTGGTGGCCTTCAATACGTCAGGTCCAGCCTTTTCAGCGAGTTTCCGCACTTCACCGGCCCAAATGAGGTAGACGATGTAGAAGTAAGCCGCTCCTGAAATGACACCCCACATGACGCTTGATTCACGCTGAATGGCTTCCCCGAAGTAACCCGTAACCAACATCACTACAGATGCCGCGATGAGCTTCCAAAGCAAGGACATCTTCGCGCCGGCTTTCTTCGTGATCAGGTAGAACTCCACGCACATCAACGGCACCGTAAGCGTCCAGTCCACGTAGCGGAAGAACGTGGGGCTTTCGCCCGTTTCCAATTGGTACCCGCGCATGTAGTAGTAGTGCACGAATGCGATGAAGGTAATCAACCCCGAAACCAACAAGCTCGTCCGCCACTTGGCGTCCACGTTCCAGGTTTCGAAAAAGAAGAACACGGAGGCGGCCATCATGGCCATGGTTCCGATGAAAAAGGTAAAGGCCGTGATGGTCTGGATGTCAGAAGCATCCGAGAAGTTGACCATCGAATCAATGAGAATTGCGCTCATGTTAGTTGGTTTTGGTTTAAATCGTGTCTATGGGACACCACTAAAGAACACCAACGCAAGAGAAAGGTTCACAACAATTGGGAACGAAGTTGTGAACAGGGGGCCAATTTGTTCATTGCGGCTTCGGGCTGTTTTGCCCGGTTTCCGGAGGATGCAGGAGTGGGATGTGTCTAATTTATTGTTTATAAGTCATTTATGGTTCACTGAACGGGGAAATGCACGGGGATTCGCTTTTCGGCCTCTCCGCGCGCGCGCACGCAAAACCAGTTAAAAGTCAAATAGGCGAGTCCGCTTGGGGCTTCAAATGCGACTTCGTAACGGGTTCCAGCGACCCGCCGTCCGGGCAATTCCGACCACTGCCATGCCTGATCGAGCCTTGCATTGGCGGGTACATACAGGGAGGCGCTGCCGGAGAGCAGGAGGTCCAATGCTGCGGTATCGCTTTCTAGGATTAAAACGCCGTGGGCAAAGGAAACGCGCGGGGCGGGCAGGTCATTTCCGAGGGCCGTCGCTGCCATCTTGTCCTCGTGCTCCAGTTCGGCTTGGTAATAGTCCTCCCGCACGAATTCGGCGTCGACGGAAAAACACGTGAAGCCCATGTACACCATCAGCCCGACCCAACCGATCAGTGCCAGCGCCAACCCGTGGCCCCAATTGAATTTCAGCTTGCTCATGTTCAATGTATCATGCCGGGAATGGGCCCGGGGAATTCGGTTTTGGCCTTTGCGATGACGCCGGTGGAATCGCTCAAAATCAGGTTGAACTTCGCCCGTTCCTCGCTCAGTCCGGACAAGGGCGTGCGCAGGAAAAATACGCCCTCGACCATTTCGCTTGCCGGCACAACCAACACCTCATCGCCCACAAGTTCGAGCGTAAACCGCTCATCATCAGGGGTCAATGATACCCGCAGCGTGTCGTTCGATTTGTTCACCAGCGCAAAGCGGTAGAGGTTGGAAATGTTGCCGGCATCGTCGATTTGGTACATGCTGCCCGCGGTGCGGAACACGTTCATTTCGATGGAAGACCGGAAGAAGAGGAGCCCGTAGAAAACGGTGGACAGCACGAACAGCACAGCGATGTACGCCTTCGCTCGGCCGGTCAGTGCGAACGGTTTCTTCTGTGCGATGGAGTTTTCGCTGGCGTAGCGGATGAGGCCGCCGGGCATGGCGAGCTTTTCCATGATGCTGTCGCACGCGTCGATGCAGGCCGTGCAGTGGACGCATTCGAGCTGCACCCCGTTGCGGATGTCGATGTTGGTAGGACAAACCTGTATGCACAGCCCACAATCCACGCAATCTCCTTGCGCCGCCAACTCCTCCTCCGTAGCCCCGCGCTTCCGGTGTCCCCGCGGCTCCCCG
>CBFHPD010000136.1:0-1239 GCA_965657495.1 uncultured Flavobacteriales bacterium
CAGTTGGGGCAAGCCTTCGGCATCCGCGGGGTGCCGACCTTGCTGCTCTTCAAAGAAGGAGAGTTGGTGTGGCGCGCAAGTGGGTACCACACGAAGGCCCAGTTGGAGTCTGCGGTAAAGCCGTTCCAAAACAACTGAGGGTGTACATTGTTCATGAAAAAAGGAGGTTTTGGCCTCCTTTTTTTATTTGTGCGACTTGGGTCACCTTTCCCTCCTGTGAGGCCGTGTAGTTTGGACGCGAAATAACAGCATCGTAACCTTGTTTTTATGAGCAACCACCATCAAATCCTCATCGTCGGCGGCGGCACCGCGGGCATCATGACCGCAGCGCAACTGCGCAACCGCAACGCCTCGTTGGACATCGCCATCATCGACCCGTCGAAGGATCACTACTACCAAGCCGCTTGGACCCTCGTGGGGGCCGGAACGTATGACTACGCGAACACCCGCAGGGACATGGCGTCCTTGATCCCGAGCGGGGTGAAGTGGGTGCAAGATGGCGTTACGGCGTTTGACCCTGCGAACAACAGCCTGAGCACTCGAGGATCGGGGGACTTGACGTACGATTACCTGGTGGTGTGCCCGGGGCTGCAGTACGACCTCGATGGCATCGAGGGCCTGCGGGAGGCGCTTGAGACGGACTTTGTTTGCTCGAACTACCTCGATCCAGACAAGACATGGCGCATCATCCAGAACTTCAAAGGCGGGAACGCCGTGTTCACCCAGCCCACCACGCCCATCAAGTGCGGTGGAGCGCCACAGAAAATCATGTACCTCGCCGATGATGCGTTCCGCAAGCAGGGCGTTCGGGACAATGCGGAGGTGATTTTTGCCACGCCGGGGAGCGTGATTTTTGGCGTGAAGGATTTTGCCAAGACCTTGACGCAGGTCATCAACCGGAAGGGAATCCACTTGAAGACGTTTTACGCGCCGGTGAAAATTGACAGCAAGAAGAAGGAGGTGCACTTCCAATGGACGAAGCAAGAAACCGGATGCGTCATCCAAAACGGCAACCCGCTCGGCGAAGACCTCGCAGGCGAGACCACCGTGGTCATGCCGTACGACATGCTTCACCTCGCGCCGCCGCAGAGCGCTCCGGATTTCGTGAAAGCAAGCCCGCTGGCCCACCAAGAAGGCCCATCGAAAGGATGGCTCAACGTGGACAAGTTCACGCTCCAACACAACGAGTACACGAATGTCTTCGGGCTGGGCGATGTGGCCGCGCTGCCCACCGCAAAA
>CBFHPD010000137.1:0-1386 GCA_965657495.1 uncultured Flavobacteriales bacterium
CCCAGACGTTGCGCTCAAACAGAAGATGATGGATTCATGTCCATTTTAGTGGCTCCTGCGGGGAAGCCTCCGCACGACACCGCGTTCCCGTTTCGATGGCTTGGGTGCCGCCATATCGCCCCACCCTTGCGCCTTGCGAACGCCTTGGCCCGCTGGCCATTCCGGTCGACCGACCTCCTCAAGGAGGGCCCGCAGCGGCTCCGCAATGGCCTCCCGGCCCCATGCATCAGCCGAGTGCGACTTCCATTCCACCCGCTGCTTTGATTCCTGACTCAGCACGTGCTGGAACAGGTAGCTCAATCCCAATGCGGAGTTGTCATCGAGCATCGGCACATCCAACCGGTGACCGATTTCTGAAAGGTTGCCCACGGATGTAGCAATCGGGGTGATCCCCAATGACAACGCCTTGACCAACACCCCGGAGTTGAGGTGGTCTTCGAGCCGGGGAACCAAAATGAAGTCAGTGGCCGCCAGGTAATCGTCTTCGACTAACCCGTGCAGCATTCCCGAATGGACTTTAGCATTGAAACGCCATTTCCACCAACGCTCGATGAGCGGCATCAAAAACTGTCCTCCCCGCTTCACCGGAAGCAGGTGAACAGGAAACGTCCCAAACAGCACTTGACCACCAAAATTTCTTGAGAACAAACGAGCCGCCCTGCGGATCATTCGCAACTCCTTGACATGCCGCGTTGCCCCGTAAATCAACAACGTCGGTCGATCGATATCGAGCCCCAAACGAGAGCGCGCATCGCGGATATCAGGAAGGTCTTGGACATAACGGGGATGAGCTATTACGCGATGCAGCACCCCCTTGAACTTCGGGCATTCGTCGCGCGAATATTGACCCAAGTGCACCACGGCGTCCGTGCGCTCCATCAGCCCCATGTAGACCGCCTCGTAATGCGGGCTGTTGATGAGGTGCGGACGCAAGTTGTGCCTGAATAAAATAACTTTCGTCCCCAATTGGTGCCATGCCTCCAGCACATCCCAGAACTCTTCCACATCATCCGCATCGATGGGACGCCAATCAAACAACGCCTCTGGCCACTGCATCAAAATAACATCCACCCCTTCCCGCGGCCGCCAGAAATGCCCTGGCCCCAAGTCCACCTCGGCATGCAACTCTTCCCGAAGAATGGCGTAGAGACTGCCCACATATGATTGCCCCCAAAACAAGGAGCGGGACGGTTCAGCCACGGGCAGAATTGCAGTCAACTTAGGCATCGGGCAAATGGTTAAGGGGAGCTGAGTCCTTCGCCCTTACTGACACTTGGAATGTGGCAGGAAAACCTGAACGGAATTGGTTGACGTGCAATCATTGGAATCCAACGCCCGCACCCAATATTTTCCAGGCGCCAACGCAGACCAACCAGAAGCTGGTAC
>CBFHPD010000138.1:0-5500 GCA_965657495.1 uncultured Flavobacteriales bacterium
TTGCGTGCACCGTGCCGTACACGTTTGAGGCGCGCTCGTTCGAGTGGGCGGACGCGGAGGCGGGCGAGTGCTTGCCGGTGCGGCTGGCCCTGTTTGGGTATGCGCCGCCGGAGGCGACGGCGGAGGCCACGCTGGCCTCGCTGGCGTGGGCGGGCGATTTTTGGTCCACCACGCTGACGCTCAATGAGGCAGGCGGCTGGAGCGCGATGAGCGATTCCCTTTGCTTGGCCCAAAACGATTGCTACACCGTCGAGGTCACGTACGACGCGGACGCCACCGTGACGGTGTTTTGGAGCGATGCGGGCGCGGGGTTCACCCACGCGTCGTGGCAACTGACCGAACCCGGCACCACCGTCACCACGTGGGACCTGTACGGCGGGGACTGCGTGACGGCCGCCGTGGCCGAGGTAGCGCCTGCCTTCACGGTGCCGGCCACCCGGGCCGGGGAGCCGCTCGTCGCCCCCGGACTCACCGGCCCGTGCCTCGTGCTCGATCGCGCTGGCCGCACCGTGGCGTCGGGAAGCGCGGCCCGCCTCGTAGCGCCCGCCACTCCCGGCCTGTATTTCCTGGTCACCCCTGAAGGCACGGCTTACCGATGGTCCGTCCTCTGATTTTATTCGCCGCGCTGGCCGCCACGGCTTGCGCCCAAGAACCGATTCCCATGCTGGATGCTGAACATGAGTTCGTGAATGCCGCCTCGCCCGACCTGCACATCGAGGTGTGGAGCGATGTCGTGTGCCCGTTTTGCTATTTGGGCAAGCGGCGGTTGGAACGGGTTTTGGCCCAAATCGCAGCCGAACCCACCCGCTCCCAACACGCCGCCACCGTGCGCGTCGAGTGGAAAAGCTTCGAGCTCGACCCCAACCGCGTGACGCAGCCTGACCGCCCCACCGCCGCCGTGCTCGCCGAAGAAAAAGGGCTGAGCGCCGACCAAGTGCAAGGCATGATGGCCCACGTCGCCCAAATGGCGGCCCCCGACGGCCTCACCTACGATTTCGATCGCTCGATTTCGGCCAACACCTTCCGCGCCCACGTGCTCCTGCACTACGCGAAACTCCACGGCAAGCAACACGCCCTCAAAGAGCGGCTCTTCGCCGCCCAATTCACCGAGGGCGCCAACGTCGATGACGTCGAAACCCTGATCGCCCTCGCCGTCGAAGCCGGCCTGCCCGAAGCGCCCACCCGAGCCGCCCTCGACAACCCGGACCTCGCGAACGACGTGCGGATGGACGAATACGAAGCCCGAACGGTGGGCGTGCGCGGCGTGCCCTTCTTCCTTGTCAACGGCGAGCACGTCATTTCGGGCGCCCAGCCCGCCGCGGCCTTCGAGGAAGTGCTCCGTGCCGCTTTGCAGGAGGCCGAGGCGCGGGTGCCGTTCGAAGGCCCCGTATGCAACCCGGACGAAGGGTGCGACCGATGAGGCGGGCCTGCGTTTGGGCGCTGCTGGCCCTCGGATGCTCGGCGCCGCCGGCCGTGGAATTCGCCGTGTTCGCTCCCACGGTGCCGGCCGGCTCCACGGTCCATGTGGCCGGCAGTCCGGCGGCGTGGGGCGGCTGGCAACCCGACGGCGTAGCGCTGAAGGCGGACGGGGACGGCTGGTTCCGCGGGTCGGCCCCTGCGCCCGAGGGCACGCACGAGTTCAAGTTCACGCTCGGCACGTGGGAGCGCGAGGCGGTCAAGCCCAACGGATTCAAGCGGGATAACAGCTTGGTCACGGTGGTCGGCGGCGCGGCGGTGGTGCAGGACACGGTTTGGGCGTGGAGCGACGGCGCCGCTCCTAACGAGGTGAAGGGCCAGCTGACCGGACGGACGGACACCCTCGGCCTGTGGGCGCCGCAAGGCCTGCTCGAGCGGCTGGTGGTGTGCTGGGTGCCGCCGGACACGGCCCGGATCAGCGAGGTGCTGGTGATGCACGATGGGCGGAATTTGTTCGATCCGGTGTCGGCGAACTTTGGGGTGGATTGGGGCGTGGACGATACGTTGATGGTTTGGGCGGAGCGGGGGGAGCACGTGCTGGTGGTGGGGGTGGATTGCACAGAGGAGCGGTCGACGGATTACGGGGTGGGGCCGGAAGGACTGCGCTACGTGGGCGGGCTCGCGGAGGAGCTCGTGCCGCGGGTGCTCGCCCGCTATGGGGTGGGTGCGGAGGTGCCGGTGACGGTGGCGGGGGCGTCGATGGGCGGGCTGATCTCGGCCGTGGCGATCCGGGAGCACCCGGAGGTGTTCGACGGGGCGATTTGCATGTCCGGGGCCTTTGCGTACCGCGATTTCAGTGCGCCGGACGTGTGGCGGGCGAGCGGCTGGCCGAAGGGGCTGGGGCCGATTTGGCTGGACAACGGCACGGTGGGGTTGGAGGCGCAGTTGGAGCCGGGCATCGAGGCGATGGCGGAATTGCTAGCGGAGCAGGAGGCGAACCACACGTTCCAGCAGCACTTGGAGGGGCGGCATTTCGAGGCGGACTGGGGCGAGCGTTTGGGGGCGGCGTTGCGTTGGATCCAACAACACCGGACCGATGCGCATTGAAGTGTTAACAGCCCTGTTGCTCACGGCTTCTGCAGCATGGGGCCAAACCTGTTCCAGCGCCGCCCTGCAGTCCCGCGAAGCGTTCCTGTTCGGCCGGTTTGAGGTGCGGATGCGGTCGGCGGAGGGGGCGGGTTTGGTCAGCAGCTTCTTCCTCTACAACCGGGACGTGAACTGCAACTGGCCGGCGGTGAACAACGAAATCGACATCGAAATGACCGGCAACCTCGACGCGTCGGTCCAATTCACCACACACTACCCGTTTCTGACGGCGTACACGTACGTCCACCCGGTCGGTTTCAACCCGCACGCCGATTTTCACGATTACGCCATCGAGTGGACGCCCGAGGCCGTGCGGTGGTTCGTGGACGGCGCGCTGGCTTACGTGCAAGACGCGCCGTACGTGGGCGGGTTGCAGCATCCGATGCGGATCATGATGAACCTGTGGGCGGCGGATGCGCCGGATTGGGTGGGGGAGTGGACGGGGGCGATGCCGGTGACGTCGGCCTACGACCGGGTGGCCTGCTACGCGTACACGCCTGAGGCGGCGACCGAGTTCACGTTGCAGTGGGAGGACGAGTTCACGGACGGGCTCGATGCGGACCGGTGGGAGACGCAGGAGATGGAGTCGTTTTCGGGGAACTTTTGCACGTTTTCGTCGGCGTCGATCGCGGTGGAGGAGGGGGAGATGACGTTCGAGTTGAGCGAGCCGTTGGAACCGGCGGAGTCGGAGGTCACGTTTCGGTTGGATGCGGGGACGGTGCCGGCGGCGGGAGGGGATTTGGTCTACCTCAATGGCACGTTCAACAACTGGTGCGGCACGTGTGAGCCCATGACGCTGCTCGACGGCGTGTACACGGCCACGCGGATGCTGCCGACGGGCGTGCATGAATTCCTCTTCACGGTGAACGGCTGGGGCCAAATCGGCGGCGCGCCCCTCGGTTCCACCTGCGACGCCCTCCCTTGCGACGAGTACGGCAACTACGGCGTCTTCGTGCCCTACGACGGCACCCCCGTCGCCACCCCGGTCCACTGCTGGTCCAGCTGCCTCGATTGCACGACCTGCCCGGCCGACGTGTCCGGCGACGGCTTCGTCACGCTGACCGATGTGCTCACCATCCTGTCCAGCTTCGGCTGCCAGGGCAATTGCCCGGGCGACATCTCGGCCGACTACGTGGTGAGCATCGCCGACTTGCTCCTCCTCCTCAATGCGTTCGGGGAGCCGTGCGATTGAACCACATCGGGACTGAGGTGGTTTTGCGTCCATGAAGATGCACCGCCTCACGACCCGCCAATGGCTCCCGATCACCATCGAGGAGGCCTGGGACTTTTTCAGCATTCCCGAAAACCTGAACCGCCTGACCCCCGAAGACATGTCCTTCGAGATCCTCTCAGGCGGGGGCGAGCGCACCTTTGCCGGCCACGTCATCTGCTACACCGTGCGCCCCTTGCTGAACATCCCGATGCGGTGGGTCACCGAAATCGTCGAGTCCGAGGATGGGCGCTATTTCATTGATGAACAGCGGTTTGGGCCGTATCGGTTCTGGCATCACTTGCACCGCTTCACGCCGGGCGACGGCGGGGTTTGGATGGATGATGTGCTCCATTACGTGTTGCCCGCGGGGCCCATCGGCGAGGTGATGGGGGCGCTGATGCTCCACGCGAAGGTGGACGGCATTTTCACCTACCGGGGTGACGCCTTGAAGCAGATTTTCCCAGGAGCAGGGGAGGCGAGCCAAAACCGCCAACGCCTCTGATTCTTAAAATTGTTTAATCTTATTTCGGTTTTCTTAAACAAACGAGGCGGGTGGTTGTTGTACCCACATCATCAACCAACCTGTTTCATTATGTTGAGACCTTTATTTTCCATGAGCATGGCCGTTGTGGCCCTGCTGCTCTCCGCGGTCAACGTTGCCGCCCAAAATCCGTGTAACACCCCGGGAACGGTTGTGTCCACATCCGGCCTCAGTTTTTCACCCCAAGACCTGACCATCGAAGCCGGTGAGACGGTGGTGTGGGTGAACACGGGCGGATTCCACGATGTGAATTTCTCCGCTTCAGCCAGCGGCGCGACTTGGAACAACCCCGAGACCTTCGCGCTGCCTGCCGTTACGGGCAATGCTTCAGGTGTCTGCATCGGCAGCCACACGTTCACGGTGCCAGGGGTCTACAACTACGATTGCTCCGTCGGTACCCACGCCCTTTCCGGCATGGTGGGCACGGTGACGGTCACCTCACCGCCCCCGCCCTCGAACACGGTGGTGGACATCATCGTCAACAGCGCGGACCACACGACCCTCGAAACCGCTGTCATCGCAGCTGATCTCGTCGAAACGCTGAACGGCGCAGGCCCGTTCACGGTGTTCGCACCCACGGACGCTGCGTTCGACGCGCTTCCTGACGGCACATTGGACGCGGTTCTCGCGGACATCGATTTGCTCACGGCCATCCTCACTTACCACGTGGTGGGCGGCACGACCTTGAGCACCGACCTGATGGACGGCATGAGCGTGGAAACGTTGAACGGCGAAAGCGTGGACGTGACCATCAACATGGACGGCGTGTTCATCAACGACGCGGAAGTGATCGTGGCGGACCTCGCAGCGGACAACGGCGTGGTGCACGTCATCGACGCGGTCTTGTTGCCACCGACCCCTCCTTCGAATACTGTTGTAGACATCATCGTCAACAGCGCGGACCACACGACCCTCGAAACCGCTGTCATCGCAGCTGATCTCGTCGAAACGCTGAACGGCGCAGGCCCGTTCACGGTGTTCGCACCCACGGACGCTGCGTTCGACGCGCTTCCTGAAGGCACATTGGACGCGGTTCTCGCGGACCTCGATTTGCTCACCGCCATCCTCACGTACCACGTGGTGGGCGGGACGACGTTGAGCACTGACCTGATGGACGGCATGAGCGTGGAGACCTTGAACGGTGAGAGCGTGGACGTGACCATCAACATGGACGGCGTGTTCAT
>CBFHPD010000139.1:0-27872 GCA_965657495.1 uncultured Flavobacteriales bacterium
AGGGGAGGGGTCGCGATGTAGACAGATCCGTTCTCTATCAGCTCCTTCATGTGGCGGAAGAAGAAAGTCAAAATCAGGGTCTCAATGTGGCTTCCGTCCACGTCCGCGTCACACATGATGACCACCTTGTGGTAACGCAGTTTGGTGAGGTTCAATGCGCGCTCGTCCTCCTCGGTTCCCAACGTCACCCCGAGTGCGGTGTAAATGTTCTTGATCTCCTCGTTGTCAAAGATCTTGTGCTGCATCGCCTTTTCGACGTTCAAGATCTTTCCGCGCAGTGGCATGATGGCTTGGAAGTGCCGGTCCCGGCCTTGCTTCGCCGTTCCACCTGCCGAGTCACCCTCGACCAGAAACAACTCGCATTGGGTGGGATCCTTCTCGGCACAGTCCGCCAACTTGCCCGGGAGGCCGGAGCCGCTCATGACCGTCTTCCGCTGGACCATCTCGCGCGCCTTGCGCGCAGCATGCCGCGCTTGCGCCGCAAGGATGACCTTCTGGACGATCGAACGGGCATCGTTGGGATGCTCCTCGAGGTAGGCCTCTAGCATGTCGCTGACGGCCTGTCCGACAGGAGCACTCACCTCGGCGTTCCCCAATTTGGTTTTGGTTTGGCCTTGGAACTGCGGCTCGGCGACTTTCACGCTGACCACCGCGGTCAAGCCTTCACGGAAATCATCTGCCGAGATGTCGAACTTCAACTTGTCCAACATGCCGGAGGTTTCGGCGTATTTCTTCAACGTCAACGTCAAACCGCGGCGGAATCCGGTCAAATGCGTTCCCCCTTCGTAGGTGTTGATGTTGTTCACGTACGAGAACAGGTTCTCTGAAAACGACGTGTTGTAGGTCATGGCCACTTCGACCGGAATCCCATTGCGTTCGCCTTCCATGTGGATGACCTTTGCAATCAGGGGTTCCCGGTTTTTTTCGAGGTAGGAGACAAAATCACGGAGTCCCGATTCGGAATGGAACACCTCGTGCTTGTGCACTTCCGGGCCGTTTTCCTCGAGCTGAACAAGCGTGCGTTCATCCGTCAGTTCGATGGTGATGCCTTTGTTCAAAAAGGCCAACTCGCGCATCCGGTCCGCGAGCGTTTCGTAGTTGTAGGTGAGCGTTTCGAAGATTTCAGGGTCCGGCTGAAATTCCACCGTCGTTCCCCGGTCATCCACGCTGCCGATTTCGGCCACAGGTGCACCGGCCTTGCCGCGCGAGTAGGATTGCTCGTAGGCTTTGCCTTCCCGGTGCACTTCTGCCCGAAGGCTCACGGAGAGCGCGTTCACGCAGGATACCCCCACGCCGTGCAATCCACCGGAGACCTTGTAGGAGTCCTTGTCGAACTTACCGCCGGCTCCGATTTTGGTCATGACCACTTGCAAGGCGGACACCCCCTCTTTTTCGTGGATGTCTACGGGGATGCCACGACCGTTGTCCGTCACCCGGATGCCGTTCGTTTCGGTGATGGTAACTGTGATCCGGTCGCAATGCCCGGCCAACGCTTCATCGATGGAGTTGTCAACGACCTCGTAAACCAAGTGGTGCAAGCCACGGACCCCCACGTCCCCGATGTACATGGATGGTCGCATCCGCACGTGCTCCATGCCTTCGAGGGCTTGGATGTTGCTGGCATCGTAATTCGCCGCTTTCGGGGCTTGGTTGGGATTCCGGACGGGATCCATTGGGTGCTCTTCCGACATGTCTTTCAGCTTCGTTCCTTCGACCGCCTACTTCAGGCAGGTTCTGACAGACGAAAATACGCGCTAGGCCGCAGAAAAGCAGGCGGATTTGGCCTGAATACAGCCAATTTATCCACAGCAAGAGCCACCTTACTCACATCTTAAAACGCATATGAGGCTCCAAAACGGGCAAGGAATCCCTGAACGGGGTAGTTGTTCCAAATCGCATACCGTGCGCCCGCCATATTGGAAGCCGTGACCCAGGCGCTCATGCGCTTGTTGTAGAAATATTCCACCTTCAAGTTGACATCGGCAAAGGCCCCGAGTTCAGCCTGGCTTCCAAGCAGGTTGTCTCCCAAAACCGCATCGTCGCCGGATGCCGTCGGGGAGAGGGAGGCTCCTCGGCGGGCGCCCACCACTTCGGCGTCGAGTTCAACTGCGAATTTGTCGTGCCAGTTGTAATGCATGCCCGCTCGCCAGACCATGTTGGGCAGGTTCCAAGCGTGCAGTTGGTTGTGCTTGCCGTAGGTCATCAAGTCCACGCCGCCCCACAGGTTGAACGACTCGGAGATTTGGAGGCGCGCATCCCCGCCCAAGGTCGTCACGGTCAAGGTGTCATAAAGCGGGATGAAACGTTCTCCTCCGAAGGAAGTGGAGTCGTTGACGAAATACATGTACTGCTCGAAATGTTCGACCGAGAGCCGGCCGTGGTAGTGGAAGTGGGAGGTAACATGTCCCCGCAATCCGGCCCTGAAGTCAAACCGGCGGTACGTGTTCTTCAACTCCATTTCCGGGTTGATGTACGGGTTGGTTTCGAGCGTGTTCAGGAGGCGGTTGTTGTCCACGCCCCCTGAAATGCGGGCGTAGGGAACCATTAGGCCTTTGAAAAGCTGGAGGTTGGCTTCCGCCACGGGAAAGACCTGGAAGGCCCGCGTGCCCCGCGCGTCCACCACGATGGCGGCACCCAACGTGGATCGCAGCGCGCCCGCTTGCTTGGATACCTGGGGCTGCACCTTGAAGAGCACCTGTCGGGCTGCGGCGGTCGAATCAATGGCGCGCGCATTGAACACCCCGTCCCAAAGCAGCTCCATTTCCAACCCGTCCCGGAAGGTGCTCGTGCGGCCTTGGGTCAGCGCGCTGTGTTCGGTCACGGTACCGGTATTCCACAGGTGGCGGTAACTCAGCACCGCTTGGGTTTGCCAATCCGTGCTGTCTTTGCGTGTGGATTCGGTACGCACATCCGCGCCCCACCGCCCAAATCGTTCGTGCAACGCGTTTTCGGCGTCCACGGGCAGCGTGGCCATGGAATCGAGCCCCAAGTAACTGATGCCTTGTTGGCCAACAAACCCACTGAAGGTCAGGGTTCTCCGCTTCCAAAAGCGTTTGGCCCAAGCGGTGAGCTCGCTGTTGCTGAAGCGCTGGGGCAACGAGTCGGCCACATCGAAGCCACCGCTTGAGGAGCGGTGTTGGCCGTGAATGCCCCAGCTGGATTTGCGGGACCGCACATCCGTGTAGGCCAATTCCGCAACCGGGCTGACGTACATGCCGAAGCCCAATCGTGCATACCCCTTGTAGAGCAGCGGCAGGGGCGTGCTGACGTCCACGCGCTTGGCGTCCACCCGTTCGAAGGCAGGCGCGACGATCATCCGTTTCGGCAGCAGCTCGTAGTTGAAGACCGGCTTTTCGACGCCCATGTCCCGGATGCTGGGCCAAACCAGCAGTTTGTGCGCATCCTGCAGCAACATCTCCCGGTTCCCCACGAAGGTTACATCAAGGTCCAAGGTGTCCCCTTGGGCCTTCAGCGAAGGAGCGCCCCATCCTGCAACCCACAAGGCCAGCCCGGCCATGCACCGGAGAGGCATTTTCGTTTCAAGTTGAAAAAGGGAGGTGCTCATTGTTCAGGGGTCATTAGGGTGTCTGGAGCGAGCTCCGTTTCAGCTTCAGTTTCCGCCTCTTCAGCGACTTGGATGTCGGCGAGGAGCACTTGTGCCGCTTCAACCACCCAATCCACCGCCACATGGTCCACAATTTGCTGCGCCGTCGCCCGTGCTTGGAAGTAATCTCCCATTCCGAGGTAAACGCGGCCGAGGAGGATGAAGCCCTTGAACTTCCACTCCTCGTAGGCTGCGAAGCCGTCGATGAGTTCAAATATCTCCAACTCAGCGGTTTCGTAGGCGCCTTCTTCGTAGGCGATTTGGGCGAGCAAAAACTTGCACTCCGCTCCACGGGCTCCACCAAACGCCGCCACGGATTCCAAATCCGGTCGCGCACTCGACCACTCCTGTGCGTCGAATCGCAATTTGGCGCGCCAGTAATGCGCGGTGCGCCGAATGTCATCGGGGGTGCCCCCGTCGGCGATGACCTGGTCGGCGTAGGCCAAGGCTTCTTCGCCCTCGTTGAGCAAGTAATGGCAACGCATCAACCCAATGCGCGCTTCGAGCAAGTTTTCCTGCAGCACACTGACCGCTTCCAAGGTCCGGTAGTATGCCTTCGCCCCTTCGATGTCCTGCGCTTTCCAAGCGATGCTTGCGCCGGCGAGCGCACTCAGTTCAGTGAAATCGTTGGTCGGTTGGTTCAGCACGTAGTCGAAGGCTTGCCGCGCGTCGTCGGTTTGGTCCAAATCCAAGGCACACTGCCCGCGGAAGTACTGTGCCTCCGTCACATGACGGCCGTCTGGGTACTGGCGGATGTACTCGTTCAGCCGGACAAGGGCTTTCGAACAATCCTTGTCCAAGGCCAACCCAATGGCCGCCTCGAACAAACGGTCCTCAATCTCAGCGCCGTCGAGCCCAACTCCAGAGGGCAGGTCGTCGAGCAGCCCGCGCTCGATGAGCAACGGCTCGAGCACGTTGAATGCATCGGCGGCGATGGGGTCGTTGCCGTATTGGGTGCGGATTTGATCCCACAACTTGAGGACATCCTCGTTCCGGCCTTGCTTGTAGCCGACGAGGCACAAATCCACCAAGGCGTACTTCGTTTTCGGGGATTGGGGGAAGTCCTCGAGGAGGGCTTCGAGTTGGATCCGGGCGGCGTCGAGTTGGTCGAGCTCGATGTGGGAACGGCCGGCCTCGTAGTGCGCTTCAGGGAGGTAGCTCGATTCCGGGTGAAGGGCGATCAGGTTTTCGAGCTCGGTGATTTGGCCCGGCAAATCGTCCATGTAGCCCAAGCAGAGCGCCCGCTGGAAGCGCGCATAATCGCCCCCTTCTGCACCCGCTGAAATCACGGTTTGGTACGCCTCAGCCGCTTGTTCAAACGACTTGTTCGAATAGAAGCAGTCGCCCGTGCGCAGCGTGGCATCCATGGTCCGCTTGGCATCGTCGCCGCGGTCAATCTTCAGGTAAGATCGGAACGCACTCAACGCATCGACGTAGAGCTTGCGCTTGAACAGGGCGTAGCCCCGCGCGTATTCCGCATCGTCGTAGTAGTCGCTCTGGAAGGCCCCGGGCGACGAGTGGAACGTGGCGTAATGGCTGGTGGCTTCGGCATACCGCTTGAGGAAGTACCGCAATTCCCCTTGCCAAAAATGGGATTCCGCTGCCAGTTGAGCGTCCACCGGATACGTGCGCACGTCCTCAAAGTACCGGTCGGCTTCGGGGTATTTGTTCGCTCGGAACAACTCCACGCCCCGGTTGTAGGCGAGCAGTTGGTAGGCACGCTTCACCCGTGCATTCTTCTCTTCAATCCGATTCAACGCCTGCAGCGCCCGCGTGTAGTCCTTGGATGTCATGTAGACCTCGAGCAGGAAGGCGTACGCTTCGTCGCGGCGATTTGAGTTGGGGAATTCATCGAGGTAGCGCTCGAAGGCGGTGATGGCGTCATCGAGTGGGTTGTAGGACAATTCGAAGGCCAACTTCGCGTGGCTGAACAGCGCGTCCTCCTTGATCTGCGCGTCGAAGTCCAGCAGGGAGGCCTGCCGGAAAGCGGTTCGGGCTTTGTCCTTGTCGCCTTGTTCGAGGTAGGCATTCGCCATGTGGTAGAGGGCGTTTTGGGCCAACTCATCCTCCTCACGCGTGACCAAACTGAACGCATTCAAGGCCCCGCGCCAGTCCTCCGCTTTCAGGCGCACAAACCCCATCTGGTAGGCCAAATCCCGTGTCCGCTCCGCCCCACGCGTCGCCTTCCAAGCCATCTCCAAATGCGGCAACGCCTCCTCAAACCGCTGCTTCCGGTAAAAAGCGTCGCCCAATAACCTCGCCACTTCGGCCTGCTTTCGCTCATTCAACGGCGACTCCTCCTCAAACAAATGCGGCCCGTAGGCAATCAGGTCATCGTACCGCTCGGTTTCATGCAGCAGCTGCGCGATGTAAATCGGCACCAGGTCCGCAAAGTCCTCCTTGTCCGCTAAGGACTGGAACCCCTCGAGGGCCACCTGCGGCTGCTCCCGCGAATAGGCGATGTGCGAGAAATAATACCGCGCAGCATCCTGATAAGGACCGGCCGCTTCGGCCACTTCGAACAGATCGATCCGCGCGGCATCCAATTCTTCCTCTTCGAACAAGGCATGGCCGCGCTTGAATTTCAATTCCAACAGCTCGGCAGGCTTCAACTTCCGCTCGTTCACTTGGGCAAACGCAGCAATCACCTCATCCCAATCCCGCCGGGAGTAGTACAAATCCGCCAACTCCCAGTACGCTGATTCCGCATACGGGCTGTCCGGAAACGTGCGCACAAACGTTCCAATCAAATGAGCGGCATTCGGATGGTACAGGTAAACCGCGCACAACGCCCGCTTGTACATCGCCTCGATGTGTTGATCGCTTCCAGCGTCGCCCGCAGGTAGGCTGTTCAGGTATTGCTCGTAACCAAACAGCGCGAGGGCGTATTTTTCCTTCTGGAAGGCGTCTTCCGTGGAATTCCAATCCAAACGTTTCCCGGATTCCCCGAGAGAGAGTTGGCCTTCGGCCGGCAGGCCCCAAAAGAGGGCTCCCAGCAACAGGAGCAGGGCACTGATGCGAACAGGGTTATGCATGCAACGAATTTAGCTTGAGCCTTCACCGGCAAGAGCCCGAAAGGAACGAAGTTCTCAACGCCTCGCTGTGCTTATTTCATGTGCGTTTACCGATAATTAACAAGCGTCAATCGGGGACCGCAACCGTTTCCCTGGAGTGCTCGATTTTCACGCCCACCGCTGAAATGGCCCATTCGATTTGCTCCTTGGTCACCGCATCGATTTCGGCTTGTGGCCTTCCGGCTTCCGCAAGCAACCGCTTTTGCAATGCCACAGAGACGGTGTCCCGGTAAGCGGTCCCTGCAACGAGGGCGCGCTTCCCGGCCATGCCGGATGTGGGGACAAAAAATGCATGGTCCTTCATGTACACCTTGATGGACTCGCCTTTCGGTCCACGGACCGACATCCAACAACCCAATTGGGCGCAAGATGCCAAGACGTCCACTTCAAACTGCCCATCCCTTTCGCCCGAAGCGTCCAGGAGCGCCACCACCTTTCCGAAATCAACGGTTTCGCCCACTGCAAAATCCGCACCGTAGGCCGTCCACGCATCGCAAGGGCGGTCGCGATCGGGCGTGCTGCTTTCTCTGCACCCCGCAAAAGCAAGCGCAGCAAGCGCAACGGCCCATCCCCATCGATTCCCCTTCATGCGTTCCACGTCATTCAGTTTGCCAAGTGGTCCATCGGGTGATTCAGTCGAGGAGAACAAATTCTGTCCGCCGATTGGCCGCGCGGCCCGCCGCGGTTTCATTGCTTTCTTTCGGCTTACTCGCGCCAAACCCTTTGAAGGACAACCGTCCCGCCGGGACCCCGCAACCGATGAGGAAATCCATGGCCGCCTTCGCCCGCTCTTCCGACAGGGTTTGGTTGCTGGAAGCCGAACCGATGTTGTCGGTATGCCCGTGGATGGCGACGCGCAAGTCGGCGTGGCGGTTCAAGTAATCGGCAAAAGCACGCAGCAGGGGTTCGGAAGCAGGAGAGAGGGCGGCGCTGTTGGTGGCGTAGGTCAGGTTGCGCATTTCGTAGGTACCTCCTTTTTCCAGCGGACGGGCGGCGAGTTGAAGGGCTGGCGCGGCCGGCGCCCGTTCGACCTCAGCCGGGGGTGACACCACCAGGGCATCAAAGGAGGTGGCGGGGCCTTCGGTGAAAACGACGACGGGCTCGTCCTCTGTCAATTCATAGGCGCGGGCGAACGTGCCGTCGTCTTCGTTTACCGCGAGGAATTCGCGTTCCTTCGTGACCGTGTTCAACAACCCTACCCGGGCGGTCGTGTCGGGAGCCCCCGTGGCATCAAGCAGGGCGCCCCGGATGATGGTGACTTCCGCGGCGCGGTGCGGAGGCGGGAGCGTCAAGCCCAAGATGTCCAAGCCTTTTGTGCCTGTTCGGCGGCTGCCGAGGTAGGCTTGGCGGCCGTCGGCGGCTACGACCAACCCATGCTCGTCCCCGGACGTGTTCAGCGGTGCCCCCACGTTCACGGGTGGCCCCCAGGTTCCCAAGGCATTCAATCGGCTGTACCAAATGTCATAGCCCCCGCCTCCAGGCATCCGGTCGCTTGAGAAATAGAGGGTCTTGCCGTCGGGATGGAGAAACGGACTTTTGTCGTTCCAAGCGGTGTTCAATTCGGGGAGGGGTTCAGCGGTTACCCAACCCCCTTCAGGAAGGCGATGGGCCACCATCAAGTCCATGGTGGGATTGCCGTTTTGGTCCGGGATGGAGTGGGCCTTGACTGCTGAAAAAAACAACGACTGGCCGTCGGCGGACAACGCAGGTTGCGCCTCCCAACCATCGGGGGAGTTCACCGCGGAGGGGAGGGCCTCCAAGGCGCCCCACTCGTAGGTGAATCCTCCGCCGTCGGTTCGGCCGGTGACCTCGTATTTGACTCGGAAGATGTCGATGTTATCCGGGTTGGAGGCCGTGGGGTTGGAGGCAGCGATGAACAGTTCCCGGTTGTCCACGGAAATGCTCGCTCCGCCGTACCGGCTGCCATCGTTGAACGGCCGCTCCAAATCTTCAGGGCCTTTGAATTCAACAGTTCCTGCGTCCCGGTGCGACCATTGGAAGCGCTCCACCAATTGCGACACCACATCGCCTTTGGGCTTGATGCGCTCGGCGTGCGTTAAGAACAGCAAGGAGCCGTCCGGGGAGAGGGCGGGCAGGTACTCGTCGGACGCGGTGTTGACTCCGGTGACGGGGAGGAGTTCCATTTGGTCTTCATACGCGTGAAAAGCCTGCAAAAAGGTCAGTTCATCTAAGACGGCGCGCACATCCTCCGCCTGCCGATCAAAACGCTTCCCGCAGCGCTCGCTACCCTCGAAGGCGAGGAACCGAGTGAAGCGTTCGATTGCTGGTGCCGTTTCACCTGCCGCATAGGCGAGGGCGCCCAGCTCATACCAAGGTTCCGCATGGAAATCCGGGCACGCCTCCACGAGGGTGCTCAACGTTTCCTCTGCGGCAGCCGGGCCGGTTTCACCGCGTTTGAACAAGGTGAATTGCAAGTGCCCCAACGCTTGCAGGCAGGCGTGGCACTGGTCGTCGTCGTCCCAGGCTTTGGCGAGCAGCGCGATGCGCTTCTCCATGGAATAGCGGCCGGCGTCCTCCGCCTTTTCGAGGGCCTTGGCAGATTTGGACGCTGCGTAAGGGGGGCAATCTTCGGTTTGGCTTTGCGCCACGCCCAGGGCGGCCACCAAGGTCCCCAAGGCCAAGAGCAATCGGATCATGTTCAGGCGGCCTGTTCTTCTCCTTCGGTGTGAGCAATGATGGTCGAAACCGCCCCATCTCCGGTGACATTGACCACGGTGCGGCACATGTCGAGGATGCGGTCCACGGGGAAAATGAGGGCAATCCAAGCGGGGTTGAGTCCCACGCTCTCCAAGACGATGATCATGAGGACCAACCCGGCACTCGGCACGGCTGCCGCACCGATGGAGGCCAAGGTCGCCGTCAGGACGATGACCGCTTGCTGCGCAATGGAAAGGTCCACAAGGTGAAATTGCGCCAGGGCGACCACAGCAACCGCTTGGTACAGACTTGTTCCATCCATGTTCACGGTGGCTCCGATGGGCAAGACGAAGCTGCTCGTCCGCGTGCTCACGCCAAGGTTGTTGTGCACGCAGTCCATCGTGACAGGCAGGGTGGCGACGGAGCTCGAGGTGGAAAAGGCGGTGATTTGCGCATCGCGCATGCCTTTGAGGAACCCGCGGAACGGCACGCGCTTGACGATGAGGGAGACCAAAGTGGGATAAACCAAAAAGGCCATGATGGCCAACCCGAGTACCACCACCAAGCTGTACCGCAACAAGAAACTGAGCAGCTGTTGGAAAAGCTCGGGGTCGGTGCCTGCGGCTTTCACGATTTGGCCGGCCATCAGCGCAAATACGAACACCGGCATGGCCTTCATCACCACCCAAACCATCCGCACGAAGACTTCATTCAAGCTGTCCACGGCCCGGATCAGCGGGGATTTCTTCTCTTCCGGCAGCCCCACGAGGACCATCCCAAAAAACACCGCAAAGAAGATGATTTGCAGCATGCTCATCGACGTCAAGCTCGCGAAGATGTTGACGGGAACGACGTCCACCAAAGGCTGGAGGGGGCCTGCGCTTTGCGTGGTGCTTGCCTTGCTCAATTTGTCCTCGACCCACGCGTTGGTGCGGGCGCTTTCCGAGGCGAGCTGGGCAGTGAGTTCTGCGCGGGCGGGGTCCTGGGCGTAGGCCAAATCATCGAGGACTTCAATGCCGTTGGCGTCCCGCCAGAGTTCGTACCGGATGCGGTTCGCCTCAAGGAGGTCAGGAGCGGTGGCAGCCCCTGGGCGGATGAGGTTCACCAAGACGAGGCCGACGAGGACGGCGAAGGCGGTGGTGAGCAGGTAGGTCAGTAGGGTTTTGGCCCCCATGCGGCCCAGCTTCTTTACATCGCCCAAACTCGTGACCCCCGAAATGATGCTGAACAGCACGAGCGGCACGGCAATCAGCTTTAAGAGGTTGATGAAAATGTCACCGAACGGCTTGATGTAATCCAATGTGAACTCATTCCAACCCATGGTCACGCTCAGCCAAGCGTAAACCACGCCGATGATCAGGCCGATGATGACCTGCCAATGCAGTGCAATTCCCTTCATGCCGGAAAGGTACTACGCAGGGGAGTCGCTCACCAAGTGGAATGCACGGTCGCAGGTGCTGCGTTCACCGACGCAACTGATCCATGCGAGCGGGCGGGGCGAGCCAAGCGTTGACAAGGGCCAGGGCCACCATGGCTTCCACGATGGGCACGGCGCGGGGGAGCACGCACGGGTCGTGCCGGCCTTTCGCTGCGAGTTCGGTCGGTGCGCCGGTGGGACGGACCGAGGCTTGGGCGTGCTGGATGGTGGCCGTGGGTTTGAACCCGAGCCGCAGGACCAAGGGCATGCCGTTGGAGATGCCGCCTTGTATGCCGCCGCTGCGGTTCGTCACCGTGGTGATGCGGCCGTCGGCATCGCTTGTGAAGGCGTCGTTGTGGGCGGACCCGGTGCTGAAGGTGCCCGCTACGCCCGAGCCGATTTCCATGAACTTGACAGCGGGGAGGCTCCAGAGGGCCGCTGCGAGTTGCGCTTGGAGCTTGCCAAAAACCGGCTCCCCCCAACCCGCGGGCAGCCCCTCCGCCACCACCACCACTGCGCCCCCCACGGAGTCGCCGTGTTTCGCCGCCTCGAGGATGGTGGCGTTCATGCGCTTCGCGGTGGCGGCGTCCGGGCAACGCACCGGCGATGCGTCGACTTCAGTCCGCGTGTACAGGCGGGGATCGGCGTCGAGGGCCACATCGGCCACCCGTTCGACGTAGGCGGTGATGTGGACCGGAAGGAGGGAGAGCACTTGTTCGGCGACGGCGCCCGCCACCACGCGGCAGGCGGTTTCCCGGGCGCTCGCCCGCCCGCCGCCCCGCGGGTCGCGGAACCCATACCGGGCGTCGTAAGTGAAGTCGGCATGGCTCGGCCGGTAGGCCGATTTCATGGCGTCGTAGTCCTGGGGGCGTGCGTCTTCGTTGCGGAGAAGGAAGGCGAGTGGGGTGCCGGTGGTTTGGCCTTCATACAGGCCGCTGAGGAATTCCACGCGATCCGACTCCTTTCGCGCCGTGGTCAACGCGGATTGCCCCGGCCGCCGCCGATCCAACGCCGCCTGCACCGCCTCCACATCCAACGCCAAGCCCGCGGGGCACCCATCGATGACCCCGCCGATGGCCGGGCCGTGCGATTCCCCAAAGGTCGTCAGCCGAAAATGCTCCCCAAACGTGTTCCCTGCCATGACACGAAGGTACGAAACCCCAGCGCGTGGTAGCTTTGCGGCATGCGCTTGCTCTTGACCCACATCCGAGGCCTCATCGGGGCCTATGACCAACCGCCTGCTTTTTTGGCGGGGGACCAAATGAACCAGTTTTCCCTGCTCGAAGACGCTTGGCTCGCCATCGAGGACGGGCGGATTGCCGATTTCGGGGCCATGGCCGACCTGCAAGGGGTGGCGGACTGGAGCGGGCTGCAAGTGGTGAACTGCGAAGGGCGGTTTGTGTTGCCGAGCTGGGTGGACAGCCACACGCATTTGGTCTACGCGGCCGATCGATCCGGCGAATTCCTCGACCGCCTCAATGGGCTATCCTACCAAGCCATTGCCGAACGGGGCGGCGGCATCCTCAACTCGGCTGAGCGCCTGCAAGCCATGGACGAGGACGCCCTCTACCAGGCGGCGCGCCACCGGCTCGAGCAGGCCCTCGCCGATGGCATCGGGGCGATGGAAATCAAGACGGGTTATGGCCTCACGGTCGAAGCGGAGCTGAAAATGCTGCGGGTCATCGAGCGGCTGAAGCAGGCCAGCCCCATTCCCGTGAAGGCGACCCTCCTGGGCTTGCACGCTGTGCCGCAAGGACACGATGCCGCCAGTTGGACCCAACTCGCCATCGAGGAACTCCTTCCGGCGGCTGCGGCGACGGGTTCGGTGGACTACGTGGACGCGTTTTGCGAGCAGGGCTATTTCGGGCTGCAGGAAACACGGGACTGGTTGGCCGCGGCCCATGCGCTGGGGCTCCCGGCGAAGGTGCACGTCAACCAGTTCAACGCGTTCGGCGCGGTGGAGCTGTGCGCCGAATGGGGCGCGCGGAGCGTGGATCACTTGGAGGAGATGGGGGACGGGGACCTCGAAGCGCTCCTTGGAACCCTGGGCCGGGCGGAAGGGCCGATGATGCCGGTGGCCTTGCCCGGGTGCTCGCACTTCCTGTCCATTCCTTACACGCCCGGACGCGCCATCATTGATGCGGGGTTGCCGTTGGCGTTGGCCACGGATCACAACCCGGGGTCGGCGCCGAGCGGCTCGATGCGATTGGCGGTGCAGCTCGCCATGGTGAAGATGCGGTTGCGTCCGCTCGAGGCACTGGCGGCGGCGACCCTGAACGGCGCGGCAGCGATGGACGTGCAAGGGGAGGTCGGGGCAATTGCGCCGGGGTACCGGGCGAATGTGCTCGTGACGCGGCCGATGGCGGATTTGATCGAAATCGGCTACCGCTTCGGCGAGGATCCCATCGAGCGGGTCTTCATGAATGGGGTCGAGTTGAAGCATTGAAGGCGGGCGGGTCGTGCTACCTTTGCGGCTGATTTTTGGCCCAAAACCAACGAAGCCCAACCCCCATGCAACGACTCATCGAATGCGTGCCCAACATCTCTGAAGGCCGCCGCGACGACATCATCCAAACCATTGCAGCTACGGTCGAGACCGTCGAAGGCGTCCGATTGCTCGACGTCGATCCGGGCCGGAGCACGAACCGCACGGTCATCACGTTCGTCGGGCCTCCCGAGACGGTGGGGGAGGCGGCGTTCCGACTGATCAAGAAGGCATCGGAGTTGATTGACATGTCGCAGCACCGGGGCGAGCACCCGCGGATGGGGGCCACGGACGTGTGCCCGTTTGTGCCGGTGGCGGGCGTGACAATGGAGGACTGCATCGCGGTAGCCCACGCCCTCGGCAAGCGGGTGGGCGAGGAGTTGGGCATTCCGGGCTATTTCTATGAGTCGGCTGCGCGGACAGCGGAGCGCAAGAATTTGGCCCATTGCCGCAAAGGCCAATACGAAGGCCTCGCCAAGCTCGCGGACCCCGCTTGGGAACCCGACTTCGGCCCGGCTGCATTCAACGCATCCGTCCAACGCACCGGCGCCACGGCCATCGGCGCGCGCGACTTCCTCATCGCCTACAACATCAACCTGAACACCACCAGCTCGCGCCGCGCCAACGCCATCGCTTTCGACATCCGGGAATCCGGCCGGGTGAAGACCGAAAACGGCCCCGGTACGCCCGTGGTGAAGGATGCTGAGGGCAACCCCGTGCGCATCCCCGGTTCGCTCAAGGCGGTCAAAGGCATCGGCTGGTACATTGAGGAATACGGCATCGCCCAGTTGTCGATGAACCTGACCGACATCCAAGTCACGCCCGTCCACGTGGCGTTCGACGAAGCGTGCGCCCGCGCCGCTGACCGCGGCATCCGGGTGACGGGCAGCGAATTGGTTGGCCTCCTGCCGCTCCGCGTCCTCACGGATGCCGCCGATCATTACCTTCAGAAACAAGGGCGCTCCCTCGGGGTGTCCGAGGCCGAGAAGGTGAAGATCGCGGTGAAGTCGTTGGGGCTTGACGACTTGACGCCTTTCAAGCCGGAGGAGCGCGTCATCGAGTACATCATTTCAGATGCAGCAAGCGAGCCCCTGCTGGCCATGAACCTGCGCGCGTTCTCCTTGGAGACTTCGTCCGAATCGCCCGCTCCCGGGGGCGGCTCCATTTCTGCTTACTGCGGTGCATTGGGGGCGGCTTTGTCCACCATGGTGGCGAACCTCAGCGCGCACAAGCGGGGCTGGGACGCCCGGTGGGAGGAGTTTTCCGACGTGGCCGTGGAAGGCATGAAGCTCCAAACGAAGTTGCTCGGCCTCGTCGATGCCGACACGGCGGCTTTCAACCAAATCATGGAAGCGTACGGCATGCCGAAGCACGATGAAGCAGCCAAAGCGGCCCGCGCCGCCGCCATCGAAGCGGCCACCCGGCACGCCATTGACGTCCCCATGGAAGTGGCGCGCACAGCGGCAGCCATCCTCCCCATTGCGGCGGACATGGTGCAGCGCGGCAACCCCAACTCCGTGACGGATGCCGGCGTCGGTGCCATGGCCGCCCGCACCGCCGTCCTCGGGGCCATCCTGAACGCCCAAGTGAACGCGAAGGACCTCAAAGACCGGGCTTACGCCGCGGCCATCGCCGACGAGTGCGCAGCGCTGACAACGGAAGTGGAAGCGGCTGAGGCGGACATCCGCGAGGCGGTGCAGCAGGTGTTGGCCTCGTGAAAGCATCCGCCCCCATGCCGCTCTTCTGAGCGGTATGGGGGCGGATACCTTGGATACAAAAAAGCCCTGCCAGCAAACGCTGGCAGGGCTTTTTCATGCCATGAGCAATATCAGTTCGCCTTGAAGTGGCGCTTCTCGCGGATGCGGGCCGCTTTACCGGTGAGGTTCCGCAAGTAGAAGATGCGTGAACGGCGGACCTTACCGCGCTTCATCACCTTGATTTCGTCAATGAATGGAGAAGCGATGGGGAAAATCCGCTCCACACCCACACCGCTAGCCATCTTGCGGACGGTGAAGGTTTGGGTGTGCCCCTCGCCGCGGCGCTGGATCACGACGCCTTGAAACTTCTGCAGGCGCTCCTTGTTTCCTTCCTTAATCTTGATGGTGACTTCCACCGTGTCTCCGGCGTTGAAGCTGGGCCAATCTTGAACTTCGACGAGTTTGTTGGCGATTTCTTTGATGCGATCCATGATGCCTGAATTTGACCCGATGCTAAATCGGGGTGCAATATTACGAAGAATTCCTGTTGCCTCCGCTTATTCGTCCAATAAATCTGGACGCCGCTCCTGGGTGCGCTTGAAGGCCTCCGCCTCCTCCCAAGCGCTCACCTTCGCATGGTCGCCCGAACGCAGGACTTTGGGCACTTCCCATTCGCCGTAAACCGCGGGCCGCGTGTACACCGGGGGGGCGAGCAAACCGTCTTGGAAGCTGTCGGTCAGCGCGCTCATTTCGTCCCCGATGACCCCGGGGATGAGCCGAACGATGGCGTCAGTCAACACGGCGGCAGCCAATTCGCCACCACTCAACACGTAATCGCCGATGCTGATTTCCTGCGTGACGAAGTGATCGCGGACGCGTTGGTCCACGCCTTTATAATGTCCGCAGATTAGGATGAGGTTGCCGGACATGGAGAGCCGGTTGACGAGGGGCTGCTTCAGTTGTTCCCCGTCGGGGGTGAGGTAGATGACTTCGGCGTAGTCGCGCTCGGCCTTCAAGGCGGCGAGGGCATCGGCGATCGGTTGGATGGTCATCACCATGCCAGCGGCTCCGCCAAAGGGCACGTCGTCCACCTTTTTGTGCTTGTCGGTGCTCCAGTCGCGGATGTTGTGCACGCGGATGTCCACGAGGCCCTTGTCGATGCCGCGCCGCACGATGCTGTCGGCGAAGGGGCCTTCGAGGAGGCTGGGGACCACGGAAAGGATGTCGATGCGCGTCATCTGTAGTGGGTGCTTAGGGGCGGTTGCCCATGATGGTTTCGATGCGGTCGAGGACGTCGGGGGTGAGTTTGGATTTGGCCTGTGCAGCTTGCAGGTTTTCTTCCAACTGCTCGGGCTTCGAGGCGCCTAAGAGCACCGTGCTCACCTGCGGGTTTTTCAAACACCACGCCAACGCCAGCTGCGGCATGCTCATTCCGATTTCCGCGGCCACATCCCCCAGCGCGCGCACCTTTTCCAGCTTGGCATCCTGCAAGATGTCGTTCGCTAACCAGCCCAACTCCTCCCGCTGCAGCCGCGCATCAGCGGGCCGCTCGCCTTGGTTGTATTTGCCGGTGAGCAGCCCAGAGGCCAGCGGGCTGAACACGGTGGTGCCCAAGCCCACCGAGCGGTAGACGTCGGCGAACTCGACTTCCACCTTTTGCCGCACGAAGAGGTTGTACTGGGGTTGCTCCACGACCGGCCCGATGAGGTGGTGGCGTTCCGCGATGCGGTGGGCGTCCATGATTTCGGCAGCGCTCCATTCGCTGGTGCCCCAGTAGAGGATTTTGCCCTGTTGGATCAATTGGTGCATGGTCCAAACCGTCTCCTCAATCGGAGTCTGCTTGTCCGGACGGTGGCAGAAATAGAGGTCCAAATAATCCACCTGCAACCGGCGCAGGGCCGCGTGGCACGCCTCCACCACATGCTTCCGGTGCAGCCCGCGCTGGGTAGGCAACGTGCCGCCTGCGCCGAAGAAAACCTTCGACGAAACGCACCACGAATCGCGGGGCCAGTTGCGCGCTTTCAACAGCTCGCCCATGACCTCCTCAGATCGCCCTTCCGCATACCCTTCGGCGTTGTCGAAGAAGTTGACGCCGGCGTCGTAGGCCAGGTCCATGAGCCGCCCGGACACCCGGGTGTCGATTTGGTTGCCAAACGTGATCCAACTGCCGAGCGACAGCTCACTGAGCTGCAATCCGGTCTTTCCCATGTTGCGGTATTCCATCGGGGACAAAGGTAGTTCGCGGCCTGTGATTTGTCCTGCGTGGCGGGTAACTTGCACATTCAAAGCACAGGGATGAACACACGAGAGCGCAAAGAGTACCAGGCGGTGGTGAGCCACCCATTCCAAGTTTTCAACGGCATTTTCCTCACGCTTCCGCTCGATGGCATCCGGCAGACGGGCCTGCGGGTGCCGCTGCTGCAGGAGGCGTGTGAGGCGGGGTTGGAGCGCAGCGAGTCGCCGGTGGAGATTTTGGAGCAGTTCTTCCAGAGCCAAGGGTTGTCCGATCGCGCGGACCAAACCGCCTTGCTGTTTCGCATCATCCAGTACGTCGAGCGCCAAGTCGTGTTGGTCGACGCACTCGAGGATGCCCGATACGCGCACCTGAACGACCTCGGTGGGGCGGAATCGCTGCAGAGTTTGATGCAGCGCACCCGCCGGCACGGGCTCTCCGAGGAACTGAAGGCCATCATGCAGGACTATGCGGTGCGCGTGGTGCTGACGGCTCACCCCACCCAGTTTTACCCGGGCAATGCCTTGGCCATCATCACGGACCTCGCCCGGGCAATGGAGCAAAACGACCTCGTGAGCATCCGTAAACTCCTGCACCAACTCGGTCTGACGCCTTTCTTTCAAAGCGAGCCGCCGACCCCCTTCGACGAGGCGGTCCGCCAGTCGTGGTACCTTGAGAACGTCTTCTACTCGGCCGCTCCCGAACTGTACATGCGGGTGGCCCAAGCCCTCGACGACCCGGAGGCGAAGGGGATTTCCGACGGGCTCATCACGGTGGGCTTTTGGCCCGGTGGGGACCGCGACGGCAATCCCTTTGTGGACGCGGACACGACGCGGGCCGTGGCGAAGCGGCTGCGGGTGTCGCTGCTGCGTTGCTACCGGAGGGACTTGCGGGATTTGCGCCGCCGGGTGACGTTCAAGCAGACGAGCCAAATCTTGGACGACCTGCAATCGCAAGTCGAAGCCGCCATGCTCCACCCCGACACCCACCCGCTCAAGCCCGCCGACCTGCTCGCGCCGCTAGCGGAGGTGGCCGAATGGGTCGAAACCCATTACAACGGCTTGTATTTGGAGGCCATCCGCATGTTCCAATTCAAGGTGCGGCTGTTTGGCATGCACTTCGCGTCGATGGACATCCGGCAGGACAGCCGGGTGTTGAAGGCAGCCCGCCACGAAGTGCTGGAGGCGTGTTGGCCGGGCGGTGCGGCGGCTTTTGAGGCCTTGCCGGTGGAGGAGCGCGTGGACCACCTGTTGACATGGGATCCCGGGCTCACGACCGAGCTGCCTGAAGAGCGGCACCGCGATGCGCTGCAATCGCTCGCGGCCATGCGGGACATCCAGCAAGCAAATGGGGTGCACGCGTGCCACCGGTTCATCATCTCCAACTGCCGGGGCGCCGAGGACGTCGCCGGGGTCGTGCTGTTGGCGCGCGCGGCGGGGTGGACGGCGCCGGAGACCCTGGATGTGGTGCCGTTGTTTGAGACGATTGATGATTTGGCCCGCGCGAAAGGCGAGATGCAATGGCTCTATGCGCAGCCGCGTTATCGCGAACACTTGAACGCCCGGAATTCCCGCCAAACCATCATGCTCGGCTTCTCGGACGGCACGAAGGACGGCGGGTACCTGCGCGCGAACTGGTCCATCTACCAAGCGAAGGAGGGGCTGACGCAGATCAGCCGGGAGGCCGGGGTGACGGCGTTGTTTTTCGATGGCCGCGGCGGGCCGCCTGCCCGGGGCGGTGGGAACACCCACCGGTTTTATGCCTCGCTCGGGGACGGCATCGAGAACCGCGAGATCCAAACCACCATCCAAGGGCAAACCATCAGTTCCAACTTCGGCATTCCCCGGAGTGCGACGTTCAACATGGAGCTGTTGCTGACGGCTGGGTTGCAGAACCGGTTGTTTGGCCTTGAGCATGAGGCGCATCAATCGGAGGATGCGCAGCTGATGGATGAGCTCAGTGCGACGAGTTTTGAGCACTACCAGCAGTTGAAGGAGCATCCGGCCTTCATGGCCTACCTCGAGACGTACGGCACCTTGCGCTATTACGGCGAGACCAACGTGGGCAGCCGCCCGACCCGGCGCCAATCAGCGGGGCCGCTGACCTTGGATGACTTGCGGGCCATCCCGTTTGTGGGCTCTTGGAGCCAGTTGCGGCAGAACGTGCCCGGATACTACGGGCTCGGAACGGCCCTTGCGGCGTTGGAGGAACAAGGCCGGCTCGAGGAGGCCACCCGGCTTTACGAGCAGAACGCGTTTTTCCGTGCGCTGGTCGAAAACAGCATGCAGAGCATGTTGAAGTGCGATTTCCGGTTGACCGCGCACCTCGCCGAGCACCCCACCTTCGGGGACCTGTGGAACCGGATTTTCGATGAGTTCGAGCGGACCAAGCGACTCGTGTTGATCATCTCCGGCCAGTCGGCCCTCATGGAGCGGAACCCGGCCATCCGCGAGTCCATCGGCTTGCGGGACGGCTTGATCAAGCCGCTCTTGGTCATCCAGCAATTCGCCCTGATGAAGCGCGCCGAAGGCACATCCGGGTGGGACGAGGAGACGTTGAAGCGGCTCATCATCCGGTCCATGTTCGGCATCATCAACGCCAGCCGCAACGCGGTTTAAGTCGGTGGATTTGACGGCATGAAAAAGGGGAGCCGAAGCTCCCCTTTTTGCCATAGCTATGTGCGAAGACTCAGTCCTTTTTCCGGTCGTCTCCGCGTCCTTCGCGGGCGCGGCTTGGACGCGCCTTTTCATTGCCTCCTTCGTCATTCCGGTCCTCCCGAGCGGCAGGGGACTCCTTCCCATCTTTCGCCCGACCTGCATTGCGGTCGGCGCGTTGTCTGCGATCCTTCGTCTCTTTCTCCTGAGTGGCTTCACCCTTTGACCCCTCTGCCTTGGTTTCAGGCGCAGGCCGGCGAGCGGGGCGTCCGCGACCGGCTTGAGCAACGAAGTCCATTTCTTCGATGAGGTTGGTCGCACCTGCGTACTTGTCGAGCACCCACATGATGTACCGGACGTCCACCGAGATGGTCCGCTGCAGCTCCTCCTCAAAGGTGATGTCGCCGCTCATGGCTTCCCAGTTGCCGTCGAAGGCCAAACCAATGAGGTTCCCGTTGCCGTCGATGACCGGGCTGCCCGAGTTGCCGCCCGTGATGTCCGTTCCGTGGATGAAGCAGACGTGGAGTTCGCCATCGGCATCGGCCCAGCGGCCGAAATCACGCGCGCGGATGAGCTCCTCCAGCTTCGCCGGTACGACGAATTCCGGGTTCGAATTGTCCTTCTTCTCCATGATGCCGTTGGCCGTGGTGAAGTGGTCGTAGTGGACGGCGTCTGCAGGGTCGTAGGCGCCGACTGCGCCGAAGGTCACGCGCATGGTCGAGTTGGCATCGGGGTAGAACAGCTTGTTCGGCTGCATCTCACGCAACCCTTCCACAAACAAGCGGTAGCCGCGGTCAAAGGCCTCTTGCGCGCCCCCGTGCATGCTGCCGAGGTATTGCTCAAGCAAGCTTTGCCCCACCATCACGGCCATGTCCTTTTCCATCTTCTTTTCAGATGGATTCGCGAGGAAATCCATGCAGCTCGCTTCGTCTACGAGGAAGCTTTTCGCATACAGTTTGTCGGCGAACGCGTCGAAGCTGCCCTTGTACTTGGAGCGAACGGTGCTGAAGAAGCTGGGCTGCTGATCGGCAGCGATGTCGTTCATGTACTTGGTCATGAGGCGGACGAACACATCGCGGTCCGTGGCTTGGTCGTATTCCTTGAAGTGGCTTTGGACCAAATCCGTGAGCATCGCGCGCGTGGCTTCCACCTCTGCAGCATCTTCCGAGAACAGGCCCGGTGCCATGCGCGAGAAGCGCACCACGAAGAGCGGCAGGTCCGCACCGATGAGGCCGGCTTCGAGCGCGTACACGTCACCTTCAACGGTGGCGTCGGTGTCGGTGTAGTAGGAAGCGATCAAGGACAGGGCCTCGCCGTACTTGGCCTCGCGGGCAGGATCGGCGGCAACCCAAGCGGCGAACTCGTCTTCGAGGGCCTTTTTCTGGGCTTCGATTTCAAGGCGGGTCAAGCCCTTCGACTGGCCGATGTAGTATTTCCAGTAGTTGGCGGTTTGGGCGTATTTCGCAGCGTATTGGATGCGCACGGCCAAATCCGCGTCCATGTGCTCCTTCATCGTCCGGAGCTTCAGGTCGCGCACTTCCACCACCGACGGGTTGTAAGTGTCGAGCGCCTGGCGCACCCCGTAGCTGCTCAAGTAGCGATCGGTGCTGCCGGGGTAACCCATGACCATCGTGAAGTCGCCAGGTTGCACGCCCGCCGTGTTGATGGGCAGGTGGTGCTTGGGGCTCAACGGGACATTGGTCTCGCTGTATTCGGCAGGCTCGTTCTCAGCGTTGGCGTAAATGCGGAGCATGGAGAAGTCACCGGTGTGGCGCGGCCACATCCAGTTGTCGGTGTCCCCGCCGTACTTGCCGACGCTCTCGGGCGGCGCAGCCACGAGGCGGACGTCCTGGTACGTTTTGTACTCGAAAGCGTAGAATTCGCTGCCGTAGTAGAACGACTTGATTTCGATTTCCTTCGCCTTGTCGGGGTCCAACTCCGCCATCACAGCCGCGCGGGCTTCTTGGATGGCGGCGCTGCGGTCGGCTTCGGATAGGTCGCCGGTGACGTTGGCGAGCATTTGGTCCGTAACATCATCCACCCGCACAAGGAAGCTGATTTCGAAGTCCTCGATGTGCATCTCCTCCTCCAAGGACATGGCAAAGAATCCGTCGGTCAGGTAATCGTGCTCCGGCGCACTGAAGCCTTGGATGGCGTCATAAGCGCAGTGGTGATTCGTCAACACCAGCCCTTGAGAGGAAATGATTTCGCCCGTGCACATGCCGCCGTTGAGGCGCACGATGGCATCCTTGAGGGAGGCGTTGTTGATGTCGTAAATCTCTTGCGCGGTCAAATTGAGTCCCGCTTGGTTCATCTCGGCGGCGGCGATGCGCTCGAGCATGTGAATGAGCCACATGCCTTCGTCGGCCCGCACAAACGAGCTGAACGCGAGCAATGCGACCACGAGGGTTGCTTGAAATTGCTTCATATGAATTGATGATAAGTGTTGATTCAATTGGCGGGGTTCCAAGTTACGCTGTAAACGAGCGAATCGAGGCGGTCGTAAAGCGGGGAAAGGTCCGGTCCGCCCATCCGGTTGTAGACGCGATGCCCCGCGATGGTGGTCTCTTTGGCGGGAAGGTCCATGACCATGGGGTTGTCGTAAATCGAGTCCAAGGCGAAGTAGGCCAAATCCCGCTCCACCATCCCCCACCAGTCCTCCTGAGGCACCTCGAACCGCCCCACATACGCTCCCGCGTCCAAGGCGGCCAACGGCGTTTGCCCCGGGTGCACCAGCCGCAGCGATGCGGTGCCATCCGCTGCAAACGTGGCCGTGAAGGCCGCGCACGGCCCAAAGCACATCGTCCGCCGGAACGTCACCGGGTACCAATCCCGGCCCCCGGCGGGCGGCTGGGCTTTGCATCCCAAGGCCACCATCAAGGCGAGCACTCCCCACCGCATCATTTCTTGGAGCGTCGGTTTGATTTGATCTCTTTCGTGCGCTTTTGTTGCTCGGCTTGCATCTGCTCGAGGCGTTCTTGGAAGGAGCTCTTCTTTTTCGGCTGGGCCTTTTTGGCCTCAATCTTCGCCCGGATCTTCTCCTCATCGATGAAGAAGGCCTTGATGGCGTACATCTGCCCGATGCTGATGACGTTGGCCGTCAGGTAATACAAGCTCAACCCCGCGGCGTACCGGTTGAAGAAGAAGAGCATCATGAAGGGGAAGATTTGCTGAATGACCTTCATGTTGGGCATGCCCGGTTGCTGCGGTTGTTGCGGCTGGCTCGCCATCGTCAACCGCATGTAAAAGAAGGTGGAGGCCGCCATCAAGACCGTGAATCCGCTGACGTGGTCGCCGTACATCGGAATGCTGAAGGGCAGGTCCAAAATGCTGTCGTAAGCGCCCAAATCGTCCGCCCACCAGAAGCTCTTTCCGCGCAAATCGATGTTGGCGGGGAAGAACCGGAACATGGCATAGAGGATGGGCATCTGCAACAGCGCAGGCAAGCACCCGGCGAGTGGGTTGACGCCGGTCTCGCGATACAAGGCCATCATGGCCTGCTGGCGGGCCATCGCGTCTTCCTTGTGCTGCTCGTTGATTTGGTCCATCTCGGGCTTGAGCAACCGCATCTTCGCAGAACTCATGAAGTTCTTCCAGGTGATGGGGGAGAGGACCAGTTTGATGACCACGGTGATGATGAAGATGATGAGCCCCGCATTGGTGATGCTCCGGCCGAGCAGGTTGTAGAGGGGGAGGATCAAATTGCGGTTGACCCAGCCAAAAATCCACCACCCGTAATCGATGATGCGGTCCACTTCTCCGAGGTCGGTGGCGTTCAGGGCCACGATTTCATTTGGGCCGAGGTAGAATTGGAAGTCCGTTGCGGCGTTGCCCGCCACAAACTCCAAGGGAACACCGGCCTGTGCTTGGTACGCCATGGTAGCCGTCGTGTCCCCTTCGAGCGGAGCGCTCTTGAGCTCCGCACCCGGAGCGAACCCGCCTTCCACGGCCAACAACGCACTGAAGAAGTTCTGCTTGAAGGCGAACCACTCGAGGGCCCCTTCAACCGTGTCCTCGTCTTCGCGCCCGTCATCGAGGTAATCCCGTCCCATGCCCGCTTCCCGGAAGTACACCGCGCTGTGTTGGCGTTCCCATTCGAGCCCCTTTTCGTTCGCGTGGCCCACCGCTTGCCAAATCAAATTCGCTTCATCCGAAGCCAGCCCCGCCAAGTTCATCCAGCTGAGCTCGCTGTGCAGCTGGTACCCGTCGAGGACGTGCCGCCACCGCAGGGCCACGCCCTGATCACCGCGCGCTTCGAGCGTCACCGACGAATCGTCTTGCGCCACGGTTTGGAAGGCCAAATCCGATAGGTGCACCCGGCCCGCAGCCGCCAAATCGAACGACACGTCCATGCGGCTCCGCTCGGCGTCCCACAGTTCAATCGGCTTGCCCGTGCCGTACTGCACGGAGCCGTCCCGCAAGGTCGCCCGGTGCGGCAATCCGCCGTGGACGTCGAACTCCACCGCTACGAGTTCACCTTGCAGCGCCACGGTTCCGGCCGATCCTGCCGCCGCCGCCGCCGGCGCCAACGGCCCAAAGGCCGCTCGGGTGGCTGCATCGGCCGCTGCCAGTGCTGCGCTGTCGAGGGGAGCCCGCTCGGCCTGCTCAAATTCGGCTGCTGCCGCGACCGCCTGTTCCGCTTCCACCGCCGCGAGGCTGTCCTGGCGGGCGACTTCAGCGGCTTGGGCAGCCAACTCTTCTTCGGTCGGGGAGGCATACCAGAAGTACCCGACCCAAATGAGGGCCATCAAGCCCAATCCTGTCCACGTGTTTCTATCCATAAGCGCCGCGAAGGTAAGACGTTCTGTATCGTAGTGCGTTGAGGCGGCGACTTACCAGTGGTGGCCGCCTTGTTGATCCCACAAACCGCGGAGCTTCATGGCCTGTTCGAGCAGGTCCCGCACGCACCCCGCCCCGCCCGCAAAGGGACTCACGTAGTGGCAAACCCGCCGCACTTCCGGCACAGCGTCCTGCGGACAAGCCGCCAGCCCCACCCGTTCCAATACCGGCACATCCGGCATGTCATCCCCCATGTAGGCCACTTCGTCCCACCCGATTTCCAGCTTGTTGACCAGGTCGGTGACGACGGAGAGCTTGTCGCTCGCTCCGAGGTGCAGGTGCTGCACCCCGAGCTTGCCGAGCCGGGTTTTCACAGCCTCCTCCTTGCCGCCCGTGACGAGGGCGAGCTGCAGGCCTTGTTTGACGGCCCATTGCACCGCAAACCCATCCCGCACCGATGCGGAACGCACTTGTGTGCCATCCGGCATCAGGAGGATGCTGCCGTTGGAGAAGACTCCGTCGTAATCGAAGGCGAAGAGCTTGATGCCGTGGAGGGAGGTTTTGTAATTCATGGCTTGCGCGGATGCGCCCGCTGCTGGATACGGGCTGAAAGTTGCATGTAAAGTTGCTGCAGTTCAGGGTGTTGGGCCAAAACCCGGGCGTGGGCATCCAAGGTCGCTCCGTCCCCGCGGGCCGCCGGTCCGGTGAGGTGCCCCACGGCCTGCGGGTCGGCGCTCCGATCGAACACCCCCGCAGCCAACCGGTGCAGGGCCGCCCAAGGCAACCCGGTAGCGGCGCCCAAATCCGCAGCCTCGGCCAGCATGAGGTTCGTGAAGTTCGCAGCGAACACGGCGGCGGCGTGGGCCTCGAGGCGCTGATCGGAGGACATGCGGTGGACCGTGCCTCCGAGGCGTCGCAGGATTTGGTCCGCCCAGGTGAACACGCCTTCATCCGTCGCCTCCACGGCCCAGTGCAGCCCGTCCCACACGGGCGGATGCTCCTTGCGGATGGAGCACACCGGCCACATCACCGCCCCACGCTCCCCCGCGGGCACCACAGACGACAACGGCTGCGCCCCACTGAAATGCACGCGCCACGTCCCCGCCGGCACCCGCCGGGCCACCTCACCCAGCGCCCCATCGGCCACCGCTAAAAACGCCACGTCCCATCCCGCCCAATCGGCCTCTACATCCACCCCCGGCACCACGTCCACCCCGGCCCGCGACCACTGCCCCACCCACGTTTCGGCCGTGGCAAAATGCCGCCCAAACGCGTGCGCGACATGCCCGCTGCCAATCAGCCCGCATTTCATCCCTTCATGGGTTTGCGCCGCGCCTGCTCCCACCGGCTCCACGCCGCGAGCAACGCGCCGGCCGACATCAGGATGCAGCCGATCCACAAGATGTTGATCATGGGGAAAATCGCCGCTTGCATGACCACAAAGTCCCGTCGCACGCTTTCGTGTTCCCACACCGTCCACGAAATGGCTTCCTCGAGCGGATTAAATGCGTCGATGCGGAAGCGCAGCCCCCAATCCTCCGCCACGTAAAGGTCCGGAATGATCAAGCTGTCCCGCACGATGTACAGCGGCTCATGCACGGCCTGCTTCCCGCGGTCCTTCAGGGTGATGCAAGCCGCCAAGGCCAAATCCCGTTCCAACAGCCCCAATTCCGGCCGCTCCTCATCCCGCACCGCCCGCAGCGAATCCAGCTTGACCAGCACGCTCCCCATCAAGACGCTGTCGCCCACAGCTAGCCCGCTTTCGCGGCCACCGAGCCACCCTTCCTCGTCCGTTTCCGGAGGCGACACCCGCCCCCACTTGATGTGTGTGTACAAGTCCCGGTTCCACCAATGCCGCGTGTCCGGCTCGGGGGCATTCCCCATGCGCTCGTTGAGCTGAATGCGGGGGTCGAGGGAAAACAACTTGCTTCCCGGCGTGCCCGATTCCCAACGCACCGCCTGCCGCGCCTGCCGCTTGTTAGGGAAGGGCACGAATTGCCAATGCGCCTCCATGTCTTCGTCGAACCGCGCGGATGCAGCGTGTTCTTCGGTGCATTGGAACACCATGCCATCCACCATCACCACTTCGCCCGGGAGGTAGGTTCGGGGCGCGGAGGCGAAGTAATCCATGCGGAACTTCACGTGGATGCCTTCCTGCCGCGGCGCCACATACGAGACGAAGTAAGGCCCCATCGGCAGGGTGTCGCCTTGCATCAGCAGCAGGTCCTCGCGGTTATCGAGTTCCTCGTTGAGCGTGGCCAAATCCCCGATCCGGTTCTGCGAGATGATCTCCTTTTGGGAAGTGGACAACACCGCCCCAAAAAGCACCAGTGCGAACCCCACGTGCGCCAGCGGCGACCCCCACTGCTTCCAATTGCTTTTCGCCACCTTCCGCAAGTACCGGAAGTTCGAAGCTGCCGCCACGATCGCCGCCACCAAGAGCGCCACCCGCGGCGCCTCCCAAGCAGCGTAATCGTAGGCCAACAAAATCCAAACCAGCCCCACCAATCCCACGATTGCCGCCACGACCAAATCCTTCCGCACCGCGGCGAGCTTGGTTTGCTTGTACTTCAACCACTGCGTCCCGGCAATGGTCAGCAGGATGAGCACGGCGAGGGGTACCTGCACCAGGTGGAAGGTGCGGTCCAAATCGGTGCCGGGCGCCATGTCATGCTGCGCCCACGCTTGCACCACTTCGCTCCCCGTCGCGTCCGCAAGCCATTGCAGCGGCCGCTCAAACGGCTCGAGCAACACGTTGAACACGGGCAGGGACGTTTGCCACGTGATGTGCAAGGCCGAAACCAGCAGCAGCAGGCTGCCCACAAACATCCAAAAGTCCCGCGACCACAACGCATCCTCCTCTTGATTCGTTCCGATGTCCGTGCGGTACGCCGCAATGGCCGTCCCTGTTAACGTCACCAAGACGCCGACCAAGCCTTCGGCCACCCAGCCCTTGAGCATCACCACGGCCCACGGTGCCATCAACGCCACCACCCGCCAACGGCGTGCCGGCGTTGCGAGCAACATCACGTGTGCGAGCACCGTGAACACCATCAAATAGGCGAGCAGCTGTGGGAGGATGCCGGAGTCCACGAAGCTGTGGACGGACGTGTCGCCGAGGATGCCGGATTTGGTCAAAAACGTGCTGTATACGACGAGCAGGAAGCTGATCAGCGGGAAGTAGAACGTGCTGAACAGGGCCGTCGGCCGCTTCCGGTGCTGGTTGATCATCAACAGGTGCGCGCCCGCGGTCAGCGTGATCCACGGCACG
>CBFHPD010000140.1:0-17616 GCA_965657495.1 uncultured Flavobacteriales bacterium
TGGCCAATGCTGCTTCGGCGGATTTGGAGGGGAACGTGGTGGTCGGCAGCGGCGCCACCGCGCGGGTGGAAGTGGCCTTGTCGTTCTCGCCGCTCAATGCCGATGCGCGGGGGTGGCTGGACTTCATTCGGGTGGAGCAGCCCTGCGAACTGCGGTTCTCCGGGTCCGTGCAGCCCTTCTGGGGCACGTCCCCCGGGCCGGGATGGGCGCGGTATGAAATGAGCAATGCGGGCCAGCTCGCCGCCATTTGGGACATCACCGACCCCGTCCAACCCCAGCAAGTCGCCTTCACGCAAAGCGCGGGCGTGGCCCAATTCGACGCTCCGCGGGACGTGATGCGCCGCTTCGTCGCCATGCCCGACTACGGGTTCGCCGACCCGGATGTCCGCGGTCCGCTCGCCAACACGAACTTGCACGGCTGGGCCGGGCTGGATGGGGTGCTCATCACCCGGCCCGAGTTCATGGAGGCTGCCGAAAGGTGGGCCGCCTTGCGATCGGACGAGGGGCTGGCCGTCGGGGTGGCCTTGCAGCAGCAGGTGTTCAACGAGTTTTCGAGCGGCCAGGCGGATCCGACGGCCTTGAAGATGCTGATGATGATGCTCCGCGACCGGGCGCTAGCGGCGGGCGAGGACGGCCCGCGGTTCTTGCAGTTGATGGGGGATGGCACGTTTGCAAACCGGGGCGGTTTGGCCAATTCCCCCTACATCATCACCTACCAATCCGCCAACTCGCTGAGCCCGACCAGTAGCTACGTGAGCGACGATTACTTCGGTTTCCTCGAGCCGGGAATGGGCGAGCACATCGGCGATAAAATGGCCGTCGGCGTGGGTCGGATTCCCTGCTCGAACGCGGCGGAGGCCTTGGATTTTGTGACCAAACTCGAGCGCTACGCCGGTGCCGCACCCCCGCCGAGCAACGCCAGCTGCGGCCTCGATGCCGCGCAGCCAGAAAAGGGGGCTTGGCGCAACCGCATCACCTTCGTGAGCGACGACATGGACGGCAGCGGAGCGCCGACCGAGCTCTCGCACATGGGCAACAGCGATGACCACGCCGCGTATTTGGCCTTGGAACATCCGGAATTCGACGTGGACAAGATTTACTTCGACGCGTATCCGCAACTCAGTACGCCCGGTGGCGAACGCTATCCCGATGCAGCGGCGGCCATCGACCGGCGCGTGGAAGAAGGGGCGTTGATTGTCAACTACATCGGGCACGGGGGCGAGCGCGGTTGGGCCCATGAACGGGTGCTCAACACGTCCATGATCCGTGCTTGGGACAACGCGTACAAGATGCCTTTGTTCATGACGGCCACGTGCGAACTGGCGCGGTTTGATGACCCAGAAGTGGAGAGCGCGGGGGAGTTGATGGTACTGAATCCCGAGGGCGGGGCGATCGGCATGTTGACGACCACCCGGGTGGTGTTCAGCAGCGCGAACCAGGAATTGAATACGGCTTTCTATGAAGTGGCCCTCGAGGACGAGGCGTTCATGGATTTGCGGCTGGGCGACATCACGCGGATGACGAAGAACGACCCGCAGGTCTCCAACGTTTCGAACAAGCGCAACTTCAGTTTGCTTGGGGACGCTGCCATGCAGTTAGCCTACCCCGAGCACCGCGTGGTGCTGTCAGAACTGCCGGACTCGGTGCGGGCGCTCGAGCGGTTCGATGGCCGCGGTTTCATCGCAGACGCCGCTGGCGATACCCTGGCGGCATTCAACGGAAAGGCCACCATCCGCGTGTTTGACAAGCGCAGCATGGTGACGACGCTGAACAACGACGGCGGGGCGGCTCCATTCGCATACACCGTATTCAGAAACGTCATTCACCAAGGGGAAGTGAGCGTGGTGAACGGGGTGTTTGAGTACGCATTTGTGGTACCCCGTGACATCGATTACGAATGGGGCGACGGCCGGGTCAGTTGCTATGCGTTGGATTTGAACACGGGAGCAGATGCCCACGGCAGCACCGAGGATTGGCTCATCGGTGGGGTGAATGCGGATTTCGAGCTCGATGTGACCCCCCCCCAAGTGGATGTGTACCTCAACGACACGTTGTTTGTGAACGGCGGTTTGGCGGGGACGGAGCCGACGCTCATCGTTCGCGCTTTCGACGAAGGGGGCATCAACTCCGCGGGTTCCGGCATCGGCCACCAAATGAAGGCGGTCATCGACGGGGATTGGGCGGCGGCCGTTGCGTTGAATTCCTACTACACGTCGGATTTGGACACGTACAAGCGGGGGACCATTCGCTACCCGCTCGAGGGCTTGGCGCCCGGGCCGCACACGGTGGAGGTGGTGATGTGGGATGTGCAGAACAACCAAGGGCGGGGGGCGTTGGAGTTTGTGGTGGGTGCGGAAGGGGAGGCGGAGTTCGATTTGGTTTCTGCGTACCCGAATCCTGCGACGGAGGAGGTTTGGTTCCAAATTGAGCACACCCTCGCCTGCGAGCCCGCCGCCTACACGCTGGACATCTTCGACCTGACGGGCCGGCGTGTGCACGCCGCCGCATGGGAAATCGAATCGCCCGGCTTCCGGTTCGCGCCGCTGCGGTGGGATTTGAACGGACCCGGCGGAAGCACCGTGAAACCTGGGACGTATGTTTGCCGTATTCGTTTGGAAACAACTTCCGGTGAGGTCGCACAACAAACGGAGCGAATTGTCGTTCTTCGTCCGTGATTTGAATCCTTACCTTTGCCCCCGATTGACTTGAACATGCGCACACGTATCTTGACTTTTGCCGCCACCATGCTGCTTTCGGGCACCTGGTTAGGCCAAATCGCGAAGGCCCAATTGACTCCCGGTGAGGGCTCGCAAATCGTGCAGCTCAACACCATCACGACGGCCGTGCCGTTCTTGATGATCGCTCCCGATTCCCGGGCCGGTGCCCTCGGGGACGCTGGCGTGGCGCTTTCAGCCGACGGCAACAGCCTCCATTGGAATCCCGCAAAGATGTCGTTCCTCGAGAACGATTTCGAGTTCAGCCTCGGCTATGCCCCGTGGTTGCGCGCCCTGGTGGATGACATGAATTTGGCCTACCTCACGGGCGTCCGCAAGATCAACAAGCGGCAAGCATGGGGAGGTGCCCTGCGCTACTTTTCTCTCGGCAACATCACGTTCACCGACGAGACGGGCACGACCATCCGCGACTTCCAACCTGCGGAGTTCAGCCTCGACGTCGGCTTCTCGCAAGCGTTCACTTCCAAGTTCAGCGGCGGCATCACCGGCCGGTTCATCAACTCCAATTTGACCGGCGGCACGAACGTGCTCGGCGCCAACTCCAAGCCCGGCCGGTCCGTGGCGGTGGACGTCGGCGTGTTCTACACCAACCCCTACGCGAAGTTGGGCAAGCGCGATGGCGTGTTCAATTGGGGCTTGGCCGTCAGCAACATCGGTGCGAAGATGGGCTACACAGAAAGTGCGGAGCGGGACTTCCTTCCGATGAACCTGAAGACGGGTTTGGCCTACCAAACCTTCATCGACGATTACAACAGCTTGACCTTCACCATGGACGTCAACAAGCTGCTCGTCCCCACGACGCCGATTTACGACCAGGAGTCCGGCCAAACCATCGTCAGCGGATACGATCCCAACGTTGGGGTGGCCACGGCCATCGTGCAGAGTTTCTACGACGCGCCCGGCGTGGTGAACGACGACGGCACCGTTGAAGCGGGGTCCATTTTCCGCGAAGAGTTGCGCGAGTACAACCTCGGCGGGGGCATCGAGTACGATTACAACAACGCCTTCGCCTTCCGGGCGGGATTCTTCAATGAGCACTACTCAAAGGGAAACCGCCAGTTCATCACGTTAGGGGCCGGCATCAAGTACACGGTGTTCACGGTGGATTTGAGCTACCTCATTTCGACGCGGCAGCAGAATCCGCTGGCGAACACCCTGCGCTTCACGCTCCGGTTGCAGTTTTCGGAGCTCGCGGGCGGCGACGACGAGTGATGCGGATCGGATACGGATACGACGTTCACCAACTCCAGGAAGGGGAGGAATTGTGGCTCGGGGGCATCTTGGTGCCCCATGAAAAGGGCGCGGTGGGCCACAGCGACGCCGATGTGGTGCTGCACGTGATTTGCGATGCGCTGCTCGGGGCCTTGGCCATGCGCGACATCGGGTACCACTTTCCAGACACGGATCCCGCGTACAAGGGCATCGATAGCAAGAAATTGCTCGCGGAGACGTACCGCAAGATCCAGGCCGCCGGGTGGCGCTTGGGCAATTTGGACACGACGTTGTGCTTGCAGCGGCCGAAGGTGCTGCCCTACATCGAAGACATGCGCCAGTGCATCGCTGAGGTGATGGGGGAGGATGTGGGCCGCGTGAGCGTCAAGGCGACGACCACCGAGCGGCTGGGCTTCGTGGGCACCGAGGCGGGCGTTTCCGCCCATGCGGTGGTGCTGCTTGAGCCGGTGAGCTGAGCGGAAGGGGTTATTCCGCGCCCGATTCGAAGTGGTCGGGTTGTTCGGCCAAATCAAAATGCACCTTGATCACGGCGGTGTCCCGCAGCAGGTCCACTTTTCCAATCTCGATCCGGTCGATTTTCACGCCCGTCCGTTCGGCCAAGTCGGCCAACAGTTCCGACCGCTTCCCCGCGTGGATGAGGTCGACCCGGTCGTACACCACGATCTTCGTGGCCATGTGCCGGATGGTCCACACCCGCTCCAAGATCCACGTCAGTCCCCACATGGCGACGTTCGCAGCGACAATCGCGCCACCCTCCACGGTGCCCGGGGCGAGCGCATTCAGCACGGCCAAGGCGATGACGATGAAGAGGTAGGTCATTTCCCGGATGGGGATGGCGTCCGTCCGGTACCGTATGATGCCAAAGATGGCGAACAGGCCCAGCGCGAAGGCGAGGTCGAGTTCGACGCCCACGAGCATTTGGCACAACACAAACACCGCAGCGCTCACGGTCAGGAACGTGAACACGAACTCCCGCCGCTGCGAGGCTTGGTGGTAAATGAACAGCGTGAGGACAACCGCAGAAAGGAGGTTGCCGCCGAACAGCATCAAAAACGGTAAAATGGCATCGAGGTTCATGGCAGAAAGGTATGTTGAAGTTGCCGCAGGATGGGCCGGTAGGTGCGGATGGGAAATTCAGGTTGGGTCAAGCCGGTGCCGACGACGTATTTCGAGATGCGGGTGGCGCGGCCCAAAGGCGGGTGTTGTCCTCGGAAGGCGTCGAGCGCGTTGAACAGCGGGCTGCGCCGGTCGATCCGGGCCTGCTTGATTTCGATGATGGCGCATCCTGGCAGCGCCGCCTCGCGGCCATCGCCCGCCTCGAAGGTCAACCCGGTGTCGACGGTGAACCGTTCGGCCCGGTCGGGTGCCACGAGGGTGAACCGATCGAACGTGCTCCACATCACCGGCGCAGAGGCCAGCGCATACGGAAAGGCCGAGGCGAGGTGGGCTTGCTCTTCGGGCGAGAGCGGCGCATCCCACGCGGCGGCCTCCGTGCGCAACCAACGCACCTTGTGCGTCCGCCCGTGCACGGTTTTGTGCTTCACCTCGAGGAAGGCCAGCCCGTTCGATCGGTACCGCCGGATGCGGGCCTTGTACCGGTCCTTGCGCCCGCGGGTGTGATCCCGGAAGCTGTCGCGCTGGGCCGTGTCGAAAAAGCAGTTGTCGTAAGCACTGGTGCGCTGGCCGTTCACTTCCAACACCCGGTGCAACCCTTCCGCTAGCACGCGTTCGATGAGCTCCGGCAACCACGCTTCGTGCACGATGAATTTCGAGTCGAGGCGGCTGAGGAGCTCGGCACCTTCCACTTCAGGGAGGGAAATGCCGGGCGCGGCGGTTAAAATGGCTTGCAGGTCCAACAAGGCGAATATACAGACGTCTGCAGGTGAGACGAGGTTTCTACCAAAAGTTTAATCGCCTCCGGGGTTTAAATCGTGTAGCTTGTACACCAACGCGTCCGCGATTCCCTTTTTCGGTTGAACCGAACGGCCGTCTCGTGGGTTCTCAACCTATATTTGCACGATAGATTTTCAAGATCATGGCAACTACTACCCGCGCACGGAGCACGAAAGCCGCTGCAGGCAAGTCGAAGCGCTCTACCAAGACCACCCAACCGCCCCATTCCCAGGAGGTGTATGAGAAGTGGTTTCGTGACATGTACCTGATGCGCAAGTTCGAAGAACGTTGCGGACAGCTCTACATCCAGCAAAAATTCGGTGGTTTTTGCCACTTGTACATCGGACAAGAAGCCGTGCTCGCGGGCGCTGTGGAGGCCATTCGCCCCACCGACCGCATGATCACGGCTTACCGCGACCACGCGCACCCCATCGCTTTGGGCACCGACCCCCGCTTGGTGATGGCGGAGTTGTACGGCAAGCAGACCGGCACAAGCAAGGGCAAGGGCGGCTCGATGCACATGTTTGACAAGGAGCGCAACCTCTTCGGAGGCCACGGCATCGTCGGAGGCCAAATCGGATTGGGTGCCGGCATCGCATTCGCCGACAAGTACCGCAAGGAGGACCACGTCACCCTCACGTTCTTCGGCGACGGCGCTGCCCGCCAAGGGATGCTCCACGAGACCTTCAACATGGCCATGACCTGGAAACTCCCCGTGATTTTCATCGTGGAGAACAACCAGTACGCCATGGGGACTTCGGTGGAGCGTACCTCCAACGTGACCGACTTGAAAATGTTGGGCGCGAGCTACGAAATGCCGGCTGCGACCGTGGATGGCATGAGCCCGGAAGCGGTGTTCACCGCGATCTCAGAGGCTGCGGCGCATTGCCGCGAAGGCAAGGGCCCCTACCTTTTGGACATCCAAACCTACCGGTACAAGGGGCACTCCATGTCGGATCCCCAGAAATACCGGACGAAGGAAGAAGTGTCCGAGTACCAAGAAAAGGACCCCATTCTGCACGTGCGCAACGTCTTGCTCGAACAAGGCTGGGCGACCGAAGAGGGCTTGAAGGAAGTGGAGAAGGAAGTGAAGGCGCTCGTCGAGGAATGCATCGAATTTGCAGAGAACAGCCCACTGCCTGACCCGAAGGAGTTGTACGAAGACGTTTACTCGGAGGCTTATCCGTTTGTGAACGACTGATTTCAAAGAATTGAACCCAGATCACACCACCTGCTACCATGGCTGAAATCATCCGGATGCCCAAACTGAGCGACACGATGACCGAAGGGGTCGTCGCCGCTTGGCATAAAAACATCGGCGATGCGGTCGAAAGCGGCGAGTTGCTCGCTGAAATCGAGACCGACAAAGCGACGATGGAATTTGAATCGTTCAACGACGGCGTGCTGCTGCACATCGGCGTTCCAGAAGGAGGTTCGGCTCCGGTCGACAGCATCCTTGCCATCGTCGGGGAGGACGGCGAAGACTTCTCGGCCCTGTTGAACGAGTCGGCCCCCGCCCCGGCAGCAGCAGCTCCTGCTCCAGAACCTGCGCCTGTCGCAGCTCCGGCTCCGGCCCCAGCTCCGGCACCTGTGGCCGCAGCAGCTCCGGCGCCCGCGGCTGTAGCGGCTCCCGCACCCGCCCCGGCGACCCAGGGCCGCATCAAGGCGTCCCCGCTCGCGAAGCGCCTCGCGGAGGAGCGTGGCATTCCGCTCGGCGTGGTTCCCGGAAGCGGCGAGTCCGGTCGGATTGTCAAACGTGACATCGAAGCGTTCGTGCCGGGAACGGCAGCCGCTGCGCCGGTGGCCATCGGAGAAGAGCGCTTCACCGAGGTGGCGGTCTCCCAAATGCGGAAGACCATTGCCCGCCGTTTGGCCGAAAGCAAGTTCACGGCTCCCCATTTCTACCTCTCGGTGTCCATCGACATGGATGCAGCGATGGCGGCGCGCAAGCAAATCAATGCCCTCCCCGATACGAAGGTGAGTTTCAACGACATGGTGGTCAAGGCCTCTGCGCTGGCGTTGAAGCAACACCCCGCGGTCAACAGCTCGTGGCTGGGCGACCGCATCCGTTACAACGAGCACGTCCACATCGGTGTGGCCGTCGCGGTGGAAGATGGCTTGCTCGTGCCGGTGGTGCGGCACACGGACACCTTGCCGCTCACCGCCATTGGCGCGCAAGTGAAGGATTTCGCAGGCAAGGCACGCGACAAGAAATTGCAACCGAGCGACTGGGAAGGCAACACCTTCACCATCTCGAATTTGGGCATGTTTGGCATTGAGGAATTCACCGCCATCATCAACCCGCCCGATGCCTGCATCTTGGCTGTGGGCGGCATCCAGCAGGTTCCCGTCGTGAAGGACGGGGCCGTGGTGCCCGGCAACGTGATGAAGGTGACGTTGAGCTGCGACCACCGCGTGGTGGATGGCGCGACGGGTGCGGCCTTCTTGCAAACCTTGAAAACGTTCCTCGAGAACCCGGTCACGATGTTGGCCTGATTTTAACCGAGTAAATTTTTTGCACAGCCGCTCCGTTTCGGGGCGGCTGTGTTGTTTTCACGGGGCACGTAGACGACCTTGCGGATGCAATGCCAACGGTTCAGCTCGATACTCCGATTGAATTTGTGAAAGGCGTCGGTCCCCAACGTGCCGATTTTTTGCGCGCGGAGTTGGGCATCCACACGGCCGGGGATTTGATTGAGCACGTGCCGTTTCGTTACGAAGACCGCTCGCGGTTTGTCCGCGTGGCCGAGATCAATTCCGACGCGGCGGCTATCCAATTGCAAGGCGTCATCAGCAAGGTAGCTGAGGTGCCGAGCAAGCGCGGCAAGCGCATTGTGGCCCAGTTCCAGGACGAAACCGGAGCGCTCGAGCTGGTGTGGTTCAAGGGCGGCCGGTGGATCGTGGCGCAACTGCCGGTCAACCAGCAGGTGGTCATCTTCGGTAAACCCGCGCGGTTTGGCGGCAAGTGGAACATCGCGCACCCGGAGGTGGAGCGCCTCGACACGTTCCAGACCCGGAAGGGACTCGGGCTGCAGCCGGTGTATTCCACGACGGAGAAGCTGACGAACCGGGGGCTGGGATCGGCTGGGTTGGCGCGCCTCATCCGCGCGGTTTTGGGCCAAAACGCTTTCGAAATCCCCGAGACGCTCCCGCCCCACCTCCTCGACGAGCTCCGCATGCCCGGCCGGGACGCGGCCTTCCGCACGGTCCACGCCCCGGCCGACGCCACCGCCGCCGAGCGCGCGCGCAACCGCTTGAAGTTCGAGGAACTGCTGTACCTCCAGCTCATCCTCGTTCGGAAGAAACAAGCCACGACAGTGGGGCAACCCGGGGTGCGCTTCACGGCCGTGGGCGACCGGTTCAATGCGTTTTACTCGGAACATTTGCCCTTCGAACTCACGGGCGCCCAAAAGCGCGTGATGCGCGAAATCCGTGCGGACACGAACACCGGCTGGCACATGAACCGCCTCCTGCAAGGGGATGTGGGCAGTGGGAAGACCGTGGTTTCGCTGCTGACTGCGCTGTTGGCCATCGACAACGGCTACCAAGCGTGCGTCATGGCGCCGACCGAGATCTTGGCCACGCAGCACTACTTCGGCTTCAAGGAGTTGCTGGCGAAAATGGACGTGCGGGTGGAGCTGCTCACGGGCTCGGTCAAGGCGGTGGACCGGAAGCCGATCCTCGAAGGGCTGGCGAGCGGGGAAGTCCACATCCTCGTCGGGACGCACGCGCTCATCGAGCCGGGGGTGAAGTTCAAGGCGTTGGGGTTGGCCGTGATCGATGAGCAACACCGGTTTGGGGTGCAGCAGCGGGCGAAGCTCTGGGCGAAGGGTTCGCCACCGCCGCATGTTTTGGTCATGACGGCGACCCCCATTCCCCGGACGCTGGCGATGACGGCATACGGCGACCTCGATGTGAGCGTCATCGATGAACTGCCGCCGGGACGCAAGCCCATCCGGACCGTGCACCGCACCGATGCCGCGCGCCTCCGGGTGCAGCAGTTCATGGCCGATGAGATCGCCCTCGGCCGGCAGGTGTACGTGGTGTATCCGCTCATCGAGGAGAGCGCGACGCTGGATCACAAGGACTTGATGGACGGCTACGAGAGCCTGTCGCGCCGCTTCCCCGTGCCGGATTACCGGTTGAGCATTGTGCACGGACGGATGCGGCCGGAGGATAAGGAGTTGGAAATGCGCCGCTTTGCTGAGGGGCAAGCCCAAATCCTGGTCGCCACCACCGTCATTGAGGTCGGCGTCAACGTCCCCAACGCCTCGGTCATGGTCATCGAGTCAGCGGAGCGCTTCGGTCTCGCGCAGCTCCACCAGCTCCGAGGCCGGGTGGGGCGCGGTGCCGAGCAGAGCTACTGCATCTTGATGACCAAGGACGAGTTGAGCAAGGACGGCGCTTTGCGGATGGAGACGATGTGCCGAACCAATGACGGGTTTGAGATTGCCGAGGTGGATTTGCAGTTGCGCGGGCCGGGCGACCTCATGGGCACGCAGCAGTCGGGGGTGCCGGATTTGAAGATGGCGGATTTGATGCGCGATCGGGAGGTGCTGACGGCCGCGCGGTACATCGCGACCCGGGTGCTCGAGGAGGACCCCGGGCTGGAGCAGCCGCAGCATGCTATCCTCAATCGGGAGTTGAAACGTGCGGCGGCGGGGCGGCCGGATTGGAGCCGGATTTCCTGAACTTGGTGGCATGAATGCGGAATGGAAAGGATGGGCGTTGGGAGCGGTGGTGGCGGTGTTCGCTGCGGTGACGGCGTTTTTGGTGGTGCCGGCTGCGGAGGGGGAGGACTGGGATCCGTTGGAGGTCGCGGGGCCGGAGTGGGAGGGGTGGACGCGTTGGGAGGGGCGGGCTGCACGGCCGTGGGGCGTGGAGTGGGTGATGCGGTTTGAGGCGGATTCGGCGTGGGTGATGGTGGCGCCGGCGGAGCCAGAAGGGGATGAGGGCTGGGAGGCGGCTGAGCGGGGCTGGTGGGCGGCGAATGCGGCGGGGCGCGCGTTGTGGGGCGGGGGTGCGGTGGACGGGGCGTTGCGCGCGGCATGGCATCCGCAGCGGCATGGCGTGACGGAGTTGGAGCGGCGGGATGGGGAGGTGTGGAGCACGTTCCGGGCGGTGGACCTGGAGGGGAAGGCGCGGCCAGAGCATGTGACGTCGTTTGGGGCGGAGCTTGCGGGCGCGGAGTTGCCGGCGTCCTGGGCGGCTTGGCAGGCAGCGGTCCGTTCAGGCCAAATCCCCAACCTCCTCACCGCCCGAGCCTCCCGCTTGGCCCCCACTCAGGCCCACCCCGCTCTCTGTGGCCGCGGCAACGGCACCACCCTCCAACTCGAGCGCCAAAACGGCGACTTCCTGACCTGCTACGGCTGGTCCGACAGCACCGGCATCTCCGCCGAATGGCGCGCCCGCGGCGCCGACTGGACCGATTCCATCCCCTGGGCACGCCCTACCCCCGACGGCCTCCTCCTCGGCCGCGGCGACTGGTCCACCCCGCCGATGCCAGCCCCCACCGCCCGCCCCGCCGTCGACGCCTGGACCTGGGCCCCCGAGTCCGGCTACGCCGAAGCGGTCCGCATCGGTCCCGGCCGCCTCGCCTGGTCCCACCGCCCCCACGCCGCCACGCCCCACGCCGCTGCCGCCCATCAGCACACCGCCGCCCCACAGCCCGCCCCGCCCCACCCCACAGCACCCCCCGCCACCGCCCGCCCCCTCGGCGAGGTCCGCAACCACCGCACCGGCAAGCCCCTTGCAATCCGCCTCGAATCCGGCACCGTCAAGGCCTACGAAGGCGGCCGCGAAATTTGGTCCGTTCCCATCGAAGGCGACCTCCTCGGCACCGCCCACGAAGTCGACCTCTACCGCAACGGCAAGTACCAATGCGCCTTCGCCACCACCCGGGGCGTCCACCTCATCGACGTCCTCGGCCGCGAAGTCAAGGGCTTCCCCGTGAAGCCCCGCCAAGGCGTTTCCGCGTGGCTCCTCGCCGACTACGACCGCAACCGCAAATACCGCTTCCTCATCGCCACCGGCGACGGCCAGCTCCTGAATTACCGCGAAGAAGGGCAGGTCACCCCGGGGTGGACGTTCAAGCCGACCGGGACGCCCATTGCCCATTTGGCCCACCTCCGCGTCGGTTCCAAGGACTACCTCTACGCCGGCCAAACCGACCAACACGTCCGCCTCCTCAGCCGCACCGGCAGCGACCGCGCCACGACTCCGGTCCAAGTTCCCGGCGAACCCGCCTTCCGCCTCGGTGGCAGCATCGCCGAAAGCACGGTGCTGTACATCGGCGCCGACGGCTGGGTCGAAGAGCGCACCTTCGGCAACAACGAGCCCGTGGGCATGACCCGCCGCACGCAGGGCACGCGCGTCACCGTCGAAGACGCCGATCGCGATGGCAAACCGGAAATTGAAGTTTGGGACGCAGCAGGCAATCGCACCCGTTGGGACCACCGCAACGAGCCGCTCGAACCCTACGAGTGATCAGCTCAAGACCGACCGGCTGATGACGATTTTCTGCACCTCAGAAGTGCCCTCGTAAATCTGCGTGATCTTCGCGTCGCGCATGAGTCGTTCGACGTGGTATTCCTTCACGAAGCCGTATCCGCCGTGGATTTGGACCGCTTCGACCGTCTGCTTCATCGCGACTTCAGAAGCGTACAACTTCGCCATGCTCGAGGCCAAATCGTAATCCTCGCCCTGGTCCTTCAACCAAGCGGATTTCAACACGAGCAAGCGCGCCGCCTCAATCTGCGTAGCCATGTCGGCCAGCTTGAAGGCGATGGCTTGGTGGCGGCTGATTTCCTTCCCGAACGCTTTGCGCTCTTTTGAGTAGGCCAAAGCCAATTCGTACGCACCCGACGCAATGCCCAAGGCCTGCGCAGCGATGCCAATGCGGCCGCCGGAGAGGGTCTTCATGGCGAACTTGAAGCCGAAGCCGTCTTCGCCAATGCGGTTTTCCTTCGGCACCTTGACGTCGTTGAACATCAACGTGTGGGTGTCGGATCCGCGGATGCCGAGCTTGTCCTCCTTCGCGCCCACGATGAAGCCGGGCATGTCGCGTTCCACGATGAGGGCGTTGATGCCGCGGTGGCCTTTTTCGGTGTCGGTTTGGGCGATGACGAGGTAGGTGGAGGCGGTGCTGCCGTTCGTGATCCAGTTCTTCGTGCCGTTCAGGAGGTAGTGGTCCCCCATGTCGATGGCCGTGGTCCGCTGGGAGGTGGCGTCGGATCCGGCTTCGGGCTCGCTGAGGCAGAAGGCCCCGATTTTTTGGCCTGAAGCAAGCGGAACAAGGTATTTCTGCTTCTGCTCCTCGGTGCCATAGGCCTGCAATCCATAGCAAACCAGCGAGTTGTTGACGCTCATGCACACGCTCGCCGACGCGTCCACTTTCGAAATCTCCTCCATCGCCAGCGCGTACGAGACCGTGTCCATGCCGGAGCCGCCGTATTGCGGTTCGACCATCATGCCCATGAAACCGAGCTCGCCGAGCTGTTTGATTTCTTCGGCGGGGAATCGTTGGTCCCGATCGCGCTCGATCACGCCGGGTTTGAGTACATTTTGGGCAAAATCGCGGGCGGCGTCGCGCACGGCGATTTGTTCTTCGGTGAGTTGCAGGTTCATTGCCTTCTCGTTGATGTTAACAAATCCGTTCGGTTGCGAAGATAGCGCCCCTCCGACCGTTCAAGGCATGCAGCTTCCAGAATCCGTCCCCACACGTCCCCAAACCGTCATCGGCCTCATGAGCGGGACTTCCCTCGACGGCCTCGACATCGCGACATCGCGGTTCGCTCGCACGGCCGGCGGAGGGCTCGATGCGGAGCTCCTCACGGTTCGCACGGAGCCGTTTCCGTCGGATTTGCGCTCCCGGCTTGAGGCGCTCTACGAAGCGGACGCCCGCGAGTGGGTGGCGGCGGCGGCGGCGTTTTCGACGTGGTGTGGCGAGGCGATTCAGGGGATGTCGGCGGACTTGGTGGGCTTCCACGGCCAAACCGTCTTCCATGCCCCCCACCTCGGCCACACCGGTCAGCTCGCGTCCGGTGCCCACCTCCACGCTGCATGCGGCCTGCCCGTGGTTTGCGACTTCCGCAGCCTCGACGTGGCCCTCGGCGGCCAAGGCGCGCCCCTCGTTCCGGTCGCGGATGCGTGGCTCTACCCGGAAGCGGAAGTGGCCATCAACCTCGGCGGCATCGCGAACATCAGCACGCCCGAAGGCGCTTGGGACATCGTGCCGTGCAACTTGCTGCTGAACCGCCTCGCCGAGCGGGAAGGCGAACGGTACGACCGCGGCGGCCAGCGCGCCGCTCGCGGCCGGCCCCTTCCCGCCCTCGCCCAAGCCCTCGGCGAAGTTCCTTACCTCGCCCGACCCACCCCGAAGAGCCTCGGCCGCGAGGAGGTGGACGCCTGGTGGTGGCCCCTCATCGAGCGGCATGCTGATGCGCCCACCGATGACCTGCTGGCCACCGTTACCGCCCACATCGCCGAAGCCGTGCGCGCTGCGGCGAAGGGGCGGAGGGCCTTGGTGACCGGTGGAGGTGCTTGGAATGCCACGCTCATGCAGGGGTTGGAGCATGTGCTGCCCGCATCGCCCGAGCTCATTGATGGCAAGGAGGCCCATGCCTTTGCGCTGCTCGCATGGCTCCGTGTGCACGGGGTGCCGAACACGTGGGCGAGGGTGACAGGGGCGGCGCGGGATGCCGTTGGCGGGGCGCTGTACGGGGTTTGGCCTTAATCCGGGACTTTCATCAAACGCGTCACCGCCACCAATTCGCCGCGCGCATTCCATGCGTTCACCACGTACAGCCCGGTCGGCACGCCTGTCAGCGGGTATTCCGCCGCGGACGCAACCACGGGGAACTCCGCCCACGTGCGGCCGTCGGCGCCCGTCAACACGAGGCGCGTGGCATCAGCGGGCAACCGGACGCGGAACACAGCCCGGGCCGGCTGCGGATAAACGGCAACTTCAGGCGCGGCTTCCTCCACCGCTAACAGCCCCGAGCAATCCGCGCCGAGGTTCAACGAGGCGGTTTCCCAAGAACCGAAGTTGAAGAAGTCGTCCTCGACCCAAATCAAGGTATCGGCCATGCAGCAATCCATCGGCTCCTCCGGGTGGGTCAAGATGAGCTCCACCAACATCGAATCCTGAACGCTCAATCCGTGGTCGAAGAGGGCAAACGATTGATCAGCCCACGCTCCCGTGGTCAGGGTGTCGAACACGGCTTCGCCGTCCATCGTGGTCACGGTCCAGTGGCATTGGTTGCCAAAACCGCCGTCGTTTGCGGTGGATCCAAACATGAAAAAACCCGGGTGGTAGAGTTGGACATAGCCCGTGTCCGAGGCGGAAACCGCGATGTTCAAGGCCGAGCACTGGGCAGTTCCCGAGGTGGTTAACGCGAAGAAGAGCAGGAGGGAAGCAAGGTGTCGCATGATGTGAAAACCGGAGCGGCATGGGGAAGGTTGCCTGCTCGGGTTAAAATGGGCGTGGGAACAGGTTTGGGCCTGACACCTGCAGTATCTTCGTCGCCGCCGATCAACACATCGACCATGAAAGACCTGCTCAAGCGCTACGAAAGCCGCAACCCGGAAATAGTTTTCGAGTGGCATGATTCCGAAACTGAAGCCCGTGGATGGGTGGTAATCAATTCGTTGCGAGGAGGTGCGGCCGGTGGTGGCACGCGGATGCACCCGCGCCTCGACAAGCGCGAGGTGGAGAGTTTGGCCAAGACGATGGAGATCAAATTCACCGTCAGCGGCCCGCAAATTGGCGGCGCGAAAAGCGGCATCTGCTTCGATCCGGCCGACCCGCGCAAGGACGGCGTGTTGCGGCGGTGGTACGCGGCGGTGACGCCCTTGCTCAAGCATTACTACGGCACCGGGGGCGACATGAACGTCGATGAGATCCACGAGGTGATTCCGATGACTGAGGCGTGCGGGGTTTGGCACCCGCAGGAAGGCGTTTTCTCGGGGCATTTCAAGCCCAATGAAGCGGCGAAAGTGCGGCGCATCGGCAACCTCCGCCAAGGCGTGAGCCAAGTCGTGGAGGACCTCGAGCTCTCGCCGGACGTGACCCGCAAGTACCGCGTGGCGGACCTCATCACGGGCTTCGGCGTCAGCGAGTCGGTGCGCCAATACTACACCATCTACGGCGGTTCCGTGGAGGGCAAGCGCGTCATCGTACAAGGCTGGGGGAATGTAGGCGCCGCTGCTGCTTATTACCTCGCGGAGGCCGGGGCCCACGTCGTGGGCATCATCGACCGGGCGGGCGGCCTCATCGCTCCCGAGGGGCTCGAACCCGCTGACGTGCTTGACCTGTTCTTGACGAAGAAGGGCAACACCTTGAACCGTGACGGCATGTTGAGCTTCGAGGAAGTGAACGACCGGATTTGGGACGTGGAGGCGGATGTGTTCTTGCCGTGTGCGGCTTCGCGTTTGGTGACCCAAAACCAGCTCGACCGCATGATCGCCGCCGGCATCCAGGTCATCTCGAGCGGCGCCAACGTGCCTTTCGCGGATACCGAGATTTTCTACGGCCCCATCGCCGAATACGCCGACAACCACCTCGCCGTCATCCCCGATTTCATCGCCAACTGCGGCATGGCTCGGGTCTTCGCCTACCTGATGAGCGATGCCGATGTGGACATGAGCGACCGCGCCATTTTCGACGACACCTCGGCGACCATCCGCCGGGCCCTCGAAGCCACGCACGCGAAGCATCCCGCCACCACTCACCTCAGCGCCACGGCGTTCGAAATCGCCCTCGAGCAGCTGACCTGATTTGGACGCGGTTCGGAAACGCCCGAACTTCCAAGCGCAAAATTGAGACCCCTTATGGAATTCATCATCCTCGCAGTCTTCATCCTCGGCTATGTCTTCATCGCCCTCGAACACAACGTCCACATCGACAAGGCGGCGACGGCGCTGTTGACGGGAACCATTTGTTGGGGGCTTTTTGTGGTCGGAACCCACGCTCCGGCGGAGCATTTGACCGACGCATTCAAGCTGTTTTCTGGGGAACACGGGGATGGGCACACGCCGGTGTTGAGCGCCTTCTTCGAGCACCGCCTCATGCACCACATGGAGGAAATCAGTTCGATCTTGTTCTTCTTGATGGGGGCCATGACCATTGTGGAGTTGGTCGATGCGCACGAAGGGTTTGCGGTCATCACGGACCGCATCCGCACCACCAACAAAGTGAAGTTGCTGTGGACTTTGGCACTGCTCACGTTCTTCTTCTCGGCGGTTTTGGACAACTTGACCACGTCCATCGTCATGATTTCTTTGTTGCGCAAACTCATCGATGACAAGGAAACGCGGTGGCTGTTTGCCGGAATGGTGGTGGTATCGGCGAATGCCGGTGGCGCCTGGTCGCCCATCGGGGACGTCACCACCACGATGCTGTGGATCGGAGGGCAGCTGAGCACGGGCGTCATCGTGACGCATTTGTTCGTGCCTTCGTTGGTGGCGCTCTTGGTGCCGCTGGGGGTGTTGTCGTTCACCCTGAAAGGGGAAGTGACGCGCCCGCGCATCAAGGACGAGCACGCAGGCGACCCGACCACACCTGCAGAGCGGAACCTCATTTTCACCCTTGGGGTTAGCGGGTTGTTGTTCGTGCCGGTGTTCAAGACCGTGACGCATTTGCCGCCGTTCATGGGCATGATGCTGTCGCTCGGCGTGATGTGGGTGGCCACGGAGTTGATGCACCGTTCGAAGAACCACGAGGAGCGGAAGGACTTGAGCGGGTTGGGGGTGTGGC
>CBFHPD010000141.1:0-2602 GCA_965657495.1 uncultured Flavobacteriales bacterium
CGAGGTGGACGTCCACCACCGATTCCCGGGCCTCGATGGCTACGACATCGTCAGGCGAATGGAGGGCGCCCTCGGTGAACAAAAACCCGCAGGCCAGTGCGGCATCCGCGCCCGGGGTGCGCATGGTCACGGCCACGGTGCGCCGTTCCCCGCGGTGCACCACCCGGATTTCCAACGGCTCTTCCACGGCCACTGCATCGCTCATTACGGCGCGTTTGCCTTCCGCAAACCAGCGGACCACCGGGGTCGTGAACGTGCTCTCCATGTCCTCGAATTTACGGCAAATCCACGCTGACGAGGCCAAGCCGGTGGTCGTGGGGGAGGACCACGGCCTGGCGCTGGGCCAAAAACCGCCGCAGCGAAGTGCCCGTCCACGCCGCCAATGCCGCGAGGTCCTCCGGGGCATAGTACGCCACGAGGGGCTCCAAGGCCGCGGCGTCCAACCGACCGGCTTGCTTGAAGCAGACGCTGCGCCCGCTCAGCAGCGCTGCCGCCACCAACCGTTCGATGGCGGCGGCCTGCAGGTGGGGGTAATCCACGCCGAGCACAAGCAGGGCGTGTCCAGCGGTGGCCGCCGTGCGCACCCCGCTCATCGGTCCCTGGCCCGCCACATCCTTCCGATCGGGCCAGGCTTCAAACGGCGGGTAGTCCGCCGGCCCGTTGATGAGGACCCGATCGCAATGGGGGGCGAGGAGCCCCGCGGCCTGCATGTAGGCCGGGATGCCGCCGCGGTGGATGAACGCCTTGTCGGTGCCCATGCGCCGGCTTTGGCCCCCCGCGAGCACGAGTCCGGTGATGGGCGGCATGGCCGGAAACAGCGCGGGGTTGTTGACCGGCGCATCGTGCAGTTGCCACTTATGTCGGGCTTCTGGCAGCAGGAAATCGCGGACGACAAGGTAGGTCGTCAGGTCTTTGCGCCGCCGCACCGCTTCGATGATGCCGTCGATTCCCGGGGCAAAACCGCGGTTTTCGCGCACTTCGAGGAGCCCGATTTCATCGATGATGAGCCGCTTGCAGGCCGGGTGGTCGATGGCCTTCCGCAGCTGGGCCAAACCCCATTCAAACGCCGCCACATCCAGCCTGAACCGCCCGATTTCGATCGCCTCCACCCCTTCAGCCGCCGCATAGGGGCGCTCCTCGCCCCCCGGCAATGCGCGCAACCGCCGGTCTTCCGGCCCGCCCGGCGTCAAGAAGCCAAAGACGTCCGGCCGCCCCGAAAACGTGGCCTCCAGCCAAGACGTCTTGCCGGATTGCACGGGAAAGGACAGGAACTCAATCGGCATGCGGCGTTGGTTCAGGCGGTGCGATGGGGGCGACGAGGTTGAGCAGGACCCAGCGTTCGAGTCCGGCGAGTGGCAGCTGCCAGCGGGGAACGTGGGCCTGGGCGGAGCGGAAGGCCCATGTGAACCGACGGCGCTGTTGGTCGAACGAGGCGATGAGGTGGAGGGCTTGGTTGCGCCGTTCCGACCCCGCCCGGCGTTCGATGAGGCGGCGCGTCCACGGCCCCACCATGCCGAAGAGCAGGGCGGTGATGGCGATGGTCCGGACGAGCAGCCAGCCGAGTTCGTCCCACGTCGAACCGGCTGCGGCAAGGACGGCCAGGAGGACGGCGAGGACGAGGTACCGGCGGCGTCGCTTGCGGGGTGCTGAGCTGGGTGTGGCGGAGGGGCTGTCCTCCCAACTGGCGAGGAGTTCCGGAGCCAACCGGTGAGCGCGCTGCGGCCACCGCCCCACGGTCCATCCCAGGACGGCTCCCCATCCGGCATAGATGCCGAGGAAGAGGGCGAGGACGGTGGTGGAGGAGAGGGGCAGGGGGAGGTTGAGTGCGGCGATTTGGCCCGAAGCATAGCCCGTCAAGGCGTCGAGCGCGTCAAAGAACGCATGCCCGTAAACGAGCCACATCATCAGCAGCTTCTGGGTCGCCGATTCGGTCATCGCGAGCACCGTGAACACGAAGGCCGCCAGCCGGAAGGATGGCACGACGCGGAACAGCGCCGCCGCGAGGAGGCCCTGGAATCCGACAGCCACGTATGCGGTGATGGGGCTGTGGGGGCTGGCCAACGCTTTGATGAGGAGGACTGTGGCCGTGACTTGGAGCAGGGTGGATGTGCTGCGGGAGGGCGTGCGATCAGGGTGGTACAAACCGCGTTCGAGGGCGGCGAGGACGATGAGGACCGTGGCGGCTACACCGCCGACGGTGAGTCCGGTGAAGGGCAGCTTAAGTCCGTGCATGACGCCGCCCAATCCCGCCTCGGCCACCCCCCAAACCGATGCCACTCCCCAAACAGCCGGATCCAGTTCGCGTCGCTTCATGGGTGCAATCTACTGCATTCGCGTGGTGTCGAATTGTCCGGTGTGTGCGCTATTTTTGGACTCCCTTTTTGCGCCTATAGCTCAGTTGGTTAGAGCAGTGGACTCATAATCCATTGGTCGCAGGTTCAAGTCCTGCTGGGCGCACACAGGAAGAAGCCTCGGCAGCCGCCGGGGCTTTGTCATTTTGTATATCCCCGTTTGACAAACTGACAAAGGCGTTTGTTGCCCATGAAATTGTGTGTAAGGATATTTCATGATATATTTGAAGTCGTTAGGTGAATAACCTTAT